>DATBIO010000022.1:0-7823 GCA_036556965.1 Vicinamibacteria bacterium
ATAACCGGCTAGTCGCAGGTTCGAGCCCTGCCGGGCCCACCAACCACGCCAACGCAACGGGCGCCCGAGCGGCGGGATTCACTCCCGACGCGAGGGCGGGGTCCAAGGGGGCGCGGCGCAGCGCCCCCTTGCTCGATGACGCCTACGGCCGGCTCATAACCGGCTAGTCGCAGGTTCGAGCCCTGCCGGGCCCACCAACCACGCCAACGCAACGGGCGCCCGAGCGGCGGGATTCACTCCCGACGCGAGGGCGGGGGTCCAAGGGGGCGCGGTGCAGATCGCTCGCTGCCCCATTGCATGCCATCGCTCCATCTTGTACACTGAGCCATATGGTTCAGTGTCTCCAGCCCAACTTCGATGTCTCGTTCGGAGCACTCTCGGACGCCACCCGGCGCGGTGTTCTGGAGCAACTCGGGCGTGCGGACGCGTCGATCACGGCGCTTGCCCAGAGGTTCCACATGACCCTCACGGGCATGAAGAAACATGTCGGCGTCCTGGAGCAGGCGGGGCTCGTCACCACGGAGAAGGTCGGACGCGTGCGCACCTGCAGGCTCGGCCTACGCGGTCTGCAAGAAGAGGCGGAGTGGATCGAAAGGTACCGCCGGCTCTGGAGCGCACGCTTTGACGAGTTGGACAAGGTTGTCGAGAAATTGAAGCGAAAGGAAAGAGTCGATGGACGAAAGAAGAGAAGGTGAAGCCGCCCCAACGAAGAACCACACGACGGTGGAACGGAGGTCCGAGCGCGAACTCGTCGTCACACGAACCGTCAACGGTCCGGCGCGCCTCGTGTTCGAGGCGTGGACCAAGGCAGATCTATTCAGGAGGTGGTGGGTGCCAAGATCGTATGGTCTGACCCTGCTTTCCTGCGAGATGGATGTTCGTGTGGGAGGCGGGTACCGTTTGGTCTTTCGCCACCAGGATTCGACCATGGAGTTCTTCGGCACGTACCTGGAAGTGACACCCGATTCGCGTCTCGTTTGGACGAACGAGGAAGGCGATGGCGGCATGACCGTCACCACGGTGACCTTCGATGAGATCGCCGGCAGAACGTTGGTGGTGGTGCGCGATCTCTATCCCTCGAAGGAAGCGCTTGACGCCGGTTCCGGATCGACGGGCGCCATGCCTGAGGCGCTCGACCAACTCGACGAACTGCTCGTCAGCCTGGGATCAACAACGACAAGATGACGCAGCCAACCAATCAGACAATGAAGCGTGTAGCCGGGCCGACCGCGCGACGGGATTAGTGGGCGCGCTCCCGTCCAGAGTGATGACGAAAGTCAGGCGCACCACCGCGGGCCACGGCACAACCGCTCAGTCGCCGGCCGCCACCCGTGCGAAGAGGCCGTGCGCCACCCACTGCCGGAACCACCGGAACAGCTCGTCCTCGCCCGGCCGCGGGCGTGAAGGCCGCACCAGGGCCGCCGCTACCGCAGCGCCCAGGGGCATTCCCGCCGCCAGGTCGGCCAGGAGGGCGTGGGCGGGCTTGGCGAGGGCCAGGCGGAAGACGCGGTAGTCGCGCCGGTACACGGCCACGTACGCCGCCTTCTTGCGGAGGGGCGGATGGCGGTGGGCCGCGTCGTCGAGGGAATCGAGGTAGGCGGGCGCGGGATAGCGCAGGGCGAGCAGGCGCAGCGAGGCTACCGGCACCAGGCGCGCGCGCTCCCATTCCTGCGGGCGCACGGCCGCCACCTCGGCCTCCCCCAGCACCGGGCTCTCCTCCGCGTCGAAGGCCTGGCTGAGGGCCAGCTCGAGGCGGGCGAGGTCGGCGCAGAAGTCTCGCCGGCGGAGGGGGGCGCCGGCCACGAACTCCGGCAGGTGGTCGCCCAGGCGGTTCAGGCTGAAGTGGCGCGAGGGATGCCGCTGCACGTAGCCGCGCACGAGGGCGAAGAAGCCGTCGTCGCCGAGGAGGTGCTTGAGCCCCGGATAGTCGGTGGCCAGGGCCTCCTCCATGCGCAGGAGGTACATGCCGTGGTAGACGCCGACCCGCTCGGCGGCGGTGAGGCTGGCCGACGGCAGGATCACGCTCTCCAGCGCGGCGGGGGGCACCAGCGCCGCCGCCTGCTCCGCGGCCAGCCCGTCCCCCACGGCGCCCGGATGCACGACGACCTCCTGCATCCAGCGCTGCAGCCGGTCGAGGGCCACCTCAGCCACGGGCCAGCAACGGCTCCGCGGCGGACGCGGCCGCCTCGCGGAAGGGCCTGGCCTTGAGCGCCTCCGCGTGCACGACGTCGAACTCCGGGATGTCCTCGTCCCACTCGTACAGCGTGGCCACCAGGCCCGTGCGCCGGCAGGACCGCGCGTACAGCTCCCAGACGTCGGGCACGGCGTGGTCGCTGTGCGTGTCCACGATGTGCGTGCCCTTGTGGGTGTGGCCGGCGAGGTGGTACTGCACGACCCGGTCGGCGGGGATGGCGTCGATGTAGGTGCGCGGGTCGAAGCCGTGGTTGAAGGAGCTCACGTAGACGTTGTTGACGTCGAGGAGGAGCCCGCAGTCCGATTCCTCGCCCAGCCGGGCCAGGAACTCCCACTCCGTCATGGTGGAGCCGGCGAACTCCACGTAGGACGACGGGTTCTCCAGCACCAGCGGCCGCTCGAGGAAGTCGGAGACCTCGCGCACGCGCCTCGCGGTGTGGCGGAGCGCCTCCTCCGTGTACGGCATGGGCAGGAGGTCGTGCACGTTGCGGCCCATCACCCCCGTCCAGCAGAGATGGTCGGAGACCCATCGCGCCCGCGTGCGGCGGGCCAGGTCCTTGAGCTGGCGGAGGTAGCCGCGGTCGAGGGGGTCCGTGCTCCCGATGGAGAGGGAGACGCCGTGGAGCGCCACGGGATGGCGCTCGGCCACCTGGTCGAGCACCCAGAGCGGGCGTCCGCCCGTCTCCATGAAGTTCTCGGAGAGCACCTCGAACCAGTCCACCGCCGGCCTCTTGGCCAGGATGTGCGGGAAGTGGACGGTGCGGAGGCCGATACCGATCCCGAGGTCGGGCAGGTTCCAGCGATTACGTGCCATGGGGAGGAACGGCGGGGGGCCGCGTGCGGCCGCCCCCCGCCAGAAACGGATGGACTAGGCGCTCTTGCAGCCGCCCTTGCCCTTGCAGGACGCCTTGTCCTTCTTGGCGGCATGGTCCTGAACGGGAACCGCGCAGCCGCCCTTGCCCTTGCAGCTGTTCTTGCCCGCGCAGCCGGCGTCGCCGCCCTTGCAGCCGCCCTGGCCCTTGCACTCGTTCTTGCCCTTGCACTCGTGCTTGGCGGCGGAAGCGGCGCACCCGCCCTTGCCCTTGCACTCGTTCTTGCCGGCGCAGGCGTTCGCGTCCGTCTTGCAGCCGCCCTTGCCCTTACATTCGTTGTGGCCCTTACAGATGTGCTTGTCCGCCTTCTCTTCGGCCTTCTTGGCCTCGTCGGCGAGGACGCGCGACCCGGCCACCATGCCGGCGACGACGGCGCCCATCGTCCTCGTGAACTCTCTGCGGTCCATTTGGTTCTCCTTAGCCTAATTGGTACGGACGGTCGCCCGAACAGGGGGGATGGGTTATCCCCCCATTGCCCGGGGGCTGTCAAGGCTCTCGGCCCCCCGGGCCCCCTGCCTTCCCCCTGGCTACGCGGGCGGTCCGCGAAACGGATTCGCCCGCTCCGGAGATCGCCGGGCCGCGGGCCGGCATTCCGGCTGGTGCTAGAATCCGGGTTCGACCCGTGGAATGCATCCCGACCTCGAGAAGCTGATAGCGCTCCAGCGCGCGGAGAGCGCGCTGCGCCTCGCGGAGGCCGAGCTCCAGCGCATCCCCTCCCGTATCAACGAGCTGGAGGCCTCCCTGGCCGCCGAGCGCCAGCGCCTCGACCAGGCCAGGGGCTCCCTGGACGAGAGCCACAAGGCCCGGCGGCGCTACGAGGCGGAGCTGCAGGACCTCGAGGGCAAGCGCTCGAAGTACAAGGGCCAGCTCATGGAGGTGAAGACCAACAAGGAGTACACCGCCATGCTCCACGAGATCGAGGGCGTGGAGCGCGAGATCCGCGCCCGCGAGGACCTCGTCCTGGCCGAGATGGAGAAGGCGGAGGGCCTGGAGGGCACGGTGCGGCGCGAAGAGCAGGTCTTCAAGGCGGAGGAGGAGCGCCACCGCGAGGAGCGGAAGCGGCTCGGGGAAGAGGAGCAGAAGCTGCGGGCCCAGGCCGAGGTCCACCGCAAAGAGCGGGAGACGGTGGCGGCGGGGATCCCGGCCGATCTCCTGGCGCGCTTCCAGCGCGTGGCCAAGCTGCGCGGCGTGGCCATGGCGGAGGTCAAGGACGGCGTCTGCCAGGTCTGCCACCTGAAGCTCCAGCCGCAGATGTTCGTGGAGCTCAAGCGGAACGACGAGATCACGGAGTGCCCGGCCTGCCAGCGCATCCTCTACTACGAGCCGCCGGTGCCCGTCACCGTGGTCACGCCCTAGCCCGGCCGCCCATGTCTCCCGTCGCCGCCGGCGCCGGCCGCTGAGCGACCTGCTCGTCCTCCACATCGACGGCGCCAGCCGCGGCAACCCCGGCGAGGCCGGCTTCGGGGTGCACGTCGCCGACGCGCACGGAAAGACGGTGGCCGAGCTCTACGGCTACATCGGCCGCGCCACCAACAACGTCGCCGAGTACCAGGCGCTCATCCACGGCCTGCGCTGGGCCCTGGCCCGCGGCGCGCGCCGCGTGCGCGTGCTCTCGGACTCGGAGCTGGTGGTCCGCCAGATGTCGGGGGCCTACCGCGTGAAGCACGCCGACATGGTCCCGCTCCATCGCGAGGCCACCGCCCTCCTCCGCCGCTTCGAGCGCGCCGCCCTGGAGCACGTCCGCCGCGAGGCCAACAAGGACGCCGACCGCCTGGCCAACCGCGCCCTCGACGAGAAGGCCTCGAAGCTGGACTGAGGGGCCGCGGGCGGCCGGCGGCGCTGCCGTCAGCCGCGCCGGAAGCCGAGCACGTTGATCATCCGGCCCGCGCCCCGGCCGTCGCGCCGGTAGGAGTGGTAGAGCTCCGCGTGGCAGCGCGTGCACTCGTCCACGCCGTGGAGCTGGCCGGCGTCGAGGCCCGCGGCCAGGAGCTGGCGGCGGTTGGCCTCGCGCACGTCGAGGTGGGGGCGTCCCCGCGGCCCGGGGCGGAAGACGGCCGGCGCGTCCGCGCCGAACGCCGCGCGCACCTCCTCGCCCACCTCGTAGCAGCAGGGCCCGATGCCGGGACCGAGCGCGGCGACGAGGTCGCCCAGCCGCGATCCGTCGGCGACCAGGGCCTCCAGGGCCGCGCGCGCCACTCCCGCCACGGTGCCGCGCCAGCCCGCGTGGGCGGCGGCCACCACGCGGCGGCGCGGGTCGGCCAGGAACACGGGCAGGCAGTCGGCGGTCTCGATGCCGAGCAGGGCGCCGGGGGCAGGGGCCAGGGCGGCGTCCGCCTGCGGGCGGCCGCTCCAAGGCGCCCGCACGACGGCCCGCCCGTGCACCTGCTTCAGCAGGTAGAGGTCGCCTGCCCCGGCCAGCGCCGCCGCCACCCGCCGCCGCGATGCCTCGCGGTCCTCGCCGTCCGTGGAGGGCAGGCGGCGCTCGAACCCGTGGACCAGCCCGGGCACGGTCTCGAGCGCGGGCACGCGCGCGGCGCGGAACGTGTCGGCGATCATCCGGCCATGCTAAACCTTAGCCGTGCGCGTGGAGGACGTGGCGGGGGTCCTGGGCAGCGCGGTGGAGGTGGTGGCCATCTCCGAGGTGGCGGGAGCCGCCGCCGGCACCTTCACCGAGGGCGAGCGCGCGTTCGCGGAGTCGAAGTCCGACCCGGACCGGCGCCTGGCCGCCCGCCTGGCCGCGAAGCGCGCGGCCGCCCGCCTCCTCGGCGGCGAGGTGTCGCCCGGCGACGTGGAGATCGTGCGCGCGCCGGGCGGACCTCCGCGCCTCCGCCTCTCGCCGCGCGCGGAGGCGCGCCTGCGTGCCCGCGGCGCGGCCCGGCTGCTGGTGAGCCTGACCCACGGGGAGGAGCACGCCGCCGCCTCCGTGCTCCTGCTGCGCGAGGCATGAAGAGGCTGCGGCGGGTGCTGGGCGCCCTCTTCGTGCTGGCCTCCGCCGGCGTGGGGCTCGCCCTCTACGCCGCCTACGCCCCCGCCGGGGACAGCGCGCCCCACCCCTTCAACCAGGACCGCAACGCGGTCTGGCTCGAGCACCGCTGGCTGGAGCGGGGGCACGAGGTGGCGGAGATGGAGACCCTCTTCTCCCTCCTCGCCGCGCGCGGGGTGGCCTACGTCTTCCCGCACGTCATCCCCTTCGACCGCGAGGGCCGCCTGCCCGCGCACAGCCGCGAGCAGATGCGGCGCTTCCTGGAGACGGGCCGGCGCGTGGCCCCCGAGATCAAGGTCCTGCCGTGGGTGGGGGGGCTGCGCGTCGGCTACAAGAGACAGCGCGCGGGGACCATCGACCTGGCCGACATGAAGCAGCGCCAGATGATGGTGGCGGAGGTGCGCGGGCTCCTCGACGAGGGCTTCCACGGGGTCCACCTCAACATCGAGCCCGTCGCGGACGGCAACGTGGACTTCCTGGCCCTCCTGCGGGCGCTGCGCACGGCGGTGGGCGGCGGGGTTCTCTCGCTCTCCGCCATCCGCCCGGGGCCCGTCCGTGTCCCCATCGCCCCCAACTTCTTCTGGACGCCCGGCTACTACGTGCGCGTGGGACAGGTGGCCGACCAGATCGTGGTCATGGCCTACGACACGGCCATCCCCACGCCCCCCCTGTACCGGCGTTACCTGTCCTACGTCGCCTCCACCGTCACCAAGGGCCTGCTGCCCAACCGCGCGCGGGTGCTGGTGGGCGTGCCCACCTACGACGAGACCGGCCTCATGCACCGCAAGGGGGTGGAGACGCTGGAGCATGCCCTTCCCGGCCTCGTGTCCGGCCTGCGCGGGCTGGGCGGCGGGGGCACGTTCGAGGGCGTGGCCCTCTACGCGGAATGGACGACCGACCCGGCGGAGTGGGCGGTGTACGACCACCTGTGGCGCGGCAAGTAGAGCTCACGCGTTCTGTAAGCCCTTTCGGGTTCTGTAAGCGCTTTTCGTTGACACGAACACGGACGCCTGTCTAGGCTGTCTACGGGCGTTCACGCGGCCACGGAGGAGGACTCGCGGGGCCGCACCTTCGACAAACACCTCAACCCATAACAGGTAGCTGTTCCGACGCTGCCGACGGATCGGCCGACGCTTCGGCATCCCTCCCGTCCAGCGCGCGCAGCTCCTTGACGAGTACGGCGCACAAGGAGGAACGATGAGAACGCGCGTAGTCCTGACGACCGCGGCGGCCGCCGCGCTGTTGAGCTTTTCCGACGTGACGGTGGCGGCGGCGGACGACGACCACCGCCGCCCGCAGAACATCTTCACCGCCGGGCGCATGCGGCCCAGCAACGAGACGCCCATCTGCTCGGCCACGGGCACGGGCAGCACGCGGATCGAGATCGCCGAGGACGAGCAGTCGCTCACCTTCGAGGTGAGCTACGACCTGGAGGGCACGGTCACCGTAGCCCACGTCCACCTCGGCCAGGCCTTCGTGGCCGGCGGCGTGAGCTTCTTCTTCTGCGGCGGCGGCGGCAAGCCCGCCTGCGATCCGTCGCCGGCCACCATCACCGGTACGGTCGTCCCCGCGGACATCCTCGGACCCGTCGGCCAGGGCGTCGCCGCCGGCGAGTTCGCGGAGGTCGTCCGCGCCATCCGCGCCGGGGACGCCTACTCGAACGTCCACAGCAACATCTGCCCGGGCGGCGAGGTGCGGGGGCAGCTCCGCCACGACCCGCGGCGGCACGGAAGGCGTGACGGTCGCGCGCCGGGCCCGCGGCGGGCCCGGCGCGC
>DATBIO010000023.1:0-25633 GCA_036556965.1 Vicinamibacteria bacterium
CCACCTCTACGTCATCGAGGCGCAGGGCTTCCCCGCGCGCGTCCACCGGATCGAGGTCGCCTCCGGGCGCCGCGAGCCGTGGAGGGAGCTGGCGCCGGCCGACCGCGCGGGCGTGACGGGGATCCGCTCCGCCTTCCTCACGCCCGACGGCGCGTCGTACGCCTACGGCTTCCGGCGCATCCTCACCGACCTCTACCTCCTCGAGGGCCTGAACTGACCAGCGGGGTTGCTTCCCCGCGGCGCGGCTTGCCCGCGCGCCGACCCCTGAACTAGCCTGTGACCCGCCGCCGACACTCCACCGACTCCGGAGGACCCCATGAAGACCACGCCGGGCCACGTGAACCCTCGCCGGAGCGTCTGGATGGCCGCGCTCGTCCTTCCGCTGTGCGCCTGCCAGGGCGCGGCCCCTCCCGCCACCTCCGCCAGCCCCTCCCCTGCGGCCGTGGCGGAGGAGGCCGTCGAACCCGCTCCGGAAGCCACCCCGCTTCCCGCCGAGATCGCGCCCATCGTCGCGCCGTTCAAGGGCGACCTCGACGAAATGGTGAAGCGGAGGGTCATCCGCGTCCTCACCGTCCAGAACCCCATCCTGCACTTCGTGGACCGCGGCCGCGAGGTGGGGATCACCTACGAGTCGGTCAAGGCCTTCGAGAAGCACCTCAACGAGACGCTCGGCAACAAGGTGGTGACCGTGCACGTCATCGCCATCCCCGTCGCCCGCGACCAGCTCATCCCCCGCCTCCTGGCCGGGCAGGGCGACATCGCGGCCGCCACCCTCACCGTCACGCGGGAGCGGAAGGAGAAGGTGGACTTCTCCGACCCTGTCGCCACCGGAGTGAGGGAAGTGCTCGTCAGCGGTCCCAGCGCTCCCCCGGTGGCCAGCGTGGACGACCTGTCGGGGAAGGAGGTCTACGTCCGGCCCTCGAGCAGCTATGCCGAGCACCTCCGCGCCCTGAACGCCCGCCTGAAGGCGGCGGGCAAGCCGCCCGTCGTGATCGTGCCCGCGCCCGAGGTCCTGGAGGACGGCGACATCCTCGAGATGGTGAGCGCGGACCTGGTGCCGGCCACGGTGGTGGACGACTTCATGGCCGACCTCTACATGCGCATCTTCCCCAGCCTCCGCAAGAGCCCGGGGGTCGAGAGCGCCCCCGGCGACATCGCCTGGGCCTTCCGGAAGGGCAGCCCGCAGCTGGCCGCGGCGGTGAACGCATTCGTGCGGACCCACAAGTCAGGGACCCTGGCCGGCAACGTGGTCATCAACAAGTACACGAAGTCCACGAAGTGGGTGAAGAACGCCCGCTCCGACGCGGACCGCCAGCGCTTCCTCGCCATGGTCGCCTTCTTCAAGAAGTACGCGGCGCAGTACGACTTCGACTACCTCCTCATGGCGGCGCAGGGATACCAGGAGTCGGGCCTCGACCAGGGCCGGCGCAGCCACGTGGGAGCCATCGGCGTGATGCAGGTCATGCCCGCCACCGCCCGCGACAAGGCCGTGAACATCCCCAACATCCAGGACCTCGAGAGCAACATCCACGCGGGCATCAAGTACAACCGCTGGGTGGTCGACCACTTCTTCAACGAGCCCGGGCTCAACCCGCTCAACCGCCAGCTCCTGGCCTTCGCCTCGTACAACGCGGGGCCGAACCGGGTGGCGAACCTCCGGAAGGAGGCGGCGGCCAGCGGCCTCGACCCGAACCGCTGGTTCAACAACGTCGAGCTGGTGGCGGCCAGGAGGATCGGCCGCGAGACCGTCACCTACGTGGGCAACATCTACAAGTACTACCTGGCCTACCAGATGATGGTCCGGGCCGCGCAGGAGCGCGACCGGGCGAAGAAGGAGGCCGCGGGGGGGTGAGGCGGGCGTCCCGCCTCACCCGCGCGGCCGGGCCGCCCTCCGCGCGAGGAGCCGGGCGGACAGGCCGGGGCCGCGCCCGGGCTCGCTCCACGGGCAGACCTCGATGCAGATCGCGCAGCCGTACGTCTTGACGAAGTACGGGATGCAGCGGTCGAAGTCCACGTACCAGCGGCGCTCGCCGCGCACGATCTGCTTCTCCTCGAAGATGGCGCGGGGCGGGCAGTCGTCCACGCAGCGGCGGCACACCGCGCAGAGGTCCTCCACGCCGATGTCCACCGGCGCGTCCAGGGCCAAGGGCAGGTCGGTGAGCACGGCGGCCAGGCGGAAGTTCGAGCCGTGCTCCACGCCGATCATGGAGCCGTGCTTGCCCAGCTCGCCCAGCCCCGCGCGCACGGCGAGGGGGATCATGAGGATGTCGGTGCTGTTCGGGTTGCCGTAGGCGCGCGCCGGCCAGCCCATGGCGCGGATCTCCTCGGCCAGGCGGACGGCCACCCGGGCCACCACGCGGTAGGTGCGCATGACCTCCGCCGCCGCGCGGGCCTGGGGCGCGAACTCCATCTCGGCCCGGTCCATGGGCATGCCGAGGCAGATCGCGTAGCGCAGGCCGGGGGCCCGGCCCTCGTAGAGGTCCTCCTCGGTCACCTCCGTCACGCCCACCAGCGGCGCGCCCAGCCGCCGGGCCGCGGCCTTGACCTCCGCGGCCATGGCCGCGGGGTCGGCCACCTCACGGCGGCGCGGGTGGACCGGGCCCTCGGAGCGCCGCAGCTGCCAGGCGTTGAAGATCACGTGCCGCACCACGCGCCAGGGGTTGATCACGCTGAAGAAGTCGTCGAGGGCCTTCCAGGCCAGGGGCTCGCCGCCGCTGCCGTGGAACACCTTCCGCGCGCGCCGCTTCACCGCCTCGCCGAGGCCGTTGATGGCGTTGCCCGACTCCGGCGGGTGCCGGTAGCCGAAGGCGTAGGTGGGCGGCGGCGGGGCCAGCGGCTTCATCGGCGCAGCGGCTCCTCGCGGTGGCGCGTGGGGCCGGCGGCGTCCACCCAGAGGACCTCGCCCCGGGCCTCGCGCCGCCGGTACTCGCGGCGGAGGCGGCCGCCCGCCACCACGTACTCCAGGACCATGCCCGCGATGCGCCACAGCAGGCCCAGGTCCCGGCGCAGGGCGGTTGCGGGGGCGGCCTGGAGGGTGCGCATGGGCCGGTGATGTTAAGCCGGCGCGCGCCGCCGCGCTTGCGGAGGGCCACCCGCGGCGGCTATGAAGGGAGGGGGCGAGAGGAGGCGGGCATGGCGCACATCGAGCTGCCGGAGGGGATGCCGGGCATCCGGGGGCCCATGGCCTTCCGGCCGGAGACGGCCCGGCCCATGGTCGAGCTGGCCGAGGTCCTCCTGCGGGGGGAGAACACGCTCACGCCCGCCGAGCGCGAGCTGATCGCCGCCCACGTCTCCTTCCGCAACGACTGCACCTACTGCCACGTGAGCCACGGCGCCATCGCCGCCCACTACCTGGGCGGCGCCGAGGCGCTGGTGGCCCAGGTCAAGGGCGCGCCGGAGCAGGCGGAGGTTTCGCCCAAGCTGAAGGCGCTCCTGGCCATCGCGGGCCGGGTGGCGGAGGGGGGCAAGAGCGTGCGCGCCGAGCACGTCGCGCGCGCGCGCCAGGAGGGGGCGACCGACCGCGAGATCCACGACACCGTCCTCATCGCCGCCGCCTTCTGCATGTTCAACCGGTACGTGGACGGCCTGGCCACCTGGACGCCGGAGGACCCCGAGTCGTACCGGCAGCGCGCGGCGGGGATCGTCCGCGACGGCTACGCCTCTCTCCCGGACCGGCTGGCGGCGGCGGTGGCCCGGGCCCGCGGCGCTTCCTGAGGCGCCGCGGGCACCCCGGACTTCGCTCAGAACTGGAAGCGCACCCCGAGCTGGAAGGCGCGCGGGCCGCCCGAGCCGAACACGCCGCCCGCCGTGGTCACCGCCTTGCCGAAGCTGGAGGACGTGAGGTAGCCGGGGCGGGCCGGGTCGTCCGCGTCGCGGGCCAGCACGTTGGCGTAGCCGGAGTAGTTGCGGGTGGACACCCCGAGCACGTTGGTGACGTTGAACAGGTTGAAGACCTCGACCAGCGCCTCCAGCGACCGGGTGGCGCCCACCGTGAACGTCTTCGACACGCGGAGGTCGAAGGAGCTGAAGCTGTCGCTGAAGCGCGCGTCTTCGCCCACCAGCGGCAGGAGGACGCCGTCCACGCCCCCGGCCGCGTTGAGCCCGCGCAGGTAGTCGTTCAGCTCGGCCGCCGTCTCGAACATGCGCCCCCCCGCATTGCGCGGCAGGGTGGGCACGCGCGTGCTGGCATCGGGCATGAGGATGTCCATGGGGACGCCCGTGGACCACGCGAACAGGGGCGACAGCTGGAAGCCCGCCGGCAGCTCGAAGGTGCCCGCGAAGGTGAAGCGGTGGCGCCGGTCGTTGGGGCTGGGGCCTTTCTCGCGCTCCAGGTCGTTCGGGTCGATGGGCCCGCTGGAGAACGGGATCTGGTCGTCGTTCGCGTAGTTCTCGGCCTTGGCCAGGGTGTAGGAGGCCAGGATGCGGTGGCGCCCGCCGCGCTTTTCCAGCGAGGCGAGCAGCCCCTTGTAGCGGGTCCCCACGCTCGACTCGAGGTTGACCACGCGGTCGGGCCCGCCCACCACGGGGTTGAAGACCGTCCCCACCGTGCGCCCGATGATGAAGCGGGTCCCCTTGTTGTAGACGCCGTCGGCGCGCAGGTAGAGGTCACGGCCCAGCCGGACCTCCGCCCCCAGGTTCGCATGCTGGACCTGCGGCGACTCCATGGCGTTGTCGATGATGTTGATGCCGGAGGCGCCCGCCCCGGGGAGGATGAAGCCGGTGAAGGGGTCGGCGAAGGAAGGGGCGAAGGGAGGGAAGCGGCCGCTCTCCGCGTCGAGGAAGAACACGTTGCCCGCACGCACCTCGACGGGCAGGGCGCGCCCGTCCAGGCCCTTCTCCAGGGAGGCGATCTCCAGCGTGATGCGGTCGTAGTAGATCCCCCACCCTCCGTGGACGCCCAGCCGGCCGCGGGCGTCCGCCCAGCTGAACCCGAGGCGCGGGCCGAAGTTGTCGGTGTCCCGCCTGCGCTCGCCCTCGTAGAAGTCGCGCACCAGCGGGTTGGTGTCGTCGAACCCGCTGACGTTCTTGACGTCGGTGTCCATCTCCCAGCGGAGGCCGAGGTTCAAGGTCAGCTCGGGCGTCACCCGCCAGTCGTCCTGCAGGTAGAGGGCGAGGTAGGTGTTGTCGCAGTCGTCCAGGAGGAGGTTGCGCTCGGGCAGGCCGCTCCGCAGCGTGACCGCGAAGAGCAGGTCGCCGTCGTCCACGCGGCCGTCGCCGTTGTGGTCGAAGCCCGCGAAGTCCTCCACCAGCTCCAGGCGGCCGGCCCGGAACACGCCCAGGTCGAAGCTGGTGTCCACGCGCTGCAGCTCGCCCCCGAGCTTCAGGCCGTGCTTCCCGCGGACGAGGGCCAGGCTGTCCGTCATCTGGATGCGGTCCTGGTTCGTGGCCTGGGGCACGCGGAAGGAGGACCCGTCCTGGATGGAGGGGAAGGTGAGCTGGGGCGTGTCGGGGGACACGGGGACGATGTGGTTGCGGTAGCGGCTGTAGCTCAGGGCCACGTCGAGGAGGCTCGCGCTCGACAGCGTCCGCACCCAGCGCCCCAGGACCGAGTGGTAGGCGTTCGTGCCGTCCTGGCGCTGGGAGGCGGAGCCGATGGAGCGGTCGAGCGTGCTCGCCCCCGTGTCCTGCGCGTGCTCGAACGAGTAGCGCAGGGTGACGCGGTCGCTCCCGGAGGGGGAGGCGTCGAGGCGGGCCATGCCCAGCCAGTCCTGCAGGGGGGCGGCGGCGAAGGTCCGCCGGATGGCCCGCGCGGCCACGTCGCGCTCCCCCACCAGCACGGCGCCGTCCTGGTCGCGGTACTCGAGGGCCGCGAACCAGTGCGCCTCGCCCTTCTTCACGGGTCCGCCCAGGGCCAGGGCGTACTGCTGGCGGTCGAAGGGCGGGGCCGGCTGCGTGCGGTCGTAGGTGGCGGGCAGGCCCTGCAGCGCGTCGTCCCGCAGGAAGAAGGAGGCCGTCCCCCTCAGCTCGTCCGTGCCCGCCCGCGTCAGCACGTTGATGGCGGAGGCGGCGGAGCGCCCGCTCTCCGCCGTGTAGCGGTTGGTGGCGATCTGGAACTCCTGCACCGCGTCCTGGGGCACGTTCTGCAGGGGCCCGCCCACGGCGTCGTCGTTGTTCTCCTGGCCGTCGATGGTCACCATCCCCCCGCGCCCGATCTGGCCGGCGGAGGCCACCACCACGCTGTTGGTCTTGGTGGGATCGAAGTTGGGCGTGGGCACGTTGCCGGGCACCAGGAAGGCCAGCTCCATGAAGTTGCGGCCGTTCAGGGGCAGGCCGTCGATGGCGGCCCGGTCGATGACGCCGTCCACCGTCGAGGAGCCCGCCGTCACCAGCTCCGCCTCGCCCGCGACGTCCACCGCCTCTGCGCGGCCGCCCACCTCGAGGCCCACCTCCAGCCGGTAGCTCTGGCCCACGGCCAGGACCAGCCCCCGGTGCGTGCGCGTCGCGAAGCCGGACGCCTCCGCCACCAGCGTGTAGCGCCCGGGCGTCAGCTCCGGGAGGGTGAACGACCCGGAGCCGTCGGTGACGGCCTCGCGCCGGAGCGTGGTCCCCTCCGCCTCCACCGCGACGCGGGCTCCCACCACCGCCTGGCGCTGCGGGTCGAGCACGCGTCCGTGGAGCGTGGACGCGAGCGCGGGCGCGGCCACGCCCAGCGCCAGCACGACCCCCGTCAACCGTCTCCCGAGCAGGCGTGTCTGGCGCACGCTTCCTCCCCTGGCTCGGCCCCCGGCGCGCCGCCTGCGGCCACGCCGGCGGGGATGATAAGCGGCAACGGCCCGAGGACCCAGCCCGGATCGCCGCGACGCGGGTTCGGTGCGGTGCGTCCGGCCCCGGGGCGCCCGGCAGGCTATGCTCGACGGAGCGCGGGACCGCGCGCCCGCGCCGGAGGCCGCCCATGAGAATGACCGACTTCTTCCTGGCCCAGCTCGAGCGCGAGGCGCCCATCACGCGCCCGAGCCTGGAGCGCGTGCCCGAGGGCCGCCCCGGCTGGAAGCCCCACGAGAAGTCCATGCCCCTGGGCTACCTGTCGAACCTGGTGGCGACCATGCCCGGCTGGATCGCGATGACCGTGGACCAGGACTCGCTGGACCTGAACCCGCCGGGCGGGCAAGGGTACCAGGCGCCCGTCACCGACACGCGCAAGGCGCTGCTCCAGGCCTTCGACGACTCGGTGGCGCGCGGACGGTCCTCCCTCCAGGGAACGTCCGACGACCACCTCCTCACGACCTGGAAGCTGCTGGTGGCGGGCAAGGTCGTGCAGGAGGCGCCGCGCTACGTGGTGATCGCCGACACCTTCACCCACCTCGCGCACCACCGCGGACAGCTCACCGTCTACCTGCGCCTCAACGGCGAGCCGGTGCCCGCGATCTACGGGCCCTCCGCGGACGACCGCACCTTCTGAGGGCGGCCGCCGCGCTCAGGGCAGCGGCGGCTTCTGGCCCGCGGGGAGCGGCGACCGGTACGGCACCCCACCCGTCCGCTTCACGAAGTCGGCGCGCGCGGCCTCCAGGAGAGCCGGCTGCGTCAGCACGTCCACGCCGGTCATGGCCAGCACCTTCGCCGCCTGGGTGGCGGCGGCGGAGGCGCCGGGCCGCCCGTGCGACGCGGAGGCGGCCCAGCTGTGGCCGGGCAGGTCCTTGCCCGTGCTGGCCATGAGGAGGCCGACGGTGGGGGCGATGCGGCTCACCTCGGCCACGTCGGTGGAGCCGCCCTCGGGCGCCTCCAGCCCGGCGGCCAGCGGGCGCACGGCCTCGTCGATGCCCGCCTCGGCCAGCCCCAGCTCCTTCTGCAGCGCGCGCGCGAAGGCCTGATCCGCCTCCGTGAAGGGCGGGGCGCCCGCCGCCTCCAGGTTCTTCTGCATGGCCTCCTGCAGCGGGCGGTTGAAGAGGTACTCGTGCACGCCGGTGTTGAGGAAGACCTTGTGCGTGGTCTGCGTGGCCAGGGCGGCTCCCTCCGCGATCTTCAGCAGCCAGGCGTAGTGGGCCTCCGCCGCCGCGCGCCGCGTGTCGCGGACGAAGAACCACGCCTTGGCGTAGGCGGGCACCACGTTCGGGGCCTCGCCCGCGGAGGGGATCACGTAGTGCACGCGGGCGGTGGTCTCCAGGTGCTCGCGCATCAGGTTGGCCCCGTGGATCATCAGCTCCACCGCGTCCAGCGCGCTGCGGCCCTTCCAGGGGTCGGAGGCGGCGTGGGCGGCGCGCCCGAAGAACTCCACCGTGAAGTTGTTGTTGGCCTGGTTGGGGTGGTTGTTGACCGCGTTGCGGTCGTCGGTGTGCCACTCGAGCACGGCGTCGAGGCCGTCGAACAGCCCGTCGCGCGCCATGTAGGTCTTGCCGATGAGCGTCTCCTCCGCGGGCGTCCCGTACAGCCTCAACGTGCCCGCGAGTCCGGCGGCCTTCATCGTGCGTTGCAGGGCCACCGCCGCCCCCACGGAGCCCGCGCCGAAGAGGTTGTGGCCGCAGCCCTGGCCCGCGGTGACGCCGTCCTCCCGCGCCTGCTTGCGGGGCACGGGCGCGTTGCCCACGCCGGGGAGCGCGTCGTACTCGGCGAGGATGCCGAGCGCCGGCCGCCCGCTCCCCCAGGTGGCCACGAACGCCGTGGGCATGCCCGCCACCCCGCGCTCCACGCGGAAGCCCTCCCGCTCGAGGAGGTCGGCCAGGAGCGCGGAGGAGCGCGTCTCGCGCAGCGCCGTCTCGGAGTAGGTCCACAGGCGGCCGGCCAGGCTGCCGATCTCGGCCGAGAAGCGGTCCACCTCCTCCGCCGCGCGCCGCTTGGGATCCGCGCCTTCGGCGGAACCGGCCGTCGTGCACGTCACCACCGCGATCAAGGGGAGCCAGCGCATCGGACCTCCTTGGGAGGCGCCACCCTAGGCCGGGCCCGGTGCCGCGTCAACCGCGACGGACGGCCCCCCCCGGGCACGTCTCCTCGCTCCCGCCATCGACGAGGGGGCGCGCGGGCCCGCGCGACAGGGCCGCGCGCTCGGCGGTCGAACCGTCACTCCTCGCGCAGCGCGGCCAGGGGATCGAGGCGCGTCGCGCGGCGGGCGGGGAACCAGGCCGCCCCCAGGGCCACCGCCGCCAGGAGGAGCGTGATGGCGGCGAAGACGCGCGCATCGGTGGGGCTGACCTGGAACAGCAGCGTGCGCAAGGCGCGCGTGAGGGAGGCGGCGCCCAGCATGCCCGCCACGAGCCCCGCGGCCACCATGGCCAGGCCCTGCCGCATGAAGAGGGCCAGGATGGCCCGCGAGCTGGCCCCCACCGCCATGCGTATCCCGATCTCGCGCGTCCGCTGCGCGGCGGCGTGGGACATCACGCCGTAGATGCCCACGGCGGCCAGCAGCAGCGCGATGAAGGCGAAGGCGCCGAGGACGACGGTGTGGAGCCGCGGCCGGGCCTTGGCGGCGGAGACCCGGTCGTCCATGGTGCGGATGCTCGCGGCGGCGACGTCGGGATCCACCTCCCGGATGCGCTCGCGCAGGGTGGGGGCGAGCGCGCGGGGATCGCCCGCGGACCGAACCACCAGGTACATGGTGAGGGCGCCCTCGGCGCCCTGCGCGTACGGCACGTAGACCAGGGGGACAGGCCTGGCCTGCAGGCCGCCGTAGTGGACGTCCGCGGCCACCCCCACGATGGTGAAGCGCGTGGGCTCGTAGTCGGCGGGAACGGTGCCCGCGGGGACGAGGTGGATCGGCGGGTTCACCGCGATCACCTTGCCGATGGGGTCGGCGTCCCTCCAATGACGCCGTGCCATCTCGCGGTTGATGATGGCCACCTGGGCGCCCTCCAGGGTGTCGGCCTCCGAGAAGGCGCGGCCGCCCAGGATGGTCACCCCGAGGGCGCGGAAGTAGTCGCCCACCACCACGCGGTACTGGATGGGCGGGAGCTCCCTGAGGGTCGCGGGCAGGGGACGGTCGTAGAGGGTCGCGTTCTTGCCCCAGACCTCGCCCATCAGGGGCAGCCCGTTGATGGCGCCCGCCGCGGTGACGCCGGGCACGGAGCGCGCCCGCCTCACCACCTCGTCGAAGAAGCGTGCCGACTTCTCATACGCCCGAGGCGAGAAGCGTCGCTCGAGCGCCTCGTCGACGTACCTCCCCTTCGGCAGGCTCAGCTGGGCGGTGAGCACCTGGCCCGGGTCGAATCCCGTGTCCACGCGGGACAGGGCGTGCATGCTCTTCAGCATCAGCCCGGCCCCGATCAGCAGCACCAGGGACATCGCGACCTCCACCGCCACCAGCAGCGCCCGCACGCGGTGCCCGCGCGGGTCGCCGGCCGTGCGCGCGCTCTCCTTGAGCGCCGTACCCGGATCGACGCGGACACTGTGCAGGGCGGGGGCCAGGCCGAAGAGCAGGCCGGTGGCCACGGCCACCAGGGCGGTGAACCCGAGCACCACGAAGTCCACCCGCACGTCCTCGGTGCGGGGGAGGACCGCCTGCCCGAGGGAGTTGAGCCAGAGCAGGGAGAGCCAGGCCAGGCCCAGGGCGAGCGCGCTTCCGCCCGCGGCCAGCAGCACGCTCTCCGTCAGGAGCTGCCGGAGGATGCGCCCCCGGGAGGCCCCCATGGCGATGCGCAGCGCGACCTCCCGCCGGCGTCCGGCGGCCCGGACCAGGATGAGGTTGGCCAGGTTCGCGCAGGTGATGAGCAGCACGAAGGCCACGGCCCCGAAGAGGACGAGGAGGGCCGGCCGCACGTCGCCCACCATGGCCTCCTGCAGGGGCCGCATGCCGACGTGGGTGCCGCGGTTCTCGGGGTGCGACTCGATGATCGACTCCGAGATCGCGTTCAGGTCCCGCCGGGCGGCGTCCACGGGCACGCCCGGGCGCATCCGGCCCACCATGGTGAGGAAGTAGTTGTTGTGGGAGTTGAGGTTGTCCCCGGGGGCGAAGGACATGGGGACCAGGGCCTGCGCCTCGAGGCCGAGGAAGGAGAAGTCCCGCGGAAGGACGCCGGCCACGGTGTACGGCTCGCCGTTCAGCGTGATGGCTTGCCCCAAGAGGGCGGGATCGCCGCCGAAGCGCCGGCGCCAGAACCCGTCCGTCAACACCACCACCCGGTGCGCGCCCCATCGCTCGTCGTCCGGGCCGAGGTCCCGCCCCCGCGCGGGCCGCACGCCGAGGACGCCCAGGAACTCCGCCGACACCACGAGGGCGCGCAGGCGCTCCGGGGCTTCGCCTCCCGTGAGGTCGAACGAGCCGAAGTAGTAGGAGGCGAGCGCGGCGAAGGTGCGGTTGCGCGCGCGGTACTCGTGGAAGTCGGGCACCGCGGTGGCCATGTCCTCGCCCTCGGCGTTGGCCGTCTGCACGCGCAGCAGGCGCGCGGCCTCCGGGTAAGGCAGGGGGCGCAGCAGCACGGTGTTCACCACGCCGAACATGACCGTGTTCGCGCCGATGCCCAGGGCCAGCACCGCCAGGGCCGCCATCGTGAAGCCGGGGCTCCGCCGCATCATGCGGAGCCCGAGGCGCACGTCCTGGGAGAGCGCGTCGAGCACGGGCAGGCCCCGGCGGTCGCGCACCATCTCCTTCGTCTGCTCGACGCCACCCAGCTTCAGGAGGGCGGCTCGACGCGCCTCCTCCGAGCTCATGCCCGCGCGCACGTTGTCCGCCGCGTGCAGCTCCAGGTGGCTGGCCAGCTCCTCGTCGAGCTCGCGATCGCTGCGCTCCCGCCCGCGGAAGGAAGTCGCGCGCTTCCAGAGCGCACGCAGCGACCCCCTCACGCCTCGCCCTCCGCGAAGAACCGCGCCAGCACCGCGGCCGTCTGCTGCCAGTCGCGCGCCTCCTTGGCCACCTGCTTGCGCCCGGCGCGCGTCAGGCGGTAGTACTTCGCCCGCCGGTTGTTCTCGGAGACGCCCCACTCCGACGCGATGAAGCCCTCCTGCTCCAGCCTCAGGAGGGCCGGGTACAGGGTGCCGTAGTTGATGGTCAGCAGGCCGCCGCTCGTCTGCTCGATGCGGCGCCCGATCCCGTAGCCGTGCAGCGGGCCCATGGCCTCCAGCGTCTTCAGGGCCATCAAGGCCAGGGTGCCGGGCTGGACGTCGAGCTTCTCTCCCATCGCCTCTCCTATGGCAAACCTATAGGTCGAGCATACACCGGAGACCTATGGGAACGCCATAGGATGCCCGGGGGCGGCGGGAGGTGCGGCGTGCGCCGGTGTAGGATCGCGCGCACAAGGCAAGGAGGGGCGATGGCCAAGCCTGTTCCCCTGGTCCTGGTCCTCACGGTGTTCTCCCTGGGATGCCAGTCGAAGGAGAAGACCCGCGCCCTCGTCATGCAGGAGAAGCTGCGGGAGCCCGACCCTCACGCCAAGATCGCCGCCGCCCACGTCATCGCGGACGAGGCCGCCCTCGGCAACCGCGAGCTGACCATCCTCCTGCCCGACCTGCTCCAGACGATCGCCGTCAACGAGGAACGCTTCCGGCCCAAGGACGGCGGCCCCGAGACGTCGCCCTCCGAGGTGTCGAGGAGGGCCGTCCTCGCCATGCGTCCCCCGCCCGTCCCGGAGCTGATCGGTTTCCTGGGCAAGGAGCACAAGTGGGCCATCCAGGGCGCCGCCGCGACGGTCCTGGGCGAGATGAAGGCGAAGGAGGCCGTGCCCGCCCTCGCGGCCCTGCTCGAGGAACCGGACGAGTTCTCTGCGGGCCACCTGCAGTACAAGACCATGCACGCCCTCGGGCAGATCGGCGATCCCCGCGCGGTCGCGCCCCTGGTGGCCTACGCGCGGCGCGATCCGAAGCAATGCAACCGGGCCATCCCCTCGGTTGCGATGATCCCGGGAAGGGAGACGGCGGACGCCTTGCTGGCGGTCGCCGGAGACGCGACGGCGCCCTGCCGCGAGGCCGCGCTGGGCAGCCTCGGCAAGACCGGGGACTCCCGCGCCGCTCCGCTCCTGATCGCGGCCATGAAGGACAAGGGCCTCGACGCCGATCTGCGGCAGACGGCGGCCCTGGCCCTGGGCGACCTCCGCGAACCGCGCGTGGTGGAGGCCCTGATCGAAGCCCTGGAGAGCTGCCGCGAGCTGCGGGAGCCCGACTCCTCCATCCCGAACTGGATGGCGCATTCCTTGAAACGGTTGACCGGCCAGGAGCTGGGCGAGAGCCGGGCGGCGTGGCAGACCTGGTGGACGGCCAACGCGGCCACCTTCAAGTAGGAACGCGGGGCCCTCGCTTGTGCCCCTGCCGCGTCGAGGGCGTGCGGCACCTGTAGCGCCCAGGCATCGAAGGCATGAGCTCGCACCTGCCACCGCCGTCGCCACCTCCGCCGCCCCCGCTGCCCGCCTACGTCGCCGCTCCTCCCCCACCGCCCGTGCCGGGGCAGGCCGCGACGCCGCCGCGCGTGCTGAAGTGGTATCGCGTCTACGCCGGCGCGCTGGCCGCGGCCTTCCTCGGCATCATCCTCCTGGGCATCGCGCTCCCCGTGATCGACCCCGGGCGGCAGGACGACATGCCGGCCTGGTTCGTGCCGGCGGCCATGATCGGGTGCTCGCTGCCGTTCCTGGCCGCCTACGTGGCCGCCTTCTTCGTCCCCGCGAAGCCGTGGGCCTGGACGTACCACCTGGTGCTCATCGCCGGAGGGCTGACCTCCGCCTGCTGCATGCCCGTGTGCATCGCCCTCCTCATCGCCTGGCTGAAGCCCGAGACCAAGGCCTACTTCGGCCGCGCCTAGGGGCCGCGGGGCTCCGGGCCCTGCCCTTGTAATTAACTGGCCGTTTGATTGAACATATGCCGGGCCGGAACCGTAGGGGTGGGCATGGCGCGGCGGGCACGGGCACGGGTGGCATCGGGACGGCGCCGGCCGGGCCCCCGGCGCGGGGCGGCCAAGCCCGCGGGTACACGGGACGACCTCCTCCGCGCGGGCGCGCAGGCCTTTGCCGAGTTCGGCTTCGACGGGGCCACCGCGGAGGTGATCGCGAAGCGCGCGGGCGCCACCAAGGCCATGATCAACTACCACTTCCGCAGCAAGCAGGGACTCTACGAGGCCATCCTGCGGGAGACGTTCTCCGTGCTGGCCGCCCGGCTGGAGGCCGTGCGCGCACAGGGAGGCCCGGCGCCCCGGCAGCTCGAGGCCTTCGTGGAGGCGTTCGCGGGCGCCGCCCTCGAGCGGCCGACCTTCCCCGCCATGATGATCCGCGAGGTGCTGTCCGGCGGCCGCCACCTCCCGGAGGACGCGTTCCTCCGCGTGATCGGCGTGGTGGGCGTGGTGCGCGGCATCGTCGAGCAGGGCGTGCGGGAGGGGACGCTGCGCGCGGTGGATCCCCTCCTCACCCACCTCTCCCTGGTGGGCGGCCTGCTCCTGTTCTTCGCCACCGAGCCCTTCCGCAGGAAGGCGGCCCCCCGCATCCCCTTCCTCCGGAAGCCGCCCACCACCGCCGCCTTCGTGGAGCACGTCCAGCAGCTGATGGTCCACGGGCTCGCCGCCTCCGCGGCGCCCGGCAGGAGGAGCTGAGATGCGCCGAGCCTTTTTCTGTTCCGCCGCGCTGGTGGCCGCGGCCTGCGGCGGGCGCGAGGAGGCGGGCGTGATCGCCGCCTCCGGCCACGTGGAGGCCACCGAGGTGCGCCTGGCCACCAAGGTGGCCGGGCACGTCGAGGCCATGCTGGTGGAGGAAGGGACGCGCGTGGGCGCCGGGCAGGAGGTGGCCCGCATCGAGGTCACCGACCTCCGCCTGGGCCTGGACGCCGCCGTGGCCGACCGCGCGCAGGCCGACGCCGAGCGGCGGCTGCGGGTGGCCGGCTCGCGGCGCGAGGACGTGGCGGAGGCGGAGGCGCAGCTGGGGCGGGCGCGCGCCGACCTGCGCGGCGCGCAGGAGGACCTGGAGCGAATGGAGAAGCTGCTGGCCAGCGGATCGGGCACGGACAAGGCGCGCGACGACGCGCGCACCCGCCGGGACGTGGCCGCGGCCGGGGTGGAGGCCGCGGGGGAGCGTCTGGCCAAGCTGCGCGCGGGATCGCGTCCGGAGGAGATCGACGCCGCCGCCGCCCGCGTGGCCGCCGCCGACGCGCGCATCGCCCTGCTCCGCCAGGAGATCGCCGACGCGGTGGTGAAGAGCCCGGTGGAGGGCGTGGTGACGGAGAAGCTGGCGGAGCGCGGCGAGCTGCTCACGCGCGGGGCAGGGCTGGCCGTGGTCACCGAGCTGGCGCGCCCCTGGCTGACCGTCTACGTCCCCGAGCCCGAGCTGGCCCGCATCCGCCTGGGCCAGGACGCGGAGGTGGTCACCGACGACGGGCAGCGCCGCGTGGGACGCGTGACCTGGGTCTCGCCGCGCGCGGAGTTCACGCCCAAGAACGTGCAGACCCCGGAGGAGCGGGCCAAGCTCGTCTACAAGGTCAAGATCGGCCTGGACAACCCCGACGGGCTCTTCAAGCCCGGCATGCCTGCGGAGGCCCGGTTGCGCGCGGCCCCGGAGGCCGCGCGGTGACGGACGCGGTGGTGGTCGTCGACTCCGTGGCCCGCCGCTACGGCGAGATCCGCGCCGTGGACGGCGTCTCCTTCGCGGTGGGCCGGGGCGAGATGTTCGGGCTCATCGGCCCCGACGGCGCGGGCAAGACCACGACCCTGCGCATGGTCCTCGGCCTGCTCCCCGCGCAGGCGGGCCGCATCGCCACCTGCGGCCTGGAGCCCCGCCGCGAGCGCCGGCGCCTCTCCGGGCGCGTCGGCTACCTCTCCCAGCGCTTCTCGCTGTACGGCGACCTCACGGTGGACGAGAACATCGCGTTCTTCGCGGAGATCCACGGCGTCGCGGGCTGGGAGCCCCGGCGCGACGCGCTCCTGGAGATGGTGCGCATGGCCCCCTTCCGGCACCGCCACGCCGAGAAGCTGTCGGGCGGGATGAAGCAGAAGCTGGCCCTGGCCTGCACGCTGGTCCACACCCCGGAGCTGCTCGTGCTCGACGAGCCCACCACCGGCGTGGATCCCGTCTCCCGCCGCGACTTCTGGCGGCTGCTGGCCCGCCTGCAGCGGGACGGGCTCACCATCCTGCTCACCACGCCCTACCTCGACGAGGCGGAGCGGTGCTCGCGCGTCGCCCTCATGGACCACGGCCGCCTGCTGGTGGTGTCCGCGCCCGACGCCCTGCGCGCGTCGGCGGGGGCCGCGGTGGAGGTGCTGGCCCGTCCCTACCGCGAGGCCGCGGAGTGGCTGCGCGGCCAGCCCGGGATCACCGACGTGGAGGCCTTCGGGCAGCGGCTGCACGCGAGCCTGGCCGGGGGGGCGGCCGACGACGCCACTCTCTCCCGGCTGGACGCGGGCCTGCGCGCGGCAGGGATGGAGGTCGCGTCGGTGAGGCGCACCGTGCCCTCCCTCGAGGACGTCTTCATCCAGCAGATCCGGGCCGCGGAAGCGGCCGCCCCCAGCGGAGGCCGCCCATGACGCCGCACGCGATGCGCCGTACGCTCGCCGCCCTGCTCCCGCTGGCCGCGGCCGCGCCGCTCCGGGCGCAGGAGCCGCCCGCCCCGCCCGCCACCCTTCGCCTCTCCCTGGCCGAGGCGCGCGCGCGCGCGGCCGCCGCCGCGCCCGCCCTCGAGGAGGCGCGTGCCCGGGAGCGGGCCGCCCACGCCGACGTGGACGCGGCCCGCGCGGGCCGGCGGCCGCAGCTCGAGCTCTCCGCCGGCTACTCGCGCCTTTCCGACGTGCCCGAGCTGGTCCTCGACGCGCCCGGCCTGGGACGGAGCACGATCTTTCCCAACCTCCCCGACAACTACCGCACGCGGCTGGCCGGGGCCCTGCCCCTCTACACCGGCGGCCGCCTCCGGGCCCAGCGCGAGGCGGCGGAGCGCGAGGCGGCGGCCGCGGGCCTGGACGTGGCCGCCACGGGAGCCGACCTCAGCCTGGAGACGACGAGCGCCTACTGGGACCTGGTCACCGCGCGCGAGACCGAGCGCGTCCTGGCGGAGTCGCGGGGCGCGTACGAGGCGCACCTGAGGGACGCGCGCAACCGGGAGGAGGTCGGCCTCGCCGCGCGCAACGAGGTGCTGGCCGTGCAGGTGGAGAGGGACCGGGCCGAGCTGGCCCGCGTGCGCGCGGCCAACGCGGCCGCGGTGGCGGAGGCCAACCTCCGCCGGCTGATCGGGGCGCCGCCCACCGCGCGCATCGAGCCCGCGGAGCCGCTGGCCGAGGACGCGCCCGCGCCGCCGGCGCCCGCCGACGCCGAAGCGCTCGTGGGCGAGGCCCTGGAGGGGCGTCCGGAGCGGGCCGCCCTCCGCGAGCGCGTGGCGGCAGGAGACGCCCGCGTGGCGGTGGAGCGCGCCGCGCGCTGGCCGCAGGTCTCCCTCTCGGGCGGCTTCGACTACGCGAACCCCAACCGCCGGATCCTGCCCCCCACGGCGGCCTGGGAGGACTCCTGGGACCTCTCCGTGAACGCCACCTGGGCGCTCTTCGACGGAGGCCGCGCCGCCGCCGCCGCCGCCCGCGCCGCCGCGCGCGCGGACGCGCTGCGCCGGCAGGCGGAGGACCTCGATCAGCGCATCCGCCTCCAGGTGACGCAGCGCCGGCTCGACGTCGACGCGGCGGGGCAGGCGGTGGAGGTGGCGGCGCGGAACCTGGAGGCGGCCCGGGAGAACAGCCGCGTGGCCTCCGAGCGCCAGCGCGCCGGGGTGATCCCCTCCTCCGAGCGGCTGGACGCGGAGGTCCTGCTCCTGCAGGCCGCCCTCGACCACACGGAGTCCCTGGCCCGGCTGCGCACCGCGCGCGCCGCCCTCGACCGCGCGCTCGGGCGCTGACCGTGGCCGCCGCCGTGGAGATCCGCGACCTCGTGAAGCAGTTCGGCGCCTTCCGCGCCGTGGACGGCGTGTCCTTCGACGTGGAGGAGGGCGAGATCTTCGGCTTCCTGGGCGCGAACGGCGCGGGCAAGTCCACCACCATCCGCATGCTCTGCGGGCTCCTCCGACCCAGCGCGGGCACGGCGCGCGTGCTCGGAGTGGACGTGGGGCGCGACCCCGAGGAGGTCAAGCGTCGGATCGGCTACATGAGCCAGCGCTTCAGCCTGTACGAGGACCTGTCCGTGCGCCAGAACCTGCGCTTCTTCGGGGGCGTGTACGGCCTGCGCGGGCCCGCCCTCGCCGCGCGCGAGGCCTGGGCCAGCGAGATGGCCGGCCTCGCGGGCAAGGAGGACCTGCTCACCGGCTCCCTTCCCGGGGGCTGGAAGCAGCGGCTGGCCCTGGCCTGCGCCGTGCTCCACCAGCCGCGCATGGTCTTCCTGGACGAGCCCACCAGCGGCGTGGACCCCCTGTCGCGCCGCCGGTTCTGGAGCCTGATCGACGCCATGTCCGCGGAGGGGGTGACCGTCTTCGTCACCACCCACTACCTGGAGGAGGCGGAGCACTGTCATCGCCTGGCCCTCATCCACGCCGGCCGCCTCGCCACCATGGGCACGGTGGACGAGGTCAAGGCCGTCTTCCACGACCGCGCCGTCCTCGAGGTGGCGGTGCCGCGGGTGGCCGACGCGCTGGAGACGCTCTCCGCGCACGCGTTCGTGCGCGAGGTCTCGGCCTTCGGGACCCGCCTCCACGTGGTGGTGGACGACGCGGCGGATGGCAGCCGGCGGGTGGTGGCGGCCCTGGAGGCCTCCGGGAACGGACCCGCCACCGTGGAGCGCATCGTCCCCTCCCTGGAGGACGTCTTCATCCACCACGTCCAGGGCGAGGAGAGCCGGCGCGCGCGCGCGGCCATGCCATGAAGAAGCTGCGCGCGGTGGCGGTCAAGGAGGTGCGCCAGATCCGGCGCGACCCCCTCAGCCTGCTCATGCTCCTGGGCCTGCCCGCGTTCATGCTCGTGCTCTACGGGTTCGCCCTGAACTTCGACGTCCGCCACGTGGCCCTGGCCGTGCAGGACCGCGACCTCTCCCCCCGCAGCCGGGACCTGGTGGCGGCGTTCGTGCGCTCCACCTATTTCGACCTGGCGGCCACGCCGGGCCCGGGGGCCGACCTCGAGGCGCTCACCGCGCGCGGGGAGGCCCGCGCCGTCCTCGTCATCCCCGAGGGCTATGGTGACGCCCTGGCCCGGGGCGAGGCGGCCGAGGTCCAGCTCCTGCTCGACGGGGCGGACGCCAGCACGGCCACCACCATCCTCGGCTACGCCGGCGCCCTCATCGGGGAGGCCAACGAGCAGGCGCTGCGGCGGACCCTCCTGCGCGCGGGCGCCGCCCCCGCCGCCACCGGCATCGACTACCAGCCGCGCGTCTGGTACAACCCCGAGCTGAGCTCGACGCTCTTCCTGGTCCCCGGCCTCATGGGCGTCCTGCTCATGCTCACCGCGGTGCTGGCCACCGCCCTCTCCATCGTGCGCGAGAAGGAGCGCGGCACCATCGAGCAGCTGCGGGTGGCGCCCCTGAGCACGCTGGAGCTGATCCTGGGCAAGACCCTGCCCTACCTCGCCATCTCCTTCGCCGCCTCCATCATCATCCTGCTCGCCGCGCGCGCCCTGTTCGGGGTCGAGGTGAAGGGGCCGCTCGTGGCCCTCATGGCGGCCACCCTGCTCTACCTGGTGGGGGCGCTGGGGCTGGGCATCCTCATCTCCACCATGTCCGACTCCCAGGCCGTCGCCTTCCAGGGCGGCCTGCTCGTGTCCCTGCTGCCGGCGGTGCTCCTCTCGGGGTTCATCTTCCAGATCCGCAGCATGCCCGCGTTCCTCCAGCTCGTCACCTACGCCATCCCCGCCCGCTACTACCTCGTGATCCTGCGCGGCGTGGTCATCAAGGGCTCCGGCCTCGGCCCCTACCTGGACGAGATGGCCGGCCTCGCCCTCTTCGCCGCGGCCACCCTGGGCCTGGCCGCGCTGCGCCTGGTGCGCGAGCAGGCCTGACGTGCGCGTGCTCTGGCGGATCATCGTCAAGGAGTTCCTCCAGCTGCGGCAGGACCGGCGCATGATCCCCGTCATCTTCGTGGCCCCCGTGCTCCAGCTCGTGCTCTTCGGCTTCGCCGTGAACCAGGACGTGGTGCGCGTGCCGCTGGTGCTGGTGGACCACGACCGCACCGCGGCCAGCCGCGACCTGCTCCACCGCTTCACGAGCTCCGGGTACTTCGAGCTGGTGGGGACGGAGGACACCGCCGCCGGCATCGACCGCTGGCTGGTCACCGGCGACGCCCAGGTGGCGCTGGTGATCGGGGAGGGCTACGGCGCCGCCCTCGCCGGCACCGGCACCCCGCGCGTGCAGATCGTGGCCGACGGGTCCGACTCCAGCCCGGCCACGGTGGCGCTGGGCTACGGCACCGGCATCGTGACGGGGGTCAGCCGCGAGAGCATGGCCCGCCGGGCCGGCGAGTGGGTGGCGCAGGCGGCGGCCCAGGGGCGGACGCTGGCCCTGCCGGGGAGCACCGTCCTCGTCCCCCGCGTCTGGTACAACCCCGACCTGAAGAGCCGCTGGTTCTACGTGCCGGCCGTGCTGGCCATGATCCTGATGATCATGACCACCCTGCTCTCCGCCATGGGCGTGGTGCGCGAGAAGGAGATCGGCACCATGGAGCAGATCATCGTCACCCCCATCCGCTCCTGGCAGCTGATCGTGGGCAAGCTGTTCCCGTTCGCGGTGATCGGGCTCGTGCAGGTGTTCCTGGTCACGGGGGTGGCCGTGTTCGGCTTCGGGGTGCCCCTGCGCGGCTCGTTCCTCCTCCTCGTCGGCCTCAGCCAGCTGTTCATCCTGAACACGCTGGGCCTGGGCCTGCTCGTCTCCACGCTCGTGCGCACGCAGCAGCAGGCCATGATGACGGCCGCCTTCACGGTCATGCTGCCCATGGTCTACCTCTCCGGCCTCATCTTCCCGATCGAGAACATGCCCCCCGCCGTCCAGTACATCACCTACGCGATCCCCGTCCGCTACTACGCGACCATCATCCGCGGCGTGTTCCTGCGGGGGTCGGGGCTGGACGTGCTGTGGCCGCAGGCCCTCGTGCTCGCCGCCATGGGCACGTCGCTCCTGGCCGTGGCCGCGCTGCGCTTCCGGAAGCGGCTGGACTGAGCGGGCGCGGGGGGAGGGCGGCACGGTCCGCGTCCGAAAACGGCTAGTAGCGGCGCACGCGCGCGGCTACCATGCGCGGCATGGAGGGTCCGGACGTCCCCGCGGCCGTCTCGCTGGAGCGCAGCCTCGGGCTCGGTCGCCGCGCCCTCGACCGGGCCCGCGTGAGCCGCGACCCGCGCTTCGACGGGAAGTTCTTCATCGCCGTCACCTCCACGCGGATCTACTGCCGGCCGGTGTGCCCGGCGCCGAGCCCCAAGAGCGCGAACGTCCGCTACTACGCCACGGCGGCGGCGGCGGCCCAGGACGGCTTCCGTCCCTGCCTGCGCTGCCGTCCCGAGGCGGCGCCCGGCTCCCCCGCCTGGCAGGGCACCTCGGCGGTGGTGCGGCGCGCGCTGCGGCTGATCCAGGACGGGCTGCTCGACGAGGAGCCCGTGGAGGCGCTGGCCGCGCGCCTGGGCATCGGCCCCCGCCACCTCCACCGCCTGTTCGTGCTGCACGTCGGCGCCTCGCCCGTCACCGTGGCGCAGACCCGGCGCCTGCACTTCGCGAAGCGCCTGCTCGACGAGACCGACCTGCCCATCACGGAGATCGCGATGGCGGCCGGCTTCGGCAGCCTGCGCCGGTTCAACGACACGTTCCGCAACACCTACCAGCGCGCGCCGCGCGACCTGCGGCGGCAGCGGCGCCGCGGGGCGGCCCCGGAGGGCGGCGCGGTCGTGCTCCGCCTCGCGTTCCGTCCCCCCTACGACTGGCCGGCCGTGCGCGAGTTCCTGGCCGCGCGCGCCCTGCCCGGCGTGGAGCGCGTGGACGAGCGCGGCTACGCGCGCACGGTGGCGACGGACGGCGGCCCTGCGGTCGTCTGCGTGCGCCCGCTCGAGGCGGAGGACGCGCTCGAGCTGCGCGTGCGCGGCGCGGCGCCGGCGGCGCTGTTCGCGCTCTCGTCCGCCGCGCGCCGCGCGTTCGACCTCGCCGCCGACCCTGCCCGGGTGGTCCGCGCGTTCGCCGCCGACCCGCTGCTGGGGCCGCTGGCCAGGCGGCGTCCGGGCCTGCGCATCCCGGGCGCCTGGGACGCTTTCGAGTGCGCGGTGCGCGCGGTGCTGGGCCAGCAGGTCAGCGTGGCCGCCGGGCGCACGCTGGCCGCGCGCCTGGTCGCGCGGGCGGGCCGCCCGCTGGACGGCGGGGACGGGCTCACGCACCTGTTCCCGGAGCCGGCCGCACTCGCCGCGGCCGACCTCGGCGGGCTGGGGCTGACCGGCGCGCGGCAGCGCGCGCTGCGCGCGCTCGCCCACGCGGTGGCGGAGGGCGCGCTCGACCTCGGCGCCCCCGCGGAGGAGGTCGCGGCGGCGCTGGCCGCGCTGCCCGGGCTCGGCGACTGGACGGCGCAGTACGTCGCGCTGCGCGCGCTCGGCGAGCCCGATGCGTTCCCGTCCGCGGACCTGGTCCTGCGCCGCATGGCCGCTCCCGGCGGCCCGCCGCTGTCGCCGCGCCGGCTCGCGCGGCGCGCGGAGGCCTGGCGGCCCTGGCGCGGCTACGCGGTCGTCCATCTCTGGCGGGCGGCCACGGACGCCGCCGCGCGGGTGAAGGACCGCGCCCGGCGGGGGCGCCCGGCCTAGAGCAGCGCCAGGCGGTAGGGCATCGGGATCGCGATCGCCGTCCGGCCCCGATAACGGGCGACGCGGTCGGCGCTCGGCGGGGGCTGCCCCGCCAGGCGGGCCAGGAGCTCGGCGCCGGTCGCGAACCGCTGGAGCGCCTCGACGTCGAGGCGGCGGCGCACGGCGCGCCGCCCCACCGCCGCCCAGCCGGCTTCCACCGCCCGCTCTTCCCCCGCGGCCCAAGACCACGGCGAGCCCGGCGCGTGGTCGATGACCACGACGTCGGGCGCGAGCCCGGCGGCGTGGGCCAGGGCCCGCTCCGGGTCCGGCATCTGGTGGAGGCAGAACTCGAGCAGCACGACGTCCCCGCGCGGGTGCACGGACAACAGGTCGCCGGCCACGAGCGTGAACCGGTCGGACCACCCGCGCTCCGCCACGCGGGCGGCGAGGCGCGCGAGCGCCTCCTCGTCACGGTCCACGGCGAACACGCGGGCCGCCTCGCGCGCGTAGTCCACGAGCTGGCCGCCCCCCGCGCCCACGGACACCACGGTCTTGCCCGCGAACCCGTAGAACGCGGCCAGGCGGGCGACGACCTGCGCGAGGTCCGTGGCCATGGCGATCCGCGCGCCTCCCCCGGCCCGCCGGCGCCCCGGCGCGGGCGGCGCCGACCAGGTCCGAAAACGGCCGGTGCGGGCGGGCGCCCGGCCTAGCTTCCCGGAGCATGGCACGAGACACGGGTCTGATCGCCGCGGCGACGCTGGCCCTCGCCGCGCCCGCCGCGTCCACGGGCACGGCTGCCGACGCGCCGGCGCCGCGTCGCGCCGTCGAGGTCCGCACCTACAACCTGAAGCCCGGCGCCCGCGCAGAGTTCCACCGGCTGGCCTCCGAAGTGGCGGTGCCCATGCTGCGCCGCTGGAACGTGGACGTGGTCGCCCACGGCCCGTCGCCGCACGACGAGACGTCCTACTACCTGATCCGCCAGTACGCGGACCTGGCCGAGCGCCAGCGCAGCCAGGACGCGTTCTACGGGAGCGACGAGTGGCGCCAGGGGCCCCGGGACGCGATCCTGGCCCTGATCGAGAGCTACACCACGATCGTCCTGGAGCTGGAAGCGGCGGCGGTGGACGGGCTCCGGCGCCCCTGACCGGAGGCGCCATGACTCCCCCGGAACCGGGGCCCGCCGGCGATTTCGTGTCCCTGGACGATGACCCGCTGATGGAGGACATGATGAAGACGCTCGCGCTCGCCGCCGTGGCCCTCGCCGCTCCCTGGGCCCAGGCGGGGACGGTGCCTCCCCCGGCCGTGGCCGAGAGGCTGCTCGTGGAGGTCAACCGGGCCCGCGTCGCCGCCGACCAGCGGGCCCTGGCCGCGATCGCGGACGCCGACTTCCGCTTCACCGGCGCGGACGGGGCCTGGCTCGGCGAGCCGCGCGCCTCGGAGGCGGTCGCGGCGGAGGACGTGCGCGTGCGCCTCTTCGGCGCGGCCGCCCTCGTGCACGGCACGCTCGTCTCCCGGGGGGCGGACGGGTCCGAGGGCCGCACGCGCTACACCGACGCCTACCGCTGGGACGGCGCGGCCTGGCGGCTGGTCTCGGCCCAGCTGACCACGCTCGCCGATCCCGGCGCGGCCGCCCTCCGGCGCGAGACGGCCCCCGCGCATGCCCCCTGGGGCGGGGCCGACCCCGCCGGCGACGACGAGAGCGTCCTGCGCGCGCTCAACGCGGGCTACGTGCAGGCGTTCCTCGACTCCGACGTGGCCTGGTACGACGCCCACCTCGCCCCGGACTACCTGGTGGTGTTCGGGGACGGCTCCCTGCACGACAAGGGATCGCTGCTGGCCGCCGCCGCGCGGCCGGTCGCGAACATGAGGTCGTTCCCGGTGGCCAGCGTCTCCATCCGGCGCTTCGGCGACCTCGCCCTCATCCACGCCGAGAACCCCTACGAGCGCACGGACGGGAAGAAGGGCGTGAACCGCTACACCGACGTGTGGCACAAGCGCGACGGGCGCTGGCTGTGCGTGGCCGCGCACGTCACGCGGCACAAGCTGCCCTCCTGACGGGGGTCAGGGGCCGTGCTCGATGCGCGCGAGCACGGCCTCGAGGTCGCGGAGCCGCGGCTCGATCTCCACCACCTCGCGGCCCCGCCGCGCGCTGTCCGCGTCCTTCAGCAGGTGGCCGGTGAGCACGGCCACCACGCGCGCGCCTCGCCCGATCACGCCCTCCGCCACCATGCGGCGCACGCCGGCCACGCTGGCCGCGCTGGCCGGCTCGCAGCCCACGCCGGCGGCGTCGATGACCGCCTTCGCTTCCAGCAGCTCGTCGTCGGGCACGGCCGCGACCACGCCGTCCGTCTCGCGGATGGCGCGGACGGCGCGGTCGTAGGAGGCGGGGTCGCCGATGCGGATGGCGGTGGCCACCGTCTCCGCCCTGACGCGGTGGCGGCGCGCGAAGCCCTCGCGGAAGCTCAGGGCGAACGGCGCCGCCCCTTCCGCCTGCACGGCCAGCAGGCGGGGCACGCGGCCGACGAGGCCCCAGGCGCGCGCCTCCGCCAGGGCCTTGCCGAAGGCGGCCGTGTTGCCGAGGTTGCCGGCGGGCACCGCGATCCAGTCCGGCGGGTCCCAGGCGAGCTGCTGGAGCAGCTCGAGCACGATCGTCTTCTGTCCCTCGAGCCGGAAGGGATTGACGGAGTTGAGGAGGTAGAAGCCGAGCGCCTCGCTCGCCTCCTGGACGAGGGCCAGGCACTGGTCGAAGTCGCCGTTCACGCTGAGCGTGTGCGCGCCGTAGGCCAGCGACTGGGCCAGCTTGCCCGGCGCCACCTGGCCCCGGGGCACGAAGACGAGGGCGGGCAGGCCGGCCTGGGCGGCGTAGGCGGCCAGCGAGGCCGCCGTGTTCCCGGTGGAGGCGCAGGCCACGGCGCGCGCGCCCACGCGCCGGGCCTGCGTGACGCCGACGGTCATGCCGCGGTCCTTGAACGATCCCGTGGGGTTGAGGCCCTCGTGCTTGAGGAGCAGCCCGTCGGCCTGCGCCCAGCGCGCCACCGCCGCGCGTTCCAGGAGCGGCGTGTTGCCCTCGGGGTAGCTGACGGCTTGCCCCGCCGCGGAGGGGAGCAC
>DATBIO010000024.1:0-16789 GCA_036556965.1 Vicinamibacteria bacterium
CGGAGCACGAGGCCCACCGTGCCCCGCTGCTGGAAGACGTTGCAGCGGAACCGGCCCAGGCCGGGCACCGAATACGCGATGTCGATCTCGAGGTTGTCCTTGAACTTCTGCTTCTGGCGGTTGCTCATGATGGAGAACGCCATGGCGATGGTGTCCTCCTGCATGAGGCGCTTGGTCTCCACCAGGGGGATGAGCTCGCCGTTGATGCGCAGCACCGGGTGCGAGCCCACCTTGAGGTGGAGGTCGGAGGCCTTGCGCTCCGAGGCAATTTTCAGGAGATCGTTTATATGCATGCGCTACCTCGCGGCCGTCTTGGCGGCCCGTCCGCCCGAGGCGGCCGCCCCGGCCTCCCGCACGAAGGTGAGCCATCCGAACTCGTCGGGCACGCGGCACTCGATCACGTCGAAGAACGCGCGCTGGAGCTGCTCGGTGACGGGGCCGCGCGCGCCCCGGCCGACCACGATCTTGTCCACGGAGCGGATGGGGGTGATCTCGGCCGCGGTGCCGGTGAAGAACACCTCGTCCGCGATGTAGAGGAGCTCGCGGGGGAGGCGCTCCTCCGCCACCGGGATGCCGAGCCGCCGGGCGAGCTGGATGACGCTGTCGCGCGTGATGCCGGGGAGCACGGAGGAGACGAGGGAGGGAGTGATGAGCTTCCCGTTCTTGACCACGAACAGGTTCTCCCCGCTCCCCTCGGAGAGGTAGCCCTCCGCGTCGAGGGCGATGCCCTCCACGTAGCCCTCCTTGAGGGCCTCCATCTTGATGAGCTGCGAGTTCATGTAGTTGGCCGCGGTCTTGGCCATGGTGGGAAGGGTGTTGGGGGCCATGCGCGTCCAGGAGCTGATGCGCACGTCCACCCCGCGCTCCAGCGCCTCCGGGCCGAGGTACTTGCCCCAGTCCCACACCATGACGGCCACGTCCACCGGGCAGGGGAAGGGGTTCACCCCCAGCTGGCCGTAGCCGCGGTACACCACGGGCCGGATGTAGCAGGCGTCCATGCGGTTGGCGGAGATGGTGTCCAGGATGGCCTGGTTCATCTCGTCCGGGGAGTAGGGGATGTCCATGCGGTAGATCTTGGCGGAGTCGTAGAGGCGCTGGGTGTGGGCGTCGAGGCGGAAGACCGCGGGCCCGTCCGGGGTGGCGTAGCAGCGCGCCCCCTCGAAGACGGCGGATCCGTAGTGGACGACGTGGGATCCGATGTGGATGCGGGCGTCGTCCCAGGGGACCAGCTTCCCGTTCATCCAGATCTTGTCCGACTTGGGGAAGGTCATGCCGGAAGGCTCCTCATGATCAGAGAGAGATAGCAGCGCGTGGGGCGTTGCTGCCGCTGACGAGAGCGCGCGTGCGCCGCATGACGTGCGTCGGGCGCGATGATCTTAGCGTCGGCCCCCCGCCGTGTCAATGAAGTTGTTGCCACTCTGTCAGTTAGTGCCGGGGCCGGCCTATTGCCGCTCGCCGCAGAAGGGGCAGGTGTCGGAGCGGGCGTGGAGGGGCTTCCGGCAGTGCCAGCAGAACGAGGCCTTGGGGGCCTCCCGGGCCTTCAGGCGCTTGCGGATGTCGTCGAGCTCCGTCGCCTTGTGGTCGATGTCGGCGGCGGTGGCGAGGTCCTCGAGCAGCTCGGAGGCCCGCTGGTAGCGGTCGGCCACCTCGGGGGCGATGGCCTTCATCACGATGTCCGAGATCTCCTTGGGGATCTGCCCGTTGCGCAGGCGGGGGGGCGTGCAGCGGCCCTGCGCGATCATGCGCTCGATCTGCGCGGGGTTGGGGCTGAAATAGGGGAGCGTGCCCGTCAGCATCTGGTAGCACAGCACGCCCACCGAGTAGATGTCGGAGGCGAGGACGGCGCGCCCCTGGAACTGCTCGGGGGCCATGTAGGGCGGGCTGCCGATCACGGTGGTGGCGTGGCTCTTCTCCAGGAAGCGCGAGGTGCCGAAGTCGGCCACCTTGCACACGCCGCTCTCCGAGATGAGCACGTTGGCGGGACGCAGGTCGCGGTGCAGCACCTGGTTCTGGTGGGCGTGGTCCACGCCGCGCAGGACCTGCACCGTGTAGTTCAGGGCGCGGGGCACGTCCAGGCTCTTCTCGCGGTCCAGCGTGCCCTCCAGGCTCTCCCCCTTCACGTACTCCATGACGATGAAGAAGACGCCGTCCACCTTCTCCGCGGTCACGATGCCCACGATGTTGGGGTGGTCGAGGGCGGCCAGCAGCCGCGGCTCCTGGAGGAGCTCGTCGAAGTCGCCCCCCTGCCGGTGGGGCACCTTGATGGCGACCTTCTTGTCGATCCACAGGTCCTTGGCCAGGAAGACGGTGCCGAAGCCGCCGGAGCCCAGGTTGGAGAGGATCTGGTACTTGCCGACGACCTGTCCCAGGAGGAACATGCAGGGCGCGCGGAGTATACCGCGCCGCCTCCGGCCGGCCCGTCAGCGCAGGTCGCCCCACAGCGCCTGCGCCAGCGCCACCGCGGCCACCGCCGCCGTCTCCGCGCGCAGGATCCGCGGTCCGAGCCGCACGGGCGTGAAGCCGGCCTCGCGCAGCCGCGCCAGCTCCCGGTCCTCCCAGCCCCCCGCGGGCCCCACCAGGGCCTGCACCGCCGCCACGTCTCCCGCGGCGCCGAAGGGCGAGTCCGTGGCCTCGGGGGCGAGCACCAGGCGCAGCCCCGCGAAGGGCTCCGCGGCCAGGGCGTCCAGCATGGCCGTGGGCGCCACGCGCGGCACCACCGCGCGGCCGCACTGCTCCGCGGCTCCGCTCGCCACCTTGTCCCAGCGGTCCTGCCGCGACCCCTGCAGGGCGGGCCGGGCGGCGGCGTCGGTGCGCGCGGTGATCACCGGCCGCAGCTCGCCCACGCCGAGCTCGGTGGCCTTCTGGATGACCAGCTCCATGCGGTCGCCCTTGAGGGCGGCCACGGCCAGGCTGACGAAGAGCGGCGACTCGGCGCGGGCGGGCACGGCCGCGGTCACGCGCGCGGTGACCTCCTTGCGCGTCACCGAGTCGAGCAGCGCCTCGAACTCCGCGCCGCCGCCGTCGAAGACGCGCACCACGGCCCCCGGGCGCAGGCGCAGCACCTCGCGCGCGTGGTGGGCGGAGTGCTCGGGCAGGGTGAGGCGCGCCCCGGGGGCGGCCTCGGGCACGTGGAAGCGGTGGACGGTCACGCGCGCGCCTCCACCACCAGCGCGCCCCAGTCGCCGTCCTCCAGGAGCGTGGCCGCGCGCGCACCGTAGGCGGCCCGCACGACCGCCGCGTCCTCCAGGAGGAAGCCGGAGAGGACGAGGGCGCCGCCGGGCCGGGGCAGCCGCGACAGGGCGCCGCTCTCCGCCAGCAGCAGCGGCGCGGTGAGGTTGGCGAGCACGAGGTCGACGCTGGCGGGGCGCACGGCGCGGCCGGCGTCCCCCTGGAAGAGGCAGAGGGCGACGCCGTTCAGGCGCGCGTGGTGGGCGGCCCAGGCCAGGGCCTCGGGGTCGTTGTCGACGCCCACCGCGGAGGCCGCGCCGCGGCGCAGGGCGGCGATGGCCAGGATGGCGCTGCCGCAGCCCACGTCGAGCACGCGGCCACGGACCGCGCGCTCGCCCAGCGCGCGCAGGCAGAGGCGCGTGGTCTCGTGCGTGCCGGTGCCGAAGGCGGCGCCCGGCTCCACGACGAGCAGCCTCTCGGGAGGAGCGTCGGGCACGGCCCAGGGCGGCGCCACCTGGAAGCCGGCGGCGGCGAAGGGCTGGAAGCCTGCCCGGAAGCGGGCCACCCAGTCCACCTCCGGCACGGGCACCGCGCGCAGGCGGGCGCCCGGCAAACGAGCGAGGGCCTGGGCCAGGGCCTCGGCCAGCCCGGGGCGGGGAAGGTAATAGGCGAGGAGGCGGTCTCCCGACTCCTCGATGCCCGTCGTGCCCAGCTCGTGGAGGATGGCGATGGCTTCCTCGGCCCGGCCAGGGGGGACGAGGACCTCGAAGGCCAAGGGGGCCGGCGCGGCGCTCAGCCCAGGATGTCCTTCACCTTGTCGACGAACGAGCGCTCCTTGGGCCGCACCTCGGGAGCGGGCAGGGTCTTGGCCAGCTGCTCGAGGAGCCGGCGCTGCTCGGCGTTGAGCTTGGTGGGCACCACCACCTTCACCGCCACCGCCAGGTCCCCGCGCCCGCGCGCGCCCAGGTTGGGCACGCCCTGCCCGCGCACGCGCAGCACGGTGCCGCCCTGCGTGCCCTCGGGCACCGTGACCTTGGCCTGGCCGCCGTCCAGGGTGGGGACCTCGAGCAGGAGCGTGTTGCCGTCGCGCTGGAAGAGCGCGTGGTCCTCCACGCGCACCACGACGTAGAGGTCTCCCGGGGGCCCTCCCTGGCTGCCCGCCTCGCCTTCTCCCGCGATGCGGAGCTGGCTGCCCGTGTCCACGCCGGGCGGGATCTTGAGCTGGAGGCGCCGCTCCCGCGGGACCTGCCCCTGCCCGCGGCACTCCTTGCACTGGCTGGTCACCACGCGCCCCGTGCCCCGGCAGCGCCCGCACGTGCGCGCCACGCTGAAGAAGCCCTGCTGGAAGGTGACCTGGCCGGCGCCGTTGCAGGCGGTGCAGGCGATGGGCTCCGTCCCCGGCGCGCTGCCCGAGCCGCTGCACGTGGGGCAGGTCTCCACGCGCGGGATCTGCACGTGGGTCTCCGTCCCGAAGGCGGCCTCCTCCAGCGTGAGGTCGAGGTTGTAGCGGAGGTCGGAGCCTCGCCGCGGCCCCGCGCGCCGGCGCCCGAAGAGGTCGCCCAGGCCGAAGAGGTCGCCGAGGATGTCGCCGAAGTCGGCGAAGACCGTGGGGTCGAACCCGAAGCCGCCGCTGGCGGTGGCGCCGAACATGTCGTACCGGCGCCGCTTCTCCGGGTCCCCGAGCACGCTGTAGGCCTCGGCCGCCTCCTTGAAGCGGTCCTCGGCCTCCTTGTCCCCCGGGTTGCGGTCGGGGTGGTGCTGCAGCGCCAGCTTGCGGTAGGCGGACTTGATGTCGGCCTCGGAGGCGCGGCGCTCCACCCCGAGAACCGCGTAGTAGTCGACGCCGCGGGTCCTAGGCATGGGCGCGGGGGAGGGGGAGGCCGGGGTCCGCGGTCACGGGCGGAGCATGGCCTGGCCCAGGAGGCTGGCCGCCTTCTCCATCTCCTGCAGGCGGCTCTTCAGCTCGCCCAGGTCGCTGGCTTCCGCCCGCGCCTTCTTGGCGCGCTCCATGGCCTCCAGGATGCGGCCCTGCTCGTCGGAGGTCAGCTTGCCCTCCAGGGCCTGGATGGAGCGCATGGTGTTGGTGACCAGCCCTTCCAGCTGCCGCACCACCGCCTCGTGCTCGCGGCGCGTGCGCTCGGCCTGGTCGCGCAGCTTGGCCTCCGCGGTGAGGCGGCCCAGCTCGGACTGGCTGAGCCCGCCCGAGGGGTGGATGACCATGGACTGGCTGCGCCCGGTGGCCTGGTCCTGCGCGGACACGGACATGATGCCGTTCACGTCTATCTCGAAGGTGACCTCGATCTGGGGCACGCCCTTGGGGGCGGGGGGGATGTTGGTCAGCTCGAACTTGGCCAGGCTCTTGTTGTAGGCGGCCATGTCGCTCTCGCCCTGCAGGGCGTGCACCTCGACCTTGGTCTGGTTGTCGGCCACGGTGGTGAAGATGCGGCTCTTGCGGGTGGGGATGGTGCTGTTGCGCTCGATGAGGGGCGTGAAGGTGCCGTCCTTGGTCTCGATGCCCAGGGTGTGGGGGGTCACGTCGAGGAGCACCAGCTCCTTGACCTCGCCCGCGATGATCCCCGTCTGGATGGCCGCCCCCATGGCGATGCCCTCGTCGGGGTTGATGGTGCGGTTCGATTCCTTTCCGAAGACGCGGCGGACGACCTCGCTCACCTTGGGGGCGCGGGTCTGCCCTCCCACCAGCAGGACCTCGTCGATCTGCTCCGGCTTCAGCCCGGCGTCGGCCAGGGCCTGCCGGCACGGCTCCACCGTGCGCTCCAGGAGGTCGTCGGTGAGCGACTCGTACTTCTGGCGGCTGAGGACGGTGTTGAGGTGCTTGGGCCCGGAGGCGTCGGCGGAGATGAAGGGGAGCACGATCTCGGCCTGCTGCGCGGTGCTGAGCTCGCACTTGGCCTTCTCCGCCGCCTCCTTGAGGCGCTGGAGGGCCATGCGGTCCTGGCGCAGGTCGATGCCGCAGTCCTTGAGGAAGGCGGCGATGAGCCAGTCGATGATGCGCTGGTCGAAGTCCTCGCCGCCCAGGAAGGTGTCGCCCCCGGTGGCGCGCACCTGGAACAGCCCCTCCGCCAGCTCCAGGATCGAGATGTCGAAGGTGCCCCCGCCCAGGTCGAAGACGGCCACGAACTGCCCGCGCTCGTTCTTGCCCAGCCCGTAGGCCAGGGCCGCCGCCGTGGGCTCGTTGATGATGCGCAGGACCTTCAGGCCCGCGATGAGGCCGGCGTCCTTGGTGGCCTGCCGCTGGGGGTCCGTGAAGTAGGCGGGGCAGGTGATGATGGCCTCGTCCACCGCCTCCCCCAGGTAGTCCTCCGCCGCCGCCTTGAGCTTCTGCAGCACGAAGGCGGAGATCTCCGGGGGGGAGTAGACGCGGTCCTCGATCTGGATGTGCACGTCGCCGTTGGGCGCCTCGGCCAGCGTGTAGGGCATGAAGCGCCGCGCGGCCTCGACCTCCTTGGAGCTGAACTTGCGGCCGATGAGCCGCTTCACCGCGGAGACGGTGTTCTTGGGGTTGGTCAGGGCCTGGCGCTTGGCGATCTGGCCCACCAGACGCTCGCCCTTGGTGGTGAAGCCGACGATGGAGGGGGTGGTGCGGGCGCCTTCCTGGTTGGGGATCACCTGGGGCACGCCTCCCTCCATGACCGCCACGCAGGAGTTCGTCGTGCCCAGGTCGATGCCGATGACCTTGCCCAAGCGGAGTCTCTCCTTCCGGGTCCCGGGCCGCGGGGCGCGGCGTCGCGCGGGGCTCGTCCGCGGCCGCCGGGAGCGCGCTAGTGTACCTTGTCCCTTTCGCCCGCGCCCCCCGCGTCGCCGCCGCGCGCGACCTTCACCATGGCCGGCCGCAGCAGCCGGTCGCCCAGGCGGTAGCCCTTGCGCAGCACCTCCAGCACCGTGCCCTCGGGCACCCCGGGGGCGCTCTCCTGCGAGAACGCCTGGTGCCGCGAGGGGTCGAAGAGCTGTCCCAGGGGGTCCTCGACGGTCACCCCCCGGGCGGCCAGCAGGGCCAGCAGCTCGCGGCGGGTCAGCTCCACCCCCTCGCGCAGGGAGGACTCGCTGCCCTCCGCGGCCAGCGCCCGCTCCAGGTTGTCGAGGGTGGGCACGAGGTCGCGCATGAGGGCGGCGGCGGCCTCCGCCGACGCCTGCTGCCGCTCGCGCTCGGCGCGCTTGCGGTAGTTGTCGAAGTCGGCGGCCTTGCGCAGGTAGCTGTCCTTCAGCTCGTCGCGCTCGCGGCGGAGGGCCTCGTGCTCCTCGCGCGTGGGCGGGGGCAGGGGCACCGGCTCCAGCCCCGTCGGCTCCGCGCCCGCCTCCGACGCCTCCTCGGTGCCCACGGGGGTCTCGTCGTCGCCGTTGCGCCTCTTCATGCTTCCAGGCTCCTCAGCGTGCGGGAGACCGCCCGCGCCATGTGGTCCACCAGCGCGATGACGCGCCCGTAGGCCATCCGGGGGCAGCCCACCACCCCCAGGCCCCACACGCTGTCTCCGTCCACGGGGTAGCGCGCCGCCACCAGGGCCAGCTCGCTCAGGTCGGGATCGGGCATCTCGTGGCCGATCACGATGCGCACGCCGTTGCCGGAGAGGCAGGCGTTCAGGATCCGCACGAGCCGGCCCTTCTCCTCCAGGGTGCTCAAGAGGGTCCGCATGCGCTGGAGGTCCCCGAATTCCGGGATCCGGAGGACGTTGCTGGCCCCGCCCAGGATGACGTCGCCCCCTTCCTCCGCGGGGGCGAAGGCCTGCCGCCCCACCGCGAGCACGCGCTTGAGGAGGGCGTCGTAGAGCGCCTGCTCCCGGCGCATCAGCTCCAGGAGCTGGGCACGGATGCCGGCCAGGGTCAGCCCCGCGAAATGGTGGTTCAGGTAGTTCGCGCAGGCGAGCAGCTCGTCCGGCCCCAGCTCCTCCTCCACCTCGATGACCTTGCTCGTGACCAGCCCCGTGCGCGCGACCATCACCACCAGCACGCGGGGGTGGGGGAGCCGCACGAGGTCGATGTGGCGGAAGGTGGCGCCGTCCAGGTGGGGGGCGAGGACGAAGCCGACGTTGCCGCTCAGGCGGGAGAGCAGGCGCGAGGCCGCGTCGAGCAGCGCGCGGGGAGCGGCGTCCCGGGCCAGCTCCGACTCGATGGCCTCCGCGTCGCGCCGCCGCAGCGTCTCCGGCTCGAGGAGGCTGTCCACGTAGACCCGGTAGCCGTCGTCGGTGGGCACCCTCCCGGCGCTGGTGTGGGGGTGGTCGAGGTAACCCATGCCCTCGAGGTCGGCCATGATGTGGCGGAGGGTGGCCGAGGAGAGGCGGCGCTCCAGCAGCCGCGACAGGCTCTCGGAGCCGATGGGCTCGCCGCTGGCGATGTGGAGCTGGATGAGCGCCTTGAGCACGTCGCGCCGGCGCTGGTCGAGCGGTGGCTGCCCCATCTACGGCAAAGATAAGCGATGGGCGGGCCGGCGTTCAACGCGCCCGGGGCCCGGGGGCCCGGTCAGAGCAGCTCGGCCAGGGGCGTGCAGGGGAGGCCCTGGGCCTCCGCCACCGGGGCGCAGGTCAGGTGCCCGCGGTAGGTGTTCACGCCGGGGGCCAGGGAGGGGTCGTCCCGGGTCGCCCGCACCAGCCCCTTCTGCGCGATCTGCAGGAGGTAGGGCAGGGTCACGTTGGTGAGGGCGAAGGTCGAGGTCCGCGGCACCGCGCCCGGCATGTTGGCCACGCAGTAGTGCACCACGCCGTCCACCTCGAAGGTGGGCTGGCTGTGCGTGGTGGGGCGCGAGGTCTCGATGCAGCCGCCCTGGTCCACGGCCACGTCCACCACCACCGCGCCCTTCTTCATGGTGCCGATCATGGCCCGCGTGACCAGCTTGGGGGCGGCGGCTCCCGGCACCAGCACCGCCCCCACCAGCAGGTCGGCCCGGGCCACGGCGTTGGCGATGTTGACGGGGTTCGACATGAGGGTGGCCACGCGACCGCCGAACACGTCGTCGATGTACTGCATCTTGGCCACGCTCTTGTCGAGGATGGTCACGCGCGCGCCCAGGCCGGCCGCCATCTTGGCCGCGTGCATGCCCACCACGCCGCCGCCGATGATGACGACCTCGGCGGGGGGGACGCCGGGCACGCCGCCCAGCAGCACGCCCCGGCCGCCGTTGACCTTCTCCAGGTAGCGGGCGCCCACCTGGATGGACATGCGGCCCGCCACCTCGCTCATGGGGGTGAGCAGGGGCAGGGAGCCGTCCGGCCGGGTGATGGTCTCGTAGGCCAGGCCGGTGACCCTGCCCTCGAGGAGGGCGCGCGTCAGCTCCGGCAGGGGCGCCAGGTGGAGGTAGGTGAACAGCACCTGCCCCTCGCGCATGTGCCCGTACTCGGAGGGCAGCGGCTCCTTCACCTTCACCAGGATCTCCGCCTCTTTCCAGACCTCGGCCGCGGAGGGGGCGATCCCGGCCCCCGCCTGGCGGTACTCCTCGTCGGAGATGCCGGAGCCGAGCCCGGCCCCCTTCTCCACGAGGACGCCGTGGCCGGAGTCGGTGAGGGCCTTGGCTCCCCCGGGCACCAGGCCCACGCGGAACTCGTTGTCCTTGATCTCGCGGACGCAGCCGACGAGCATGGGGCGCGCTACTCGCCCAGGACGGCGTCGATCTGGGCCCGCTGCAGCTGGCCGCTGTAGTCGATGTAGATGGACTTCCACTCGCTGAACACGTCCAGGGCCTGCACGCACGCCTCGCGGTGGCCGTTGCCGGTGTTCTTGGTGCCGCCGAAGGGGAGGTGCGTTTCCGCCCCGATGGTGGGCGCGTTCACGTAGAAGATGCCGGTGTACATCTCGCGCATGGCGGTGAAGGCCTTGTTGATGTCGCGCGTGTAGATGGCGGCGGACAGCCCGTAGTCCACGGCGTTGCCCACGGCGATGGCCTCCTCGAGCGACTTCACGGGGATGAGGCTGACCACGGGCCCGAAGACCTCCTCGCAGGAGATGCGCATCCCGGGGTCGCAGTCCCCGAAGACGGTGGGCTCGTGGAAGAAGCCGCGCCCCAGCGCCCCCGCCTCCAGGCGGTGGCCGCCGCACAACAGCTTCGCCCCCTCGTCCCGCGCCACGCGCACGTAGCCCTCCACCTTCTCGAGCTGGGCGGCGTTGATGCAGGGGCCCATCTGCACGCTCTCGTCGAGGCCGTTGCCGACCTTGAGGGCGCGGGCCCGCGCCACGAAGCGAAGGGCGAACTCGCGGTAGACCCGCTCGTGGAGGACCACGCGGCTGGCCGCCGTGCAGCGCTGGCCGGTGGTGCCGAAGCCGCCCCAGACCGCGCCGTCCACCGCGAGGTCGAGGTCGGCGTCCTCCATGACCATGATCACGTTCTTGCCGCCCATCTCCAGGTGGCAGTGCTTGAAGGCGCTGGCGCAGGCCTCGGACACCTTGCGGCCGGTGGCGGTGGACCCGGTGAAGGAGACCACCCCCACGTCCTTGTGGCGCATGAGCGGCGCCCCCGCCTCGGGCCCCCCGCCCGTGACCATGTTCACCACCCCCGGGGGAAGGCCGGCCTCCTCGAGGGCGAGGACGAGGTTGACGGTGGAGAGGGGGGTGTCGGGGGCGGGCTTGATGACGACGGTGTTGCCCAGGATGAGGGCGGGCATCATCTTCCAGGAGGGGATGGCCATGGGGAAGTTCCAGGGCGTGATGAGCCCGGCCACCCCCACGGGCATGCGCACCGACATCTGGAACTTCGCCGCCATCTCGGAGGGGGTCGTCTGGCCGAACTGGCGGCGGCCCTCGCCCGCCATGTAGTACGTCATGTCGATGGCTTCCTGGACGTCGCCGCGCGTCTCGGCCAGGACCTTGCCCATCTCGCGCGTGGCGTCCCGCGCGAATTCCTCCTTGCGCCGCAGCAGGATCTCCGCGGCGCGGAAGAGGATCTCGCCCCGCCTGGGCGCGGGGAGCGCGCGCCAGCGGGGGAAGGCCTCCCGCGCCGCGGCCACCGCGCGCTCCACGTCGTGCTCGCCGGAGTCGGCGAACGTTCCCACGAGGTCGTCGCGGTCGGCGGGGTTGCGGTTCTCGAGGGTCTTGCCCGACACCGCGGGGACCCAGGCCCCCGCGATGTAGTTGCCGTGGGTACGGGCGCCGGCGCCGCCGGCCCCGGAACGGGGCGTGCCCGTCAGCGTCTCCGCCATGCTCGATTCTCCCGACGGGCCGCCGTCCGGGGGGGCCCCGGCTCAGGTGCCGGAGCCCACCACCTTGTCCTTGCGCTCGGACCGGCCCGACATGTCGCTGTTGCCCCGGAACATCGCCCCCTCCGCGATGACGATCTTGGGGGCGCGGATGTTTCCGGTGAGGCGTCCAGTGCTCTGGATCTCGATGCGGCTGGTGGCCTCGCAGTCGCCCACGATCTCCCCGCTGACCACGAGCGACTGCACGGCCACGGTGGCCTTCACCTGGCCGCCCGGCGCCACGCGCAGGTCGCGGTTGGTGTGGATCTGGCCCTCGATGGTGCCTTCCACCACCACGTCCTCGTCGCCCGTCAGCTCGCCCTTGATCACGATCTTGGCCCCGATCACGCAGGTGCCGCCGCTGGGACGCGGGCCGGGGGGGGCGGCGGCGGGCATGGCGGTGGGGGGCGGGGACGCGGGGCGCGGGCCGGGGCCCTGCGCCTCCTGGGGCTTCTCGTCTGGAGGCTTGCCGAAGATACCCATGCGACCTCCCTGCGGCAGGGTGGGGCCCGGAGATTGGAGCGGGCGACGGGGTTCGAACCCGCGACACCGAGCTTGGGAAGCTCGTACTCTACCAGCTGAGCTACGCCCGCCCGATCCGCCGATACCGCCGGCCATCATAGCCAGCGCCCGTCGGCGGGGCAAGCGCGCGGCGGGCCCTCCCCCGGCCGTGCGCGCTTCCCGCTACCGCCGGATCAGGGCCAGGACCTCGTCGCGGCGCCGCTCCATGTCCTCGCGCGACGAGGCCTCGAGGTTGAGCCGCAGCAGGGGCTCGGTGTTGGACGGCCGCACGTTGAAGTGCCAGTCGTCGTAGTCCACGGAGACGCCGTCCAGGTGCGAGACGCGGCCGTCACGGTAGCGCTCCTCGATGCGGCGCAGGGCGGCCTCCACGTCGGCCACCCGCGAGTTGACCTCGCCCGAGATGTGGTAGCGCGCGCGGATGGGGGCCAGGATCTCCGAGAGGGGGCGGCGGGCGCGCCCCAGCAGCTCGAGCACGACGAGGGCGGGGATCATGCCGTTGTCGGCGTACCAGTTGTCGCGGAAGTAGAAGTGGCCGGAGACCTCGCCCCCGAACACGGCGTTCTCGTCGCGCATGCGCTTCTTCATGAAGGCGTGGCCCACGCGGTGCATGAGGGCCGTGCCCCCCGCCGCCCCCACCATGTCCGCCACCGCGCGCGAGGCGCGCACGTCGTAGACGATGCGGGCCCCGTGCTCCTTCTCGCAGAAGCGGCGGCCGAGGAGCGCGGTCACGAAGTCGCCGGGCACGAACCCCCCGGTGTCGTCGATGAAGAAGCAGCGGTCGGCGTCCCCGTCCCAGGCGATGCCGAGGTCGGCCCTCTCCTCGGCCACCCGCTCCATGATCTCGCGGCGGTTCTCCTCGATGAGGGGGTCGGCGGGGTGGTTGGGGAACGTGCCGTCGATCTCGAAGTACATGGGCACGACGTCGAGGGGCAGCCGGGGGAAGATGGCCTGGGCCCCGATGGCGCCCATGCCGTTGCCGGTGTCCATGACCACCTTGAGGCGGGGGACCGCGGCCGCCTCGATGAAGGAGAGGCAGTGCAGGGCGTAGTCCTCGCGGATGGCGCGCGCCTCCGCGCGGGAGCCCACGGGCTCGGGGTCCTCCGCGAAGCGCCCGGCCAGGAGGGCCTCGCGGATCTCCTTGATGCCGGCGTCGCCGGAGAGGGCGAGGGCGCCCTGGCGCACCATCTTGATGCCGTTCCACTCCCGGGGGTTGTGGGATGCGGTGACGATGGCGCCGCCGTCCAGGCCGTGGCGGGCCACGTGGTAGTACATCATGTCCGTGCCCACGAGGCCCAGGTCCTCCACCGCCGCCCCCTGGCTGCGCGCCCCGCGGACGAAGGCCGCCGCCAGCTCGGGGGAGGAGAGGCGGCCGTCGCGCCCCACCGCGACGCGCCGCGCGCCCAGGTAGTCCACGAAGGCGCGGCCGGTGCGGCGGGCCACCTCGGCGTCGAGCTGCGCCGGGTAGATCCCGCGCACGTCGTACGCCTTGAAGATGCTGCCGTCGATCATGCTCCCATCCTGCTGTGGTCCGTCACCCGGGTCCCCTCGCCGAGCACGGAGCCCGGCCCCACGCGGGCGTGGGCGCCGACGCTCACGCCGCCCAGGAGCGCGCCCTCCACGCGGGCGCGGGGACCGACGTCGGTGCCCGGCCAGAGCACGCTGTCCGCGACCTCCGCTTCCTCCCGCACCGTCACCCCCGAGGTCAGCACGGCGCCGCGCCCCAGGACCGCGGCTCTCGCCACCCGGCAGCCCGGACCGACGTAGAACGGGCCCTCGAGCCGCGCCCCCTCCGCCACCTCGGCCGAGGGATCCACCCAGCCCGCGTCGCGTCGCAGGCCCGCGAGCGCGACGGGGAAGGCACCTCCCAGGATATCCCGGTGCACCTGGAGGTATTTCTCCGGCGTGCCGATGTCGATCCAGTAGCGCCGGTGCACGAAGCCGTGCATGTGCAGCCCGTCCGCCAGCAGGCCGGGGAAGAACACGCGCTCGATGGAGACGGGGGTGGCGGCCGGCATGCGCTCGAGGGTGGCGGTGTCGAGGACGTAGATCCCGGCGTTGATGGTGTCGGTGGTGATCTGGGACGGCTCCGGCTTCTCCACGAAGCGGCGGACGCGCCCGCCCTCGTCCGTCTCCACCAACCCGTAGGCGGCGGGGTTCGGCACCGGGGCCAGCACGAGGGTGGCGCGCGCGCCCGCCGCGCGGTGCTCGGCCACCACGGCGGGGAGGTCCACGTCGGTGAGGACGTCCCCGTTGAAGACGATGGTGGTGTCGTCGAGGAAGGGCAGGGCGTTGCGCACCGCGCCCCCCGTGCCCAGCGGCACGTCCTCCACCGCGTAGTGGAGCCGCCGGCCGAGGGCGGCGCCGTCGCCGAAGACGGCCTGCACGCGCTCGGGCCGGTAGGCCACGGAGAAGACCACCTCCGTCACCCCCACCGTGCCCAGGAGGTCGAGCTGGTGGCGGAGGAAGGGGCGGTCCACCACCGGCACCACGGGCTTGGGGACGCTCAGGGTGAGAGGCCGGAGGCGCGTGCCCTCGCCGCCGGCCAGGATGACTGCTTTCATGGGCCGCGAAAGGCGCGGATGATAGCACCGCCGTTGCCCCCGCTTTGACAGGCCGGGAGCGTGGTTCCTATAGTGCCCCGGTTCCGGCGGCGGCGCGCCGCCCGCGGGAGGCCCCACCCTTGGCCCAGGACACGCTGGCCGTCCTCGAGAAGAAGCTGGAGTCGGGAGAGGCGCGCGTGGGCGTGCTGGGCCTCGGCTATGTCGGCCTGCCCCTCTCCGTCGAGTTCGCCTCCGCGGGGCTCGCCGTCACGGGCTTCGACCTCTCCTCCGCGAAGGTCGCCGCCGTCAACCGCGGCGAGTCCTACGTCGGCGACGTCCCCGCCGCGCGCGTGGCCGCGCTGGTGGCGGCGGGCCGGCTCCAGGCCAGCGAGGACTTCGCGCGCCTGGGCGGCTGCGACGCGATGATCATCTGCGTGCCCACCCCGCTGAGCAAGACCAAGGACCCCGACCTCTCCCTGGTGGTGGAGGCCGCGCGCGCCATCGCCGGCCACCTGCGCGAGGGGCAGCTGGTGGTGCTGGAGAGCACCACCTACCCGGGCACCACCGAGGAGCTGATCCAGCCCATCCTGGAGGCGGGCGGGCTCCGGGCGGGAGACGGCTTCTTCCTCGCCTTCTCCCCCGAGCGCGTGGACCCCGGGAATGCGCGCTTCAACACCCGCAACACGCCCAAGATCATCGGCGGCGTCACCCCCGCCTGCACCCGCGTGGCGCGCCTGCTCTACGCGCGGGCGGTGGAGACCGTCATCCCCGTCTCCACCACCCGGGCCGCGGAGATGGTCAAGCTCCTGGAGAACACCTTCCGCAGCGTCAACATCGGGCTCGTCAACGAGGTCGCCCTGATGTGCCGGCGGCTGGGCGTGGACGTGTGGGAGGTGATCGAGGCGGCGGCCAGCAAGCCCTTCGGCTTCATGCCCTTCTTCCCCGGCCCCGGCCTGGGCGGCCACTGCATACCGGTGGACCCCCTGTACCTCTCCTGGAAGCTGAAGACCCTGAACTACCGGGCGCGCTTCATCGAGCTGGCGGGGGAGGTCAACTCCGAGATGCCCGAGCACGTGTGCCAGCGCGTGGCCGACGCGCTGAACGAGCGCGAGCGCAGCGTGAAGGGGAGCCGGATCCTGGTGCTGGGCGTGGCCTACAAGCGCGACGTGGACGACGTGCGCGAGTCGCCTGCCCTCGACATCATCCGCCTCCTGCAGAGCCGGGGGGCGGAGGTGGCCTACAACGACCCCCACGTCCCGGAGCTGGTGCTGGACCACTCCACCCTGCGGTCCCAGGAGCTCCGGCCCGCCCTCGGGCGCGCCGACCTCGTCCTCATCGTGACCGACCACACCGCCTACCCGTACCCCGAGATCGTGGAGGGGGCGGCCGTGGTGGTGGACACGCGCAACGCCACCCGGGGTATCGTGTCGGAGAAGGTGCTCAAGCTCTGAGGCCGTCGTGGTGAACCTGCCCAACGCGCTGACCGCCCTCCGCATCTTCCTGGTCCCCATCCTGGTGGTGGTTCTGTTGACGCGGGCCGAGCACCACCTCTTCCTGGGCGCCGGCATCTTCGGCCTGGCCGTGCTGACCGACTACCTCGACGGCTACCTGGCGCGGCGCCGCAACCAGGTGACCAAGGTCGGCATCCTCCTCGACCCGCTGGCCGACAAGCTCCTCACCGCGGCCGCCTTCCTCTCCCTGGTGGAGCTCGACGCCGTGCCCGCCTGGATGGTGATGATCATCATCGGCCGGGAGTTCCTGGTGACCGGGCTGCGCAACGTGGCCGCGGGACGGGGTGTGCTGATCCCGGCCTCTCCGCTGGGCAAGGGCAAGATGGTGGCCCAGGTGGTCTGCATCTTCCTGCTCCTGCTGGGCCGGCGCTACGCCGTGCTCCAGCCCGCCGCCCTCGTCAGCCTGTGGGTGGTGGTGGTGCTGGCCCTGGTCTCGGGCGTGGACTACTTCCGGATGTTCTGGCGCGAGGTGTTCCGCCCGAGCCCGGCGCGGCTGCCGCGGGAAGAGCGGGCCCCCGAAGAGCGCGTGCAGGGCTCCGTGCGCTGACGCCGCCCTCGGCTCTTCCGCGGAGTCCCCTTCACCAGTCACCGTGCCGCACGCCGCGCGCGTAGTACCAGAGGCCGGTCTGGAGGTGCAGGAGCAGCAGCACGGCGAGGAGCGCGTTCAAGGCGCCCATCCGGCCGCGCCCGGCGGGCCAGGACCACTCGGCGTGGCGAGCGAAGCGCGCCAGTGACACCAGGAACACGTCGCCGCCGGCTACGGGAGCAGGCGCCCCGCCGCCGGAAGCGCCGTTCGACGGAAGGACCGTGTGCCGGGACTCCGTGCGCTCGCGGAAGGGCGGCGGACCCTCGAGAGAGCGAGGGCCCGCCCGGG
>DATBIO010000025.1:0-24499 GCA_036556965.1 Vicinamibacteria bacterium
GTTGCGCCGGGGCCTCGTCCACGGAGACCTCGCGGATCTCGGAGCGGACCTTGCGCAACATCTCCTTGAAGGTGCTCACGTCAACCTCCCGCGGGGCCCTGGTCCCGGGGAGGCGCGCCGGAGCGGCGGCGGAGCTTCGCAGGTCGGGACCGCGAGGTCCCTCGCCCGTGCGGCGGGCGAGGACCAGTATACGACAGGACGCGGCGGGTCCGGCGCCCCGGCCGGCCGGCCGGGCGGACTCCATTTACAATCAGCGCAGCCACCATGGAGCGCGTCCTCGAAGGCGACCTCGCCCGCTTCGACGCCCCCGACCTGCTCAACCTCTTGAGCGTGGCGCGGCACACGGGGGTGCTCGTGCTCGAGCGCAAGGACCAGGAGACCAAGGTGTTCGTGCGCACGGGGCGGCCGGTGTTCGCCTGCTCCACCCACGAGGACCTGCGCTTCGGCAACCTCCTGGTGCGGCTGGGGCGCATCAAGAAGGAGACGCTGGAGCCCGCGCTGGAGCGGCGCCGGACGGGCCGCCGGCGCCTGGGCCAGGTGCTGGTGGCGGACGAGGTGCTCAGCCAGGGCGACCTGGCCTCCCTCCTCAAGGTCCAGGTCTCGGAGGTGATCTTCGACAGCTTCACCTGGCCCGACGGCGTGTTCACGTTCTGGGACCGCGTGCCTCCGCCTCCCACCGCGGTCACCCTGGAGATGGACCTCCAGAACCTGCTGCTCGAGGGGGTGCGACGGCTCGACGTGCGCGGGCGCCTGGCCGAGGTGCTGCCCGACCGCGCGATGGTCCCGGAGCCCCTGGCCAACGCCGACCGCGTGAAGGGCGCGGCCAGCCTCACCCCCGAGGAGTGGAAGGTCTTCTTCCTGGTGGATGGCCGGCGCACCCTGGAGGAGATCTGCCGCTCCACGGGGGGCGACGAGCAGGAGACGCTCTACGTGCTGTGGACCCTGCTGCGGGCGAGGTTCGTGGCCCTGGTGCCCCCGGCCGGCACCGACGGCAAGAAGAAGGGCAGCGGCGGCGACGCCACGCAGAAGGTGCCCGTCTACCGTCCGGCGGGGCCGCCCGCGGTGGAGGTCGAGTTCGCCACTCCCATTCGCGGCACCGCGGTGGCCGACGACACCAAGGAGATCGTGAGCCCGCAGGCGGTGCACTACGCGGGCGGAGTGCAGCGCGTCACGGTGAGCCGCCTCGTGCTGCTGCAGGACGGCGGAGAGACGTCGTTCCCCATGACGCGCGACACCTACACCGTGGGCCGCCACCGCAACAACGACATCGTGGTCAGCGACCCCAAGGTCTCCTCCTTCCACGCCCGCATCGACCGCACGCCGGACGGCTTCCTCCTCGTGGACCTCAAGAGCCGCAACGGCAGCTTCGTCAACGGGCGCCGGGTGGAGAGCGCGCTGCTGCACACCGGCGACGAGGTGCGCCTGGGCGCGGCGCGCCTGACCTACAAGGTCGACTACACGGCGGCCTGACCGCGGAGCCAGGAGCCGTGCCCGCCATCCGCCCCTTCGCCGCCGTCCGCTACGCCGTCCCCGACGGCGAGCTGGGCCGCGTGCTGGCGCCCCCCTACGACGTCATCCCGCCCGCCTACCAGCGCGAGCTGTACGCGCGCGACCCCCGCAACGTGGTGCGCCTGGTGCTCAACGACAAGGCGGGAGAGGCGGGCTACCGGGAGGTCGCGGAGACGTACGCGCGCTGGCGGGCCGAGGGACTGCTCGCCTCCGATCCCGAGCCCGCCCTCTACCTGCTCGAGCAGGAGTTCGCGCTGGCGGGGGAGCGCCGGCGGCGTCGCGGGCTCCTGGCCCGCTTCCGCGCCGAGGACCCCGCCACGCGCGCCGTGCTTCCGCACGAGCACACGCGCCCGGGTCCGCGCGAGGACCGCTACCGCGTGCTCCTGGCCACCCGCGCCAACTTCAGCCCCATCTTCCTGATGTTCCCCGACGCCGGCCGTCGCTTCCAGGCGCTGGCGGGGCCCGCGGCCGCGGGCCCGCCCCTCGCCACCTACACCGACGACGCCGGGGTGGCCCACCGGCTGTGGCGGCTGGCCGACTCCGGGACGGTGGCGGGGGCGGCCGAGCTGCTCGGGGGAGTCACCGCCTACATCGCCGACGGGCACCATCGATACGCGTGCGCCCTGCGGTACCGCGAGGAGTTCGGGCCCGAGGGCGCCTGGACCCTTGGCTACTTCACGCCCCTGGAGGACGGGGGACTGTGCGTGCTGCCCTACCACCGCCTGCTGGCGGCGGGGCCGTCCCTGCCCGCGGCCCGCGGCGCGCTGGTGGCGAAGGGGTTTCGTGTCGCGGAGGTCGAGGACGCGAAGGCCGCCGCGGCCAGGGTGGCCCGCTCCTCCGCCGCTTATGCCTTCGGCCTGGCCGCCCCGCAGGGTGGCGCGCTGGTGGCGGAGGCCGGCGCCGAGCAGGCGCGCGAGCTGGCGGGAGCGGACAGCCTGCGCGCCCTGGACACGTTCTTCTTCCACGAGGCCGTGCTGGGGCCGCTCCTGGGGGTGGCCGCGGAGGCCGTGCGCTACGTCCACTCCTTCGAGGAGGCGGAGAAGGACCTGGCCGCGGGCGCGTGCCGCCTGGCCGTGCTCATGCGCGGCACGCCCCTCGCGCAGATCGTGGCCGTGGCCGAGGCGGGTGAGTCGATGCCGGCCAAGAGCACGTTCTTCCATCCCAAGCTGCCGTCGGGGCTGCTCATACACGAGCTGCCCCCGGGGCGGCGCGCCGCCCGGGCCTAGGCGGTCTCCCGGAGCGCTTCCAGCATCGGCCCCGGCCGGTTGGTGCCGATGCCATACAGCTCGAAGCGGGCCAGCCCGGGCAGCTCCGCCTCGTCGTCCACCACCCAGGTCGCCAGCTTGAGCCCGGCCTCGCGCGCGCGCTCGCGCATCTCGTCGCTCAGCATCCCCTTCTCGGGCAGGACGATCTCGCAGCCCGCCTCGCGCGAGAGGGCCAGGGCCTCGCCCACCGCGGCGCGGAGGAAGAGGTGGCCGCGAACGATCTCCGGGGCCAGCTCCCGGCAGCGCAGCAGCGCGCGATGGTCGAAGGAGATGAGGGCCGCGCCGTCCTCCACGCCCGCCTTGCGCACGGCGGCCACGGTGATGGCCTCGACCCCGTCCCGACCGTCCGCGCCCACCGACTCCGCCTTGATCTCGATGAGGGCGCGCGCGCGCCCGCGGAGCAGGGCCAGGACCTCGGCCAGGGTGGGCACCTTCTCCCCCGCATAGGCGCTGCCGAAGCGCGCGGGGTACCCGGCGGAGAGGGCCCGTACCTCGCGCAGGGTGAGGTCGGCCAGCCGTCCGTGGCCGTCCGTGGTGCGGTCCACGGCGGCGTCGTGCAGGACCACCGGCTCGCCGTCGCGCGTGAGCTGGACGTCGAACTCCACCAGCTCCGCCCCCACTTCCAGGGCGGAGACGAAGGCGACCTTGGTGTTCTCGGGGCGGTGGGCGGAGTCGCCGCGGTGGGCGATGACGAGCGGCGTCACCCGCCTAGGATAGCAGGGCCGGCGCGGGCGCCCCGGCGCGTCCGCGCGATGACGGCGCCTAGCCCACGGACGCGGGGGCGCCCGCCACGGGCAGCGTCTTCTCGAAGACCCTGGCCCCGATGAACAGGTCGAGGACGCGGGGGTCGAGCTTCCCCGCCCGCGTCTCCTCGCGCAGGATGTCGAGGGCCTTCTCCACGGGCACCGACTTCTTGTAGGGCCGGTCCCAGGCCACCAGCGCGTCGAAGATGTCGGAGATGGTCATCATCTTCGACTGGATCGGGATGTCGGGGCCGGCGAGCCCGCGGGGGTATCCGCTGCCGTCGAGCTTCTCGTGGTGGGCGTAGGCGATGTCCGGGACCCGCCGGTACTCCTGCGTCCAGGGGATCTGGGCCAGGAAGCGGTAGGTGTGGGTGACGTGGCTCTCGATCTCGCGCCGCTCCTTCTCGGAGAGGCTGCCCCGGCGGATGCTCAGGGCCTGCAGCTCGTTGGCGGTGAGATAGGGCTGGAGCTGGCCGTCCATGTCGAAGGTGCGGGAGGGAAGCTCGAGGAGGGCGCGGAAGCGCTCCTCCTCGAGGATGGTGGGCTCGTTGGCCTCCATCACCGCCTTGATCAGGGTCTCCAGCTCGCCCATGCGCGCGGCGTAGAGGGCGTCGATCTCGGCCGCCAGCTCGGGACGGTCGCGCCCGCCGGACAGGGCCTCGAGCTTGGCGCGGAGGTGCTCGGCCTCCAGCGTGCGCTTGATGTAGGCGAAGCGCTGCTTGATCAGCAGCTGCTCGCCCACGTAGAGCTTCTTGCCCTTGATCAGGACCTTCTCCCGCACCCCGACCTTGCCGAAGTCGTGCAGCAGGCTGGCGTAGCGGATCTCCTCCAGCTGGTCGCGGGTGAAGGAGACGTCCTTGAAGGGCCCGGTGGTGAGGGCGTCCATCTTCTCCGCCATGTCCACGGTGAGGACGGCCACGCGGCCGGAGTGGCCGGAGGTGGTGGGGTCGCGGCTCTCGATGGCCGTCACCGAGGCGCGCACGAAGGAGTCGAAGAGGGTCTTGATCTCCTCGATGAGGCGGGTGTTCTCGAAGGCCACCGCCGCCTGGCTGGCCAGCGAGCTGACCAGCTCCTCGTCCACGGAGGTGAAGGGGACCACCAGCTCCTCCACCAGGGACACCGGACGGAGGACGGCCTTGGCGTCGCGCTTCTTGTTGATGAGCTGCACCACGCCGATGACGGTGCCCTGGTGGTCCTTCATGGGCACGGCGAGGACGGACTTGGTGCGGTAGCCGGAGCGCTCGTCGAAGGCGCGGCTGATGGTGTAGGGCGTGCCCGGGGCCAGGTGGTACGCGTCCCCCACGTTCACGGGCTGGCCGCTCAGCGCGGCGTAGCCGGCCACCGAGGCCTCGTTGAGGGGGACCTTGAACTCGCTGAAGGTCACGGCCAGCGAGTCGTTGTGGGCGAGCACGAAGCGGAGCTGGTCGTCGTGCTGGTTGTCGTGGTCGGGGCCCCTCTCCACCAGGTACAGGGTGCCCGCGTCGGCGGCGGTGATGCTGCGGCTGCGCGAGAGGATCAGCTCCAGGAGCTTGTTGATGTCGCGCTGCGCGGAGAGGGCCACCCCGATGTTGTTCAGCTCGTGCAGCTCGAGGCTCTTGCGGGCGAGGGCGTCGTCGAGCTGCTCGATGACGCGCCGGCCGTTGACCAGCTCCAGGGCCCGCTCCAGGCGCAGGCGCAGCCTGGGCGGGGTCACGGGCCGGATGAGGATGTCGTCCACGTACGGGTGCCGGCGGAGGGCGTCGTCGGCCTCGGCCACCGCGCACACCGCCACCAGCACCGCGCGCCGGGTGCCGCCGCCGCGCACCCAGGCCTCCACCGCCGGCTTCTCGCGGGCCAGGTGCGCCGCGTCGGTGAGGATGAGGGTGGGCGTGCGGGGGTCCAGCAGCGCCTGGAGGGTGGCCAGGGTGTCCACCTCCTGGGCCGGGAAGCCCACCGGCAGCTCGCCCGCGAGGATGTCCCGCGCCTTGCCCCAGATCACGATGTTCGCCATCACCCGCCCCTGGAGAGACCGCGGAAGGGTAGCACACCGCTCCCGGGCGCCGGCGACGGCCGCCGCCGCGGCCTAGAGGTGCGCGGGGAGCTCCCTCAGGTCGTCGAGGAGCAGGTCCGGCGGTGTCTCGCGCAGCGACTCCGGGCCGAGGCCGTAGGACACGCCCACGGCGCGGACGCCCGCCGCGTGGGCGGTGCGCACGTCCACCGCGGAGTCTCCGACCAGGACCGCCTCCCCGGGCGCCGCCCCCGCCTCCGCCAGCAGCAGGAGCAGCCCCTCGGGATCGGGCTTCTTCGAGCCGAGGTCTCCCCCGCCGAGGACGCGGAAGAAGCGCCCACCCAGGCCGAGGCCGTCCAGGATGCGGCGGCTCATGTCGCCCGGCTTGTTGGTGAGCACGGCCAGGCGCCGCGGGACGAGGGCGTCGAGGGCCTCCGCCACGCCTTCGTACGGCCGCGTGGTCTCGAGGAGGCGGACGCCGTACTCCTCGAGGAAGACGGGGAGCACCTCCTCCGGCGAGAGGCCCAGGCCCGCGCGCGCGAGCCCCCGGGCCACGAGCTGGCGGGCGCCGTCGCCGATCATGCCCCGCACCTCGGACAGGGGGAGGAGCGGCGTGGCCGGCGCCACCCGGCGCAGGCTCGCGTTCAGGGCCGCGGCCAGGTCCTGCGACGAGTCGACGAGGGTGCCGTCCAGGTCGAAGACGACGAGGCGGGTCACTCCGGGAGCACGCGGAGACGCGGCAGCCGGGAGGGGGCGTGCTCCTCGCGCTTGCCCGCGAGGGACTCCCGTATCTCCACCAGCACGCGGCGGAAGTCCTCGCGCAGCGCTTCCACGTTGAGACCGCGGTAGCGGGGGAGGAAGACGTCCAGCTTGCGCAGCGAGGCGGCGATCATGTGCTCGGCGTCCGCCAGGTCGCCGTCGCTCAGCTGCAGCAGGGCCTCCGCCAGGTTCTTGAGCAGGGCGTAGAACTGCCGCTCGGAGGGCGCCCGCGTCTGCGAGGTCATGGCCTCCAGCGCGTCCTGGAAGCTGGAGAAGCGGCCGTCGTTGAAGAGCGCGACCGCCGCGCGGAGGGCATCGTCCATCGGTTCGATGCTAACAGGAGTCGCCCGTCCCGCCTCTCCCGCCGCAGGGCGGGGCGCCGGGCCCGTCAGGGACAGGTGCCCACGTACCCGAGGGCCTTGAGGCGCTCGCAGGTCTCGTGGTCGAACTTCTCCATCATGCTGCGGCCCGGGGTGAGGGTGAGCCAGACGTGGAGGCCGGGGACGGCGGGGGGCGCGGTGAAGATGTCCTCCGTGCGCTCCTTCTCCGACTCGATCTCCGGGAGCTGATAGGGCAGGGCGGAGGGGTGGAGGCCCTCCTTGGCGATGAACACGTCGGCCGGCCGTATCTCCCGGCCGTCGCGGGTCCCCTCCACGAAGACGGGGGCTCCCATGGGACGGATGCTGAAGGCGACCTCGCGCGGGGCTCCGGGCCGCGGGCGCAGGCGCAGGAGCAGCCGGCGCCCGCTGCCTTCCACCTCGTAGCGGTCCTGGGGGCCGAGGCCGAAGGGCTCCACCCCCTCGATCCAGCCTCCGCTGCGCACGCGCAGCTCCCACAGGCCGCCGCCGGCCACGCGCAGGTTGTGGCGGAAGGGATTCGTCACCATGCTGGCCTCCACGCCGGCGCGCAGCGTGCGCACGCGGTCGGAGGCGCTCTCCAGGACGCTGTTCTTCTCCAGGGGGTCACGGGACAGGTCGAAGTACAGCTCGTCGTCCTGCGGGCTGAAGCGGCGGACGTACTTGTCGCGGCCCGTGCGCATCCCGTGGGCCACGAACGTGCGGTGGCTGATCTCCGACACCGCCGGCGCCTCCTGCGCCGTCCCCTCGATCACGTGCTGGAGGGGCCGGCCCATGACGGCGGGGGGCCTGGGCACGGGAAGGCCCTGGCTGTGCAGGACGGTGGGCAGCACGTCCACCACCTGCACCTGCTGCGTCACGCGCCGGCCCGCCCCGGCGCCCCCCGGCAGCTTCACGAGGAGGGGCACGCGCACCAGCTCGTCGAAGACGCTGCGCCCGTGCAGCCACTGGCCGTGGTCCTGGAACTCCTCCCCGTGGTCGGCGAGGAAGACGATCAGCGCGTCCTCGAAGAGGCCGCGCGCCGCGAGCTCCCGCACGAAGCGGCCGAACTCCTGGTCGCCGTAGGCGACGTCCCCGTCGTACTGCGCGATCATCCGCTCGCGGTCGAGCGGCTCCTTGAAGTCGGTGCGCGGGTCGTTGCCCGGGTTCTCCGGCGTGGGATGGGGCTCGTACTTGCGGTCGAAGGGCGGGGGCGGGGCATAGGGGACGTGCGGGTCCATGGTGTGCACGTAGAGGAAGGTGGGCAGGCCCCGCCGCGCCTCCACCCAGCGCAACGCCTCGTCCACCACCCCCGCCGCCTCCACCAGTTTCGAGGGCCGGTTGTCCGCCCCGTGGAGCCCGGCGAAGAAGTCGAAGCCCTGCTCGAAGTTGGTGCCCGCGCTGTAGATGACCGAGTTGGCGATGGCGGCCCCGGTGGAGTAGCCCTTGGCCTGCAGCATCTCGGGCAGGGTGAGAAGGCCGTCGTCCAGGCGGTCGCGGAGCTGTACCGCGCGGTGGCGCCCGGGCAGCAGGGAGGTCATGAGCGACGCCACCGAGGGCTTGGTCCACGAGGCGTGGGCGATGGCCTGCTCGAAGAGGACCGCCTCCCGCGCGAAGCGCTGGAGCTCCGGCGTGGTGTCCCGGTGATAGCCGTAGGGGGTGGTGTGGTCGGCGCGCAGCGTGTCCACCAGGTAGACGACGACGAGGGGCGCGGGGCGGCGCTCCGAGGTCAGGGCGGGGGCGCCCCAGTAGGCCATGCGCACGCCCGCGCTCTCGAAGGCGCGCGTCTCCAGCACCAGCTCGCACGGCCCCGCGTAGCGCGACAGGTCGGCCCGCGCGGGCACCCAGCGGCGGTGCTCCGGCTTGTTGAGCGGGTCCAGGAGAAGGGTCCACACGGTGTCCTCGCGCCCCTCGCGCGAGACCTTCAGCACGAACTCCACGGGCGGCTCGCCGTGGTGGGCGGGGTCCACGGCCACCGCGAAATCCAGGCGCCCCTGGCGCGGGACGTCCACCGCGTAGCGGAGGCGGCTGGGCGGAGCGGCGGGCAGCGTGCGCCACATGACGTCGTCCAGGCGCACGGGCCGCCGGGACTGCGAGACCACCCAGCTCTTCTCGCGGCCCGCGACCAGCGCCTCCACCAGGCCGCCTTCCCCCTTCAGGAGATCGGTGGGCGCGGCGCCGCGCGCGCAGGCCGCGGCCACGACTGCGGCCAGGGCCGCCAGCGGGGAACACCTCAGGAAGGAGCGCAGTCGCTGCACCGCGTAAACGCGCAGTTCTAGCACGCCCTCCGTCGCGCCACCAAGCCCCGGGGCAGGCGCGCGCCGCCCGGCCCGAAGGCCACCGCGACGGCGGCCCCCAAGGCCGGGGGCGGGCGGAGTGCGTGCTACGCTGCCGCGCTCGATGCTGCCGCCTTCGACGCCGCCTCCCTGGCGGCGCCTCTGGATGCTCGCCGGCGCCGCCCTGGCCGCGCGCGTCCTCTTCGTCGCCCTGGAGGCCCCCGTGCCGCCCGTGGCCGACGAGCGCACGTGGGTGGACTCGGCGCGCATCGTCAGCGATGCCCGCGTGGGGTTCTCGCCCCTGCGCAACTCGCTGATCTTCCACCCGCCCCTCTACACCTACTTCCTGGGCGCCGCCGACGCCCTGCTGGGACTGGAGGGGGCGCGGTGGCTCCAGGCCGTCCTCACCGTGCTCCTGGTGCCCGCCGTGGGGCGCGTGGCGGGGTTCGCCTTCGGCCCCCGCGCGGGCACCTGGGCCGCGGGCGCCGCCGCCTTCTATCCCGAGCTGGTCTGGTTCTCGGGCCACTTCTGGGTCGAGAACGTCTTCATGCTCGCCCTGTGGTGGGCGTTCGAGCGCGCGGTGACCGCCGACCGCACGGGACGGCTGGCGCCCGCGCTGGTGGGCGGCGTGCTGTGGGGCCTCTCCGTGCTCGCGCGCGAGACGACGCTGTACTTCGCGCCGGTGGCCGCGGCCTGGCTGGCCTGGCGCCCGCGGGAGGCCCGGGGCTGGGCGCGCGCGGGCGCGTTCCTGGCCACGGCCCTGCTCACGGTGGCGCCGTGGACGTGGCGGAACTGGGTCGTGTTCCGCGCCTTCGTGCCCGTCTCCACCGCCGCGGGCCAGAACCTCTTCCAGGGGAACACGCACCTCCCCCGCGACGAGACCTACGTGCTGGTGGACGCCGTGCAGGGCCGGGTGCAGCAGTACCGCTACGCGCGGGCCATGGGCCTGGCCGCCATCCGCGAGCGCCAGCCCGCCTGGATCCTCGAGAAGCTGCGTGACCAGATGCCCATGTTCTGGGAGGCGGAGAGCATGGCCCTCATCCACCTCCGGCGCGGCGCCTACGGCCCCGTGCCGGCCTCCCGCGCCCGCCTCGCGGCCGTCGTGATGCTGGCTCCGTACCTCGCCACCCTCGCCCTGTTCGTGGTGGGCGTGGGCAAGGCGCCTCCCACGCGCCTGGTCGCCCTGCTCCTGGTCTTCCTCGCCTACTACAACCTCCTGCACATCGTGGCGCACGGGTTCAACCGCTATCGGCTGCCCGTGATGCCCGTGGTGTTCGCCTTCGCGGCGCACGGGCTCCTGGCCGGCCGCGTGCCCTGGACGCGGGCCCGGGCGTGGGGAGCGGCGGCGCTGGGACTGGTGATGGCGGCCAGCGTCGTCCCCAGCCTGCGGCGGCAGGCGCGGGAGGACGTCTATCGGGAGGCGCCCCCGGTCAGCTCTCGCCCTTGAGCAGCGCGAGCAGCGTGTGGGGCTCCACGGGCTTCGTCAGGTGGCGGTCGAAGCCGGCGTCCTCCGCGCGCTTCCTGTCCTCGTCCTGGCCGAAGCCGGTAAGCGCCACGAGCATGCCGCCGCCCCAGCCCTGCTGTCTCAGCCGTACAGCCACCTCGTAGCCGTCCAGGTCGGGCAGGCCGATGTCGAGCAGGATGACCACGGGCCGGAAGGTGCGCGCCTCGGCGAGGGCGCTGGCGCCGTCGTGGACCATGCAAGCCTCGTATTCCCAAAGGCGTAGGAGCTCGAGCAGGGACTCGGCGGCGTCCGCGTTGTCGTCCACGACGAGGACACGGGCAGGCGGGGGAAACCGTGGGCTCATGGCAGAACGGGAAACTATACCGATTAGGGTGAGGCTTCAAGGGAAAAATGAGCGTAGGCGGTCTGCACTTTTTCCCTGAAGCGTGCCCGGCTGTAGTCCCGGCCCGCGCGGTCGCGGGCGGCATCGGCCCGTCGCCGGGCTTCGCCCCGCTCCTCCAGCGACCGCCGGATGCCCGCGGCCAGCGCGGGCGCCTCGGGATCGACCAGGAAGGCGGTTGTGTCGTCGAGGACCTGGGTGTGCGACGCGATGCGCGTCGCCACGATCGGCTTCCCGGAGGCCATGTACGTGTAGATCTTGAAGGGCGTGTTGAGGCCGGTGACGCGCGGCGAGGCCACGATGTCGGCCAGGGCCAGGAAGCCGGGCAGATCGGCGGTGGGACGCGGCCCGCAGAAGACGACGCGGGCGGCGGCGCCCTGGCGGGCGGCGCGCGCCGCCGCCTCCGCCACGTGCCGCGGGTCGCCGCCCACGATCACGAAGCGCACGCCGGGCAGGAGCGCGGCCGCGTCGAGCAGCAGGTCCACGCCCTGGTAGGGCTCGAGGTTGCCGGTGTAGAGCACCACCCTGTCCTCCGGCTCCAGGCCCAGCGACGCGCGCAGGGCGCGCATCCGTTCCGGGTCCACCGCCTCCGCCCCGTCCACCAGCGGCGGGTCCTCGATCTGGTGCACGCGCGCGCGCGGCGCGCGCGCGCGCACGGAGTCGCTGAGGCTGGCGCACACCGTGATGACGGCGGCGCTGTGCCGCAGGGCGTGCCGCTCGAGGCGCTCCGCGAGCCAGAGCAGCGGGCCGCGCGTGGCGAAGCCGCCCTCCCGCATCTGGTCGGGGATGGAGGAGTCCACGTCCATGACCAGGGGCACGCGGAACAGGCGGGCGAGGGGGGCGGCGAGGTGGGCCGCCTCCTCCACGGCGTGCACGACGTCGTAGCGGCGGGTGGCCATCAGGGCCGCGGCCTGGGCCATGAAGGGGACGTCGAGCAGCGTCTTGCCCAGCGAGGGCCCGGGGCGCACGCGTCCCACGGGCAGGGGGAGGCTGCGGCGGTGGCGCACGCCGGGCAAGGGCTGGTCCTCGCCCTGCGGGTAGGTGAGAAGGTCCACCTGGTGCCCGAGCTCACCCAGGGCCTCGAGCATCGCGCGCACGGCCAGCGGAGTGCCCCGGACCTCGAAGAACGGCTGCGGAGCGAGGAAGAGGATGCGCAGCCTGCCGCGCGCGCTCAAGTCCGCGTGGCGGGCTCGCTGGAGGCCGTCGCGTCCGAGGCCAGGGCGGCGTGCTCGCCGAGGTAGCGCTCGGCGTCGATGGAGGCCATGCACCCGCTGCCCGCGGCGGTGACGGCCTGCCGGTAGCGGGCGTCGGCCACGTCGCCCGCGGCGAAGACGCCGGGCACGCTGGTCTCCGTCGAGCCCGGCCGCACGCGCAGGTACCCCAGCCCGTCCATGTCGAGCAGGCCGCGGAAGGGCCCGGTGTTGGGCTCGTGTCCGATGGCCACGAACAGGCCGCCCGCCGCCACCTCCCTCGTGGCGCCCGTCTTCACGTCGCGCAGCAGGGCGCCCGTCACGCCCTGGCCGGGGCCGCCGAGCACCTTCTCCACCACCGCGTTCCAAATCCATGCGATCTTCGGGTTGGCCCGGGCGCGCTCCTGCATGATCTTGGAGGCACGCAAGACGTCCCGGCGGTGGACGACGGTCACCTTGCTCGCGAACTTGGTCAGGAAGGTGGCTTCCTCCATCGCGGTGTCGCCGCCGCCCACCACCAGCACGTCCTTGCCCTTGTAGAAGAAGCCGTCGCAGGTGGCGCAGGCGGACACGCCGCCGATGCGGGTGCGGAACTCGAGCTCCTCGGGCAGGCCCAGCCACTTGGCCCGGGCCCCGGTGGCGATGATCAGCGCGCGGGTGCGGACCTCGCCCTCGCTCAGCCCCAGCACGAAGGGACGCACGGCGAGGTCCACGCGGCGCAGCACGCCGGACTGGAACTCGGTGCCGAAGCGCGCGGCCTGCTGGCGGAACCGGTCCATCAGCTCCGGGCCCATGATTCCCTGGGGGAAGCCGGGGTAGTTGTCCACGTCGGTGGTGAGCATGAGCTGTCCGCCGGGCAGGTCGGTGGCGTCGTCGCCGCCTCCTCCTTCCACCACCAGGGGCTCGAGGTTGGCGCGCGAGGCGTAGAGGGCGGCGGTGAGGCCGGCGGGTCCGGAACCGAGGATGACGACCTGGCGGGGCGCGCTCATGGCGTCATTTTGGGCCGCGGGCAGCGCCACTGTCGAACACGCCGCCGCGCCGTTGACTCCGCCGTCCCCCGGGGGGTACGGTCGCGGCGTGCCGCCCTCTCCGCGCATCGACGCGATCCTCTCCACGCTGAACGCCACCGAGGTGGGCACCCTCGACAGCATCGCCGCCAAGATGCGCCAGGTCCAGGAGGAGCTGGCCGCCCTCGGCCAGCCGGCCCTGGCCGAGCGGGCGGGCGAGTCCATCGACGCCCTCGGCCGCGGCGACCTCGCCGAGTTCAAGCGCGGCCGCGCGTTCCTCCAGAGCAAGATCGGCCATCTCCGTTAGGCGGCCGCCGATGCACTCCGCAGCGCCCTCCTGATGCCGGCCCACCGCGCGCGGACGCGGGAGCCGCGGGGAGAGCGCCGGCTGCCCGCCACCCTGACCGCGCCCGACGACGTGGCGCCGTTCCTCCAGGACGCCGCCCACACGCCGGGGGGGCACACGCCGGCGGTGGTCCTGCCGCGCTCGGAGGCGGAGGTGGCCGAGGTCCTGCGGCGCGCCCCCGCCGTCCTGCCCGCAGGCGCCCACTCCTCTCTCACGGGGGGGGCCACGCCCTTCGGCGAGTGGGTGCTCTCGCTGAGCCGCATGGACGCCATCTCCGCGGTGGGCGGGGACGCCGCCACCGTCCAGGCGGGCACGGCCCTGGTCACCCTCGACGGGGTCCTGCGCGAGCGCCGGCTCTTCTACCCCCCCGCTCCCACCTTCCGGGGCGCGCTCTTCGGCGGCATGGCCGCCACCAACGCCGCCGGCGCCGCCACGTTCAAGTACGGGGCCACCCGCGCCTGGGTACGGCGCCTCACCGTCGTGCTCGCCTCCGGCGCGGTCCTCGACCTCGCGCGCGGCGAGGTGCGCGCCCACGAGGAGGGGTGGTTCGAGATCGAGGGCGGTGACGGCGGCGTGGCGCGCGTGCCCGTCCCCTCCTATCGCATGCCGCCCGTGGCCAAGCGCTCGGCGGGGTACCACGCCGAGCCGGGCCTGGACCTCCTCGACCTCTTCGTCGGGTCGGAGGGCACGCTGGGCGTCGTCACGGAGCTGGAGGTGGGGCTGCTGCCCGCGCCCGCGCTCCTCGTGGCCTGGGCCGCCTTCCCCACGGAGGCAGGAGCGCTGGAGGCCGTCCGGCGGCTGCGCGAGGCGGCGCGCGAGACCTGGCGCGCCCGCGATCCGCGCGGCGTGGACGTGGCCGCCATCGAGTCCGTGGACCGCCGCTGCCTGGAGCTGCTGCGCGAGGACGGCCGCGACCGCGAGGCCGGCGTGCGCTTCCCCCCCGCCGCCGACACCGCCCTCCTGGTGCAGCTCGAGCTGCCGGCGGGCGTGGACGCGCTGGACGAGGCGGCGTCCTGGGAAGAGCCCGGGCGCGACGGCCCCGTGGTGCGGTTCCTCCGCATGCTGCGCGACACGGACGGCCTCCACGGCCTCGAGCTGGGACTGCCGGGCGACGAGCGGAGGCAGCACCAGCTGTTCGCCCTGCGCGAGGCGGTGCCCACCGCCGTCAACCACCGCATCGGCGCGCGCCAGCGCGAGGGCCAGCCCGGCCTGCGCAAGACGGCGGGCGACATGATCGTCCCCTTCGCCCAGCTCCCCGCCATGGTGGCGAGCTACCGCGAGGCCTTCGCCGCGCGCGGCCTCGACCACGCCCTGTGGGGGCACGTCTCCGACGGGAACGTCCACGCCAACGTCATCCCGCGCACGGAGGACGACCTGCGGCGCGGCGACGCGGCGCTGCTGGAGCTGGGGGCGGAGGCGGTGCGCCGCGGGGGCTGCCCCCTCTCCGAGCACGGCGTCGGACGGAGCAGGGTGAAGCAGGAGCTGCTGCGCCGCCTCTACGGAGACGACGGCATCGCGCAGATGCGTGCGGTGAAGCGGGCGCTCGATCCTTCGGGGAAGCTGGCCCCGGGCGTGCTGTTCCCGCCATAGACTGGGGTCGTCACCGCCGAGGAGGTCGCATGAAGCGCTACCTGGGCCGTTTCTCGGAGCCCGCCTACGCCGCCCTGCGCGTCGTGGCCGGGTTGCTCTTCGCCGTGCACGGGGCGCAGAAGCTGTTCGGGGTCCTGGGCGGGCAGCCGCCGCCCGTGCTCTCCCAGTTCTGGATCGGGGGCGTGATCGAGCTGGTGGGCGGCCTGCTCGTCGCGGTGGGCCTGTTCGCGAGCTGGGCGGCCTTCGTGGCCAGCGGCGAGATGGCGGTGGCGTACTTCCAGGTGCACGCGCCGAAGTCGTTCTGGCCCGTCCAGAACGGGGGCGAGCTGGCCGTCGTGTACTGCTTCCTCTTCCTCTACGTCGCCTGCCGCGGGGCGGGGAAGCTCGCGGTCAAGCCGGACTGAGGCTACTGCACCGTCCCGCTGAACGGCTGGGTGACGTGGACGGGGGCGGGGGAGGCGTGGTGGTGGATCATGCGCCAGCCCTGCGAGGTGCGCAGGAAGAGGTTGGTGGCCTGGGCCACGGCCACCCCTACCTCGCCCTCGTTGCTCGCGGTGATGTTCTCGGCGCAGGTCACCAGGGCCACGTCGCCGAAGGGCTTTACCGTCACCTGCGTGGGCGTGACGCGGATCCAGCGCGTGCCCACGAAGATCTGCTCGAAGGACTGGCGCACCGCTTCCCAGCCCACCAGCGCGTCCCAGCCGGGATGGATGCAGCGCACCCAGGGCTCGCGGACCCAGAGGCTCTCCATGGCGGGGAGGTCCAGGGCCTCCAGCGCGCGGTAGAAGCGCTCGTTGGCCTCGCGCAGCGCGGTCTCGTCGTCGGGACGCTCGGGCGGCCCGTCCTGCATGTCCCCATTCTGAGGGCCAACGTGCGCGGCGGGCACGCCGCGGGTTAGGATTTACCGCTCCGCCCATGGCCGCCCAGCCCCGCGTCGCCCCCCTGCCCCTCCACCACTCGCTGGTGGGAGGCCGCCCCGTCCCCGGCACGGCCGGGCTCCGCGACGTCCGCAGCCCCGCCACGGGCGAGGTCTTCGCACAGACCAGCCTCCTGGCCGCGGACCAGGCGGCCTCGGCGGTGGCCGCGGCGCGCGAGGCCTTTCCGGGGTGGCGCGCGCTGTCCTTCCGCGAGCGGGGCAAGGTGCTCCAGCGCATGCGCGAGATCGTGGTGGCCCAGGGGGACGGCCTGGCGGAGCTGATCGCGCGCGAGCAGGGCAAGCCCGTGGCCGAGGGCTACGTGGCCGACCTGTTCCCCTCCCTGGAGGTGCTGAAGCACCTCGCCCTCCACGCCGAGGACCTCCTGCGGGAGGAGGACGTGGAGGCCGAGGTACTGCTGCAGGCGCACAAGGACTGCCGGCTGGTCTACGAGCCGTTCGGCGTCGTCCTGAACATCACGCCCTGGAACTACCCGTTCTCCATCCCCCTCACGGGGACCGCGGCGGCCCTGGCCGCCGGCAACACGGTGGTGGTCAAGCCCGCTCCGGCCACCACCTTGATCGCGCTGCGGATGGCCGAGCTGTTCCAGGAGGCGGGGGCGCCCGCCGGGGTCGTGAACGTGGTGGCCGTCGACGACACGGTGGCCGCCTCCCTGGTGGAGGACCCGCGGGTCGGGAAGATCCTGTTCACGGGCAGCGTGGCCACGGGCAGGAAGGTCATGGCCGCGGCCGCCCGCAACCTGACCCCGGTGCTGCTGGAGCTGGGCGGGAAGGACGCCGCCATCGTCTGCCGCGACGCCGACCTCGACCGCGCCGCGCGCGGCGTGGTGTGGGGCGCCTTCATGAACGCGGGCCAGACCTGCGCCTCCGTGGAGCGCGTCTACGTGGAGGCGCCCGTCGCGGACGACTTCGTGGCCAAGGTGGTGGAGGAGACCCGGCGCCTGCGCGTGGGCGATCCGGAGGGGGAGGTCGAGATGGGCCCCCTCACCCTGGAGCGGCAGCGGGCCCTCGTGGCCGAGCACGTGGACGAGGCGGTGGGACAGGGCGCCCGCGCGCTCACGGGGGGGGCGGCCCCGGCGGGACCGGGCTGGTTCTACCCTCCCACCGTGCTCACGGGCGTCACCCAGGACATGCGCATCATGCGCGAGGAGACCTTCGGCCCCGTGCTGCCGATCATGGCCGTGGAGTCGCTGGACGAGGCCATCCGCCTGGCCAACGACAGCGCCTACGGGCTCACGGCCAGCGGCTGGACGCGCAGCGCGGACACCGGGCGGAGGCTCCAGCGCGAGCTGCACGCCGGGGTGGTGACCATCAACGACTGCCTGTCGAGCTACGGCGAGCCCACCGCTCCCTGGGGCGGCGTCAAGCACAGCGGCATCGGGCGCACGCACGGCCGCAGCGGCCTCCGCGAGATGGTGCAGGTCAAGTACGTGACGCTGGACCACAGCCGGCGCCCGCTGCTGTGGTGGTTCCCCTACGGGTCGGAGCTGCGGCGGCTGATGCCGGTCGCCCTGGCCGCCCTCCACGGCCGCTTCGCGGCACGAATCCCCGCCCAGTTGCGCCTCCTCGGCTTCCCCCGGTTCTGGAAGCGCGTCTCCGCCTGGAGCGTCTTCAAGAACATCGATCGCCTGCTGACGTAGCCGGATCCCAACCCCCCACCCTCCCCACCAGGGGAGGGAGTCGCGGGCGCGGACTGAACCGCACACGGTCGCTGTGCGCCGCTCGGTGGGCGGTCGGGGGCGCCCCTGGGCGCCCGGTGGCAGAATGGGTTCGTGACGGAGGTCCAGCTCTCGCGCGGCGTGCGCCGGAAGTGGCCGCACCTCACCACCGGGGTGTCCCTCCTGGTGGTGGCGGTGGCTCTCACCGTGGGCTGGCAGTTCCTGGGCACGGAGGCGCTGAGCGCGGCCCGGACCAGCAACACCGCGCGCTGGGTCGTCTACTTCCTCGGCACCGTGCTCTTCCTGCTCCTCATCGGGGGCCTGGCCGCGCTCCTCACCCTGCTCGTGCGCGAGGTGCGCCTGAACGAGCGCCAGTCGAACTTCGTGAGCGCGGTGACCCACGAGCTGAAGACCCCCGTGGCCTCCCTGAAGCTGTACCTCGACACCCTCCAGTACCGCGACCTGCCCGAGAGCCGGCGCCAGGACTTCTACCGGACCATGCGCGAGGACCTCGACCGCCTGAACGTCACCATCAACAACGTGCTGGACGCGGCCATGTACACGGACCGGCCGGTGGTGGACGCGCGGCCGGTGGACATCGCCGCCCTGTCCCGCCGCTGCATGGAGCTGACGCGCACGCGCCACCAGCTGCCGAAGGAGAGCTTCGCCTACGAGGGCCCGGAGCGCCTCATGGTGCGCGGCGACGCCGCCGGCCTGGAGACGGCGGTGGTGAACCTGCTCGACAACGCGGTGAAGTACTCGAAGGACGCGGTGCGGGTCGAGGTGGAGGTGGCGGCGGACGGCGACGGCCAGGCCCTGGTCCGCGTGCGTGACCACGGCATCGGCATGAGCCGCGCCCAGCTGCGGTTCATCTTCACCCGCTTCTACCGCATCGGGGCGGAGGTGCGGCGCAGCCGGCCCGGCACCGGCCTCGGCCTCTTCATCGTGAAGTCCGTGGTGAAGGGGCACCGCGGCACGGTGAGCGCGGACAGCCCGGGCGCGGACCGCGGATCCACCTTCACCGTGACCCTCCCCGGCGTGATCGACGCCCCGCCCGAGGAGCCCCGCGCCGCGCATGGCTAGGGTGCTGGTGGTCGAGGACGAGGAGCACCTCGCCCGCGGCATCCGCTTCAACCTCGAGCTGGAGGGCTACGAGGTCGAGGTCGTGGACGACGGCCGGGTGGCCCTGGACCGCCTGGGGGTCCCCGACGGCTTCGACCTCGTGCTGCTGGACGTCATGCTCCCGGGGCTGGACGGCCTGGCCGTGGCGGGGGGCATGCGGCGCGCGGGCAACTACACGCCCGTCCTCATGCTCACCGCGAAGGGCCGGCCCGACGACGTCGTGCGGGGCCTGGAGGCGGGGGCCGACGACTACCTGCCCAAGCCCTTCGACCTGCCCGTGCTGCTGGCCCGCGTCAAGGGCCTGCTCCGCCGCCGGGAGTGGGCGCGCGAGCCGCCGGGCCGGGCCGCCGTCCGCCTGGGGGAGGCGGAGGTGGACTTCGCCAACTTCGAGGTGGTGGTGCGCGGGGAGCGGCACCGCCTCACCACGCTGGAGGCCACGCTGCTCAGGCACCTGGTGCAGAACGCGGGCCGGGTGGTGGGCAAGGGCGAGATCCTGGAGAAGGTCTGGAACCTGGACCCGCAGACGGAGACCCGCGCCGTGGACAACTTCATCGTGCGGCTCCGCCGCTACCTCGAGCCCGATCCCCGCTCTCCCCGCCACCTCCACACCGTGCGGGGCGCCGGCTACCGCCTGTCCCTCCTGCCCGAGGAGTGACGGTCGGCGAACCGTCCCAAGGCCCTCTTCCCGCCGCCCCCGCCGGGCGCACCCTGGGGTCCAGGAGGCGGCCATGGAGCTACTGGTCAGTGCCCTGTTGCTGGCGGCGGCGGCCGCCGACGGCCCGCGCGTGCGCGTGAAGACGGCGGAGGCGACGGTGGTGGGGACGCTGCTCGCCCAGGACGACGATCGCCTCGTGGTGGGCACGGAGGACGCGGGGCGGATCGCCGTCCCTCGCCTCGCCATCACGTCCCTCGAGGAGAGTCACGGCCGGCACTCGCGTGGCAGCCGTGTCCTGAAGGGCGCCGGTATCGGCCTGGCCACGGGCGCGGCGCTGGGCCTCATCATCGGGTTCGGGAGCGGCGACGACACGTGCCGGCCGGGCGAGTACTGCCTCCTGCTCTTCGACGCCGGCGACAAGGCGACCATGGGCGCCGCCGGCCTCGGCGTCATCGGCGGCGCCGTGGGGGCGCTCGCCGGCCTGGCTCTCCCCCGGGACCGCTGGGAGCGCGTGGACGCTCCACGCCTGCGGTTGTCCGTGGCTCCCGTGCCGCGCGGGGCGGCGGCCGTGCTGTCGGTGTCCTTCTAGCCGCCGCTCACCGGGGGCACGAAGACGACCTCATCGCCCTCCCGCAGCGGGGTGGGGAACGGCACGTAGCGGCGGTTCACGGCGGCGGCCAGGCTGCCCCGGCGGTCGGCCAGGGCCGGGTAGTCGGCGGACAGGGCCCGCCAGGCGGCCTCCGCCGTGGCCCCGTCGGGCAGCTCCAGCTCCAGCTCCCCGCGACCCGCCGCCTCGCGCAGGGACGCGAACAGCCTCACCCGCACACGCACGCCGGAGACGCTACCCGGTTGGGCCCTCCTTGCCAAGGGCGTACACTGGCTCGTCGTACGGCGCCGTTCCCGCGCCGCCGGAGAGCGCGTTGCCCACGGACCGCTTCGGACGGGAGATCGACTATCTCCGCATCTCGGTCATCGACCACTGCAACCTGCGGTGTGTCTACTGCATGCCCCTGCGCGGGCTGACCTTCATCCCCTCCCCCGAGCTGCTGACGGCGGAGGAGATCGAGCTGGTGGCGCGGGCGGCGGCGTCGCTGGGCTTCCGCAAGTTCCGGCTCACGGGCGGGGAGCCGACGCTGCGCCCGGACATCGTGGAGATCGTGCGGCGGGTGGCCGCCGTGCCCGGGGTGCGGGACGTGGCCATGACCACCAACGCCATCCTGCTCCCGCGCCTGGCGCGCGACCTCAAGGAGGCCGGCCTCACCCGCATCAACATCCACGTGGACACCCTGCACCCCGAGCGGCTCAAGAAGCTGATGCGCTTCGGCACCGTCGAGGAGATCATGGCCGGCATCGAGGCCGCGGAGGCGGCGGGTCTCACCCCCATCAAGATCAACTGCGTGGTGACGCGCGACTACAACGACCGCGACGTGGTGGAGATGGCCCGCCTCGCCGTCTCCCGCGACTGGCACGTGCGCTTCATCGAGCTGATGCCCCTGGGCGGAGGGGAGACGGCCCACGTGGCCCTGGCCCAGTTCGTGCCCACGCGGGAGACCCGGGAGGCCATCGAGGCCGCCCTGGGTGCGCTGCTGCCCCTGCCCGGGGGAAGCCCGTCCGACGAGTCGCGCAACCACCGCTTCGCCGACGGCCGCGGGGTGGTGGGCTTCATCTCCCCCGTGAGCGAGCCCTACTGCGGCAGCTGTAACCGGATGCGGCTCACCGCGGACGGCAAGTTCCACCTCTGCCTGCTCAACGACGACGAGATGGACGTGAAGAAGGCGATCCGGAGCGGCGGCGGCCTGGCCGCGGTGGCCGCCATCCTGGGCCGCGCGGTGGCGGCCAAGCCCACCGGCCACCGCCTGGAGGAGGGCCTCTCCACCGAAGAGCGCCAGATGTTCCAGATCGGCGGCTGATGGAGGGCCGCGCCCTCCGGCTGCGCGGCCACGTGCACGAGCTGGCGGGGACGATCGGGGAGCGCAGCCTGTGGCGGCCGGAAGCGCTGGCGCGGGCCGCCGCCTACGTGGGCCGCCGGCTGGCGGCGCACGGGACGGTGGAGGAGCAGGCCTTCGAGGTGGACGGGCGCCGCGTGGCCAACGTGGAGCTCACGCTTCCCGGCCGCGGGACGGGCAGCGTGGTGGTGGGCGCGCACTACGACACCGTGCTCGGCTCGCCCGGGGCCAACGACAACGGCAGCGGCGTGGCGGCCCTGCTCGAGCTGGCGGGAGCCCTGGCCGCGGCGCCCCGCGCGCGCACCCTGCGCCTGGTGGCCTTCGTGAACGAGGAGCCCCCCTTCTTCCAGACGGAGGCCATGGGCAGCCTGCGTTACGCGCGCCGGTGCCGCGAGCGCGGGGAGGGCGTGGAGGCCATGCTGTCGCTGGAGAGCATCGGCTGCTACCGCGACGCGCCGGGAAGCCAGTCGTACCCCGCGGGCCTGGGCCTGCTCTACCCGGACCGCGGCGACTTCGTGGCCTTCGTGTCGAACCTGGGCTCGGCCCGGCTGCTGCGCCGGGCCGTCCGCGCCTTCCGGGGGGCGGTGGACCTTCCCTGCGAGGCGGCGGCGCTGCCCGCGGCCATCCCCGGGGTGGGCTGGTCGGACCAGTGGGCGTTCTGGGAGCACGGCTACCCGGCGCTGATGGTGACGGACACCGCGCCCTTCCGCGACCCGTGGTACCACACGGCCGGGGACACGGAGGAGAAGCTGGACTACGAGCGGCTGGGCCGGGTGGTGGAGGGCCTGGCCGCGGCCATCTCGGAGCTGGCGGGTGCCGGCGTGCCCTCCAGCCAGACGGAGCCGTCCGCGTAGAACTCCTTCTTCCAGATGGGGACTTCGGCCTTCAGCGTGTCGATGGCCCAGCGGCAGGCGGCGAAGGCCTCGGCGCGGTGGGGCGAGGCGGCGGCCACCGCCACGCTCGCCTCGCCGATCTCCAGCCGGCCCAGGCGGTGCACCAGGCGCACCTCGGTGACCCCGAAGCGCCTCACCGCCTCCGCCGCGATCCCCTCCATGAGCGGAAGGGCCATCTCCTCGTAGGCCTCGTACTCGAGGTGGGTCACGGCCCGGCCCCCGTTCTCGTTGCGCACGACGCCGAGGAACAGGCACGCCGCCCCGTCGCCGGCCGCGGGCGCCACCAGGGCGGCGGCGTCGATGGGCTCCCGCACCAGCCGGACCATGCGCCATCGTAACCCACCGGATTCGTCGCCCGCCCCGACCCGCGCCCGCCTGGCCTTGCCATCATGAAGGCATGCCGACACGCGCGCGCCGCCATCCCTCCCGCCCCGCCCGATCCAGCGCCCGCTCCCGGAAGCCGGCCGCCCTGGCCCTTCCCGCGGAGTCCGAGTCGCTCTGGATCGCCACCGCTCCGGGGCCCCGCTACCCGCGCCTGGCCGGCGACCTCGCGGTGGACGTCGCCGTCGTGGGCGCCGGCATCACCGGCCTCACCGCGGCCACGCTGCTGAAGCGGGCGGGCCTGCGCGTGGCCGTGATCGAGGGAGCGCGCGTGGCCCAGGGCGTGACCGGCTACACCACCGCCCACCTCACGGAGGTCGTCGACTGCTCCTTCTCGACGCTGCTCTCCCACTTCGGCGAGGACGGCGCGCGCGCCGCCGTGCGCTCGACGCGGGCCGCGCTCGACCGCATCGCCGCCCTGGTGGCGGAAGGAGGAATCGACTGCGGGTTCCGCCGCCTGCCCGGCTTCTACTACTCGGAGACGAAGGAGGGCGCATCGGGGGTGGAGGAGGAGGCGGAGGCGGCGCGGAAGATCGGCCTCGCCGCCCGCCTCGTGAAGGAGGTGCCGCTGCCCTTCTCCGTGGCCCGGGCCTTCCGCCTCGACGACCAGGCCGAGTTCCACCCCCGGAGGTACCTGCTGCCCCTCGCCGCCGCGCTGCCCGGCGCCGGCAGCCACGTCTTCGAGGACACGCGCGTCACCGACGTGGAGGACGGCGACCCCTGCCGCGTGGTCACGGAGAGCGGTACGGTGAGCGCCCGCGCGGTGTTCACGGCCACCCACGTGCCGCTGACGCGCGTCGCCGTGCAGACGAAGGTGGCGCACTACCGCTCCTACGTCCTCGCCGCGCGCCTGGAGGGAGCGCCGCCGGACGGGCTCTTCTGGGACAACGAGGATCCCTATCACTACGTGCGCGGCGCGGAGGGCCTGCTCGTCTTCGGCGGCGAGGACCACAAGGTGGGCCAGGAGGAGGACACCGTCTCCCGCTACCAGTCCGTGCTGGCCTGGGGGCGCGAGCGGTTCCCCCTGCGCTCGATCGAGTACCGGTGGTCGGCGCAGGTGGCGGAGCCGGTGGACGGGCTGCCCTACATCGGCCGGGCCGGCGGCTCGCGTCACGTCTACATGGCCACCGGCTACAGCGGGACGGGCCTGACCTTCGGCACCCTGGCCGCCATGATCGTGAGCGACGCCATCCTCGGCCGCGCCAACGAGGTGGCCGCCCTCTACGACGCCGGCCGCGTGAAGCCGCTGGCCTCGGCCCGGGAGTACGTCTCCGAGAACGTGGACTTCCCCGCGCGCTTCGTGGCCGACCGGCTCAAGGGAGCCGAGGTCCCCGGGCTCGAGGCCCTGGAGCCCGGGCAGGGGGCGCTGACCGAGGTCGACGGCAAGCGGGTGGCGGCCTACCGGGCCCCGGACGGCCAGCTCACGCTGCTCTCGGCGACCTGCACCCACCTGGGCTGCATCGTCCAGTTCAACGAGGCCGAGCGGAGCTGGGACTGCCCCTGCCACGGCTCGCGCTTCGACACCGCGGGCGAGGTCGTCAACGGCCCCGCCGTGCGGCCGCTCCCGAAGCTGGGCTAGGCCCCCTCCGCCTCCGCCACGTAGGGCTCCCGGAGCTTGAGGGGCGGCTGGGACACCTTGCGCACCCGCATGTTGAGCATCTCCACGAACACGGAGAAGGCCATGGCGAAGTAGACGTAGCCCTTGGGGATGTGCTGGCCGAAGCCCTCCGCGATCAGCATCACGCCGATCATGATCAGGAAGGAGAGGGCGAGGATCTTCACCGTGGGGTGCCGGTTCACGAAGCGGCTCACCGCCCCCGAGAAGACGAGCATCACGCCCACCGCGATGACCACCGCCGTGACCATCACCGCGAGGTGCTGGACCATGCCCACCGCGGTGATGACGGAGTCGAGGGAGAAGACGACGTCCAGCAGCATGATCTGCACGAGCACCGCGGTCATGGAGGCGGCCACCTTGGCCGAGCGGTCGCCCTCCCCGCCCTCGAGCTTGTCGTGGATCTCGTGCGTGGCCTTGGCCAGGAGGAACAGGCCTCCCACC
>DATBIO010000026.1:0-8187 GCA_036556965.1 Vicinamibacteria bacterium
CCTTTCGTCCTGGCCACGGTGGTGGCCCGCACCCCGCCTATCTCCGCGCACCTCGGGGACATGGCCCTCGTCACCGCCGAGGGCGTCCTCCACGGCTGGGTGGGAGGGAGCTGCACCCGGGAGACGGTCCTCAGCGAGGCGCGCCGGGCGCTCGCGGACGGGCAGCCGCGCTCGGCGGTCCTGGACCCCGATCCGGACCGGCGAGAGGCGCCGGGCGTTTCCGTCCACCGGATGACCTGCCACAGCGGAGGGAACGTGGAGATCCACATCCAGCCCGTGCTGCCGCCGCCCGCGCTGCTCGTCTTCGGCGTCTCGCCCACCGCGCGCGCGCTGGCCCGCCTGGCCCAGGCCATGGGCTGGGCCGTGCACGTCGTCGATCCCGCGGCGGACCCCTCGGCCTTCCCCGGCGCGGCCTCCGTGTCCGCCGCTCCCGGAGAGCTGCGGCTGGGGCAGAGCGCGCCCACGCTGGCCGTGGTGGCCACGCAGGGCCAGTGGGACGAGGACGCGCTGCTGGCCGCCCTCGCGCATCGGCCCGACTACGTCGGGGTGGTGGCCAGCCCGCGCCGTTTCGCGGAGATGCGCCGGACACTGGCGGGCCGGGCGGAGGAGGCCGACCTGGGACGCATCCGGAGCCCCGCCGGCCTCGACCTCGGCGCGCGGCTGCCGGAGGAGGTCGCGCTGAGCATCCTGGCGGAGGCGGTGAAGCTGCGGCACGAGGCGGCCGCCCGGCCGGGGACGGAGGCGCCGTCTCCCGCGGCGCCCGCCGCCGAGGCGCGTGACCCCGTGTGCGGGATGACCGTGCGCGTCGAGGGCGCGCCCCACCGGGCGCAGCACGAGGGCCGCGACTTCTTCTTCTGCGCCGCCGGCTGCCGCGAGCGCTTCCTGCAGGACCCGCGGCGCTACCTGGACGCAGCGCCGCGGTGAACCCCGAGGTCCGCGACCTGCTGGAGGCCCTCGAAGGCGAGGGATACGTCGCGGACGCCGACATCGCCACCGCCCTCTTCCTGGCCCGCGGACTGCGCAAGCCCCTGCTGGTGGAGGGCGACGCGGGGGTGGGGAAGACGGAGCTGGCCAAGGTCCTGGCCCGCCTGCTCGACGCCGAGCTGATCCGGCTCCAGTGCTACGAGGGGCTGGACGTCCAGACCGCGCTCTACGAGTGGGACTACCCGCGGCAGATGCTGCGCCTGCGCCTGGCCGAGGGCCGCGGCGGGAGCACGGCGGACCTGGAATCGCGGATCTTCAGCCGCGAGTACCTGCTGGAGCGCCCGCTCCTCCGCGCCATCACCCACGAGGGGCGCCCCCCCGTGCTCCTCATCGACGAGATCGACCGCGCCGACGACGGCTTCGAGGCCTTCCTGCTGGAGCTGCTCTCGGACTTCCAGGTCACCATCCCCGAGATCGGCACCATCCGCGCCCGGGAGCCTCCGCACGTCTTGCTCACCTCCAACCGCACGCGCGACCTGGGCGACGCGCTCCGGCGGCGCTGCCTGTACCTCTACATCGAGCACCCGAGCCTGGAGAAGGAGGTCCGCATCATCCGCACGCGCTGCCCCGACGCGGGAGCGCGGCTGGCCCACGACGTGGGCCGCTTCCTGCAGGCGCTGCGCGCGCGTCCCCTGGTCAAGCCCCCGGGGGTGGCGGAGACGCTGGACTGGACGCGGGCGCTGCTCAGCCTGCGCACGGAGTCGCTGGAGCCCGAGCTCGTCACGCGCACGCTGGGCTGCCTGCTGAAGGACCGCCACGACCTCCAGGCGGTCTCCCCCTCGGAGGTGGCGGCGCTGGTCTCGCGGCTCCGCGACGAGGCGCCGCCGTGAGCGACGCCGCCCTCCGCCTGGCGCGGCTGGGCGAGGCGCTGCGCGGCCACGGGGTGGCCGCCACCCTGCGCGACGAGCTGGACGCGGCGGAGGCCCTCGGCCACGTCGACCGCGCGGACCGCGCGGAGGTGCGGGCGGCGCTGCGCATCGCCATGCGCATCCCGCGCTCCGCCTTCGCCACCTTCGACCGCCTGTTCGGCGTCTTCTGGGAGGGCGCGCCGCCGCCCCCGCCCGCCATGGCGCCGCCACCGCGCCCGGCCGCGAGGCCGAACGCGCGCGGCGTCCTGCGCTGGGACCCGGACCGGCGCCGCCTCGGCGACGACGGCGGCGACCCCTCGCCCGACGGCGCGCATCCGGGCTACAGTCCCGACGCCGTGCTTCGGCACAAGCCCTTCGAGGAGGCCTGGACCGAGGGCGAGCTGGCGGCCATGGAGCGGCTGCTGGCTCGTCTGGCCCGCCGCCTGGCCACGCGCCGCAGCCGGCGCCTCGTCCCCACGCGCGGCCGCGGACGGCCCGACCTGCGCGGCAGCTACCGCCGGGCCCTGCGCACGTCGGGCGAGGTGCTCGCCTTCGCCCGCCGCGCGCGCGCCGTGGAGAGGCCGCGCCTGGTGTTCCTCCTGGACACCAGCGGGTCCATGGACGGCTGCAGCCGGTTCCTGCTGACCTTCGTCCTCTGCCTGCGCCGCGCCGCCCCCGGGGCCGAGGCCTTCGCCTTCAACACCGAGCTCGTCCCCCTCACGCGCGTGCTGGCGCCGGGCAAGGTGCGGCTGACCCTCGACCGCCTGGCCGCCTCCGTCCCCGACTGGTCGGGAGGGACGCGCATCGGAGCCTGCCTGGCCGACTTCGTGCGCGAGCACCTGGCCGCGGTGGACCCGCGGACGGTGGTGGTCGTGCTCAGCGACGGCCTCGACCGGGGCGATCCCGCGCTGCTGGGGGACGCGCTGCGGACCATCGCGCGCCGCGCGCGCCGGCTGATATGGCTCAACCCGCTGATGGGCGACGCGCGCTGGGAGCCGGCGGCGGCGGGGATGGAGGCGGCCCTGCCCCACATCGACCACCTGGCCTCCGCCCACGACCTCTCCTCCCTCGAGCGGCTGCTGCCGCAGATCGCGAGCTGACCGCGGGCATGCGCTTCGAGCACGTGTTCACGGTGAAGGCGCCGGTGGAGCGCGTATGGGCCTACCTCACCGACCCCTACCGCGTGGCTCCCGCCCTCCCCGGGGCCGCGGTCACGGAGAAGGTGGACGACCGCACCTTCAAGGGGACCATCACCGTGAAGGTGGGCCCGGTGTCGGCGCGCTACAAGGGCACCGCGCGTTTCGAGGCCCTCGACGCGGCCGCGCGCACGGTGGAGATGACGGGCACGGCGCAGGACGTGAGCGGCCGGGGCGGGGCCGACCTGAAGATGAGCAGCCGGCTGGCGGAGAGCGCGCCGGGGGAGACGGAGGCCAGCATCGTCTCGGAGGTCAACGTCACCGGCGTGCTCGCCCAGTTCGGCCGCGGCATGATGCAGGACGTCTCGAACCAGATGTTCCAGCGGTTCACGGAGGCGGTGCGCGCCGAGCTGGAGCGGGGACCCGCCGAGGCTCCGCCCGCCGCCGCGCCGGAGGGGACGGCGTCCCCGGGCCCCGTCCCCGCCCCGGCGGCGGGCGCCCCCCCCATCGAGGTCGTCTCCTTCGGCACGCAGATCCTGGGGCGGGCCGCCCTGCGCGCGGCCCGGCGGCCGATGGTGTGGGTCGTGGTGGCGGCGGTCGTCGCCGCCGTCTGGTGGTTGTTCTCGCGATGAAGCCGTGGCCGATGCGAAAGGAGCCTGAGCGATGATTCCGCCGCCCTTCGACTATCACGCGCCGAAGACGCTGCCGGAGGCCCTGGCCCTCCTGGGGCGCCTGGGCGAGGAGGCCAAGGTGCTCTCCGGGGGACAGAGCCTGCTGCCCCTCCTGAAGCTGCGCTTCGCGCAGCCGGCGCACCTGGTGGACATCGGCCGCATCCCCGGCCTCGACTACCTGGAGGAGAAGGACGGGTACCTGCGCATCGGCGCCCTCGTGCGCGAGTCGGCCCTGGAGGCCTCGCCCCTGGTGCGCTCGAAGTACCCCATCCTGGTGGACACGGCGGCGGTGATCGCCGACCCCATCGTGCGCAACCTGGCCACCGTGTGCGGCAACCTCGCCCACGGCGATCCCGCCAACGACCACCCGGCCACCATGCTGGCCCTCGGCGCCGAGGTCGTGATCACGGGCGCCGCGGCGTCGCGCACCGTGCCCGTGGCCCAGTTCTTCACCGGCCTTTTCTCCACCGCCCTCGCGCCTTCCGAGGTGCTGACCGAGATCCGCGTCCCCGTTCCCCCCGCGGGGAGCGGGGGCGCCTACGTCAAGCTCGAGCGCAAGGTCGGCGACTTCGCCACCGCGGGGGCGGCCGCCTTCCTGGTCCTCAAGGGGGGCGTGATCGAGCGGGCGGGGATCGGCCTCACCAACCTGGGCCCCACCCCCGTCAAGGCGGCCGAGGCCGAGCGCCACCTGGCGGGGAAGAAGCCGGAGGAGGCGGCCTTCGCGGAGGCGGGCCGCCTGGCCGCCGCCGCCTCCAGCCCGAGCGCCGACCGCCGCGGCGCCGTGGACTACAAGAAGGAGATGGCGCGGGTGCTCACCGTGCGGGCGCTGCGCCGGGCGGCGCGGCGCGCGGAGGGGAGGTAGCCATGGCCAAGCACGCGATCACGGTGGCCGTCAACGGCACGCCGCGCCAGGCCGAGGTGGAGTCGCGGCTGCTCCTCGTGCACCTGCTCCGCGAGAACTTCCGCCTGACCGGCACCCACATCGGCTGCGACACCACCCACTGCGGGGCCTGCACCGTCCTCCTCGACGGCGTGCCCGTCAAGTCCTGCACCGTCCTCGCCGTGCAGGCGGACGGGCGCGCGGTGGCCACGGTGGAGGGCCTGGAGAAGGACGGGAAGCTCGACCCCATCCAGGAGGGCTTCATGCAGGAGCACGGCCTGCAATGCGGCTACTGCACGCCGGGCATGCTGATGACGGGCCGCGCCCTCCTCGACCGCAACAAGACGCCCAGCGAGGAGGAGATCCGGCGCGCCATCTCGGGAAACCTGTGCCGGTGCACCGGCTACGTGAACATCGTCAAGGCCGTGCAGCACGCGGCCGCGGCCAAGTGAGGAGGCGGCCATGAGCAGCGAACCCCGCACCGGTCCCGACGTCTGCGGCATGGGCCACTCCATGAAGCGCAAGGAGGACCCGCGCTTCATCCGCGGCCAGGGCAACTACGTGGACGACATCACCCTGCCCGGCATGGTGCACATGGACATCGTGCGCAGCCCGTACGCCCACGCCAAGATCGTGAAGATCGACACCGCGGCCGCCCTCAAGGTCCCCGGCGTGCTGGCCGTGATCACGGGGGAGACGCTGGCCCAGTACAAGCTGCACTGGATGCCCACCCTCATGTCCGACACCCAGATGGTGCTCCCCACGGAGAAGGTGATGTACCAGGCCCAGGAGGTGGCGGCGGTGATCGCCACCGACCGCTACGCGGCCGCGGACGGGGTGGCCGCGGTGGAGGTGGACTACGAGCCGCTGCCCGTGGTGGTGGACCCCTGGAAGGCCATCGAGCCGGGGGCGCCCGTGCTGCGCACGGACAAGAAGGACAAGAAGGACAACCGCATCTTCCACTGGGAGGCCGGGGACCGGGAGGGCACGGACAAGGCCATCAAGGAGGCCGCGGCCGTGGTCCGGCAGCGCATCTACATCCCGCGCATCCACGTGGCCTCCATCGAGACCTGCGGCTGCGTGGCCTCCTTCAACAAGACGGACGGCAAGCTCACGGTCTGGATGACCACCCAGGCGCCCCACGCCATCCGCACGGTGTTCGCCCTGGTGGCCGGCCACGTGGGCCTCTCCGAGGAGAAGATCCGCATCGTCTCGCCCGACATCGGGGGCGGCTTCGGGGGCAAGGTGCCCGTCTATCCCGGCTACGTCATCGCGGTGGCGGCCTCCGTGGTGACGGGTCTCCCCGTGAAGTGGGTCGAGGACCGCATGGAGAACCTCCAGGCGGACTCCTTCGCGCGCGACTACCACATGGACGCCGAGCTGGCCGCGGACAAGGACGGGAAGATCACCGCCGTCCGCATCAAGACCCTGGCCGACCACGGCTACGCGGACGCGGCCGCCAACCCGTCCAAGTTCCCGGCCGGGCTGTTCTCGATCTGCACGGGCGCCTACGACCTGAAGCACGCCTTCACGGAGGTGGACGGCGTCTACACCAACAAGCCGCCCGGCGGCATCGCCTACCGCTGCTCCTTCCGCGTGACGGAGGCCGTGCACGCCATCGAGCGCATGGCCGACGTCCTGGCCCAGCAGCTGGGTGTGGACGCGGCGGAATTCCGCCTGCGGAACTTCATCCCCCCGGAGAGGTTCCCCTACCGCTCGCCGCTGGGCTGGGAGTACGACAGCGGCAACTACGCGGGCGCCCTCAAGAAGGCCATGGAGATGGTGGGCTACGCGGCGCTGCGCAAGGAGCAGGCGGAGAAGCGCGCGCGCGGCGAGCTGATGGGCATCGGGATCTCCAGCTTCGTGGAGATCGTGGGCGCGGGTCCCTCGAAGCAGTTCGACATCCTCGGCATCAAGATGTTCGACTCCTGCGAGCTGCGCGTCCACCCCACGGGAAAGGCGCTGGCCCGCTTCGGCACCAAGTCCCAGGGCCAGGGACACGAGACGACCTACGCCCAGATCATCGCCGAGGAGCTCGGCATCCCCGCCGCCCACGTCCAGGTCGAGGAGGGCGACACCGACACCGCGCCCTACGGCCTGGGGACCTACGCCAGCCGCTCCACGCCCGTCGCGGGCGCGGCGGGGGCCATGGCCGCGCGCAAGGTCCGCGACAAGGCGCGCAAGATCGCCGCCCACCTGCTGGAGGTCAGCGAGGAGGACCTCGTGTGGGAGCCCGGGAAGTTCTCGGTGAAGGGCGCGCCGCAGAAGGGCAAGACCATCCAGGAGATCGCGTTCGCCGCCTACACCAACCACCCCCAGGGCATGGAGGCGGGCCTGGAAGCGACGAACTACTACGACCCGCCCAACCTCACCTTCCCCTTCGGCAGCTACATCTGCGTGGTGGACATCGACCGCGGCACGGGCGAGGTGAAGGTGCGCCGCTTCGTGGCCGTGGACGACTGCGGCAACATCATCAACCCGATGATCGTCCAGGGGCAGGTCCACGGCGGCCTCACCATGGGCATGGCCCCCGCCCTGCTCGAGGAGATCAGCTACGACGAGAGCGGCAACATCCAGGGCGGCAGCTTCATGGACTACCTGGTGCCGACGGCGGTGGAGACCCCGAAGTGGGAGACCGGCCACACGGTGACGCCGTCGCCCCACCATCCGTTAGGCGCCAAGGGCGTCGGCGAGTCCGCAACGGTGGGCGCGCCTCCCGCCATCGTCAACGCGGTGGTGGACGCGCTCTCCCACCTCGGCGTCAAGCACATCGACATCCCGGTCACCCCGGAGAAGGTCTGGCGCATCCTGAAGGACAAGGGGGTCGCGGAGTAGAACGACTCATTCCGCTTCCGCGCGGGGATGCGCAGGTCGTGGGGAGCGCGGAAGGCTAACGCTTCGTCGCGGACCGCCTCGCCGACGACTGGAGGGCTTCCGCTCGAGCGGGACGGCCCGGGAAGGAGCGCGAGCAGCGCGAGCGCCGTGAGGTCGGGCCACGCGGCGAGCGTGTGCCCCTGCGGGGCCTCGAGATACACGACCCGCGCGCCCAGGGACGCCAGCCCGTCGCGCAGGGCCGGCGCGTCCGGGCCGAAGCGGTCGTCGTAGAGCGCGCGCACGAGCGCGTAGCGCCCCGAGGTCCGGCGGCCGCCGAGGAAATCCGCCATGCCCCGGGGGCTGATCGCCGGAGCCCAGGCGCCGCACAGCCCGAACACCTCCCGCGCGGCCAGGCAAAGGTCGACGGCCATCTGGCCCCCGCGCGAGCCCCCGGCGAGGAGCCGCCGTGACGGCTCGTTCGCCACGCGGTACTCCTTCGCGATCCGCGGAACGAGCTCTTCGACCATCATGCGGCGGTATCCCGGGTGCCGGTCGTACTCGACTCGCCGATCCGGCGTGTCCACCAGGATCGCCACCAGGGGCTCGAGCCTCCCCTGGGCGATCAGGCGATCGAGCAGACGCGGCACGCCCACGCGCTCGAGGTAGCTCGTGCCGTCGCCCAGCCAGGCTTCCGGGTAGAGCCGGGAGGACCGAGGGTCGTAGCCGGGCGGCAGGTAGACGTGGACGCGCCGCGTGTTCGACAGGATCGCGCTCCGATGCTCGAAGGAAACGACCTCGCCTCGCGGCGAAGCCTGATCGTCTCCGGCGACCGGTGCGTAGTCGGGCATCCGCAG
>DATBIO010000027.1:0-15042 GCA_036556965.1 Vicinamibacteria bacterium
TCGAGCCGCGGCGCCGGAGTCTACGTCACAGCATCATGCCGCCGTCCACGCCCACCACCGCGCCGTTGACGAACGAGGCCAGGTCGGAGGCCAGGAAGAGGTAGACCGCCGCCACCTCGTCCGGCCGGCCGAAGCGGCCGGCGGGGAGCAGCGCGCGGAAGCGCGCGCGCACCTTCTCCGGCACCGAGGCCAGCATGTCCGTCTCGATGAAGCCGGGGGCCACCGCGTTGGCGGTGATGCCCTGGGGGCCCAGCTCGCGGGCCCAGGCCCGCGTCATCCCGATGATGCCGGCCTTGCTCGCGGCGTAGGCGGTCTGGCCGTAGTTGCCGTTGCGCGCCACCACCGAGGAGGCGCTCAGGATGCGGCCGAAGCGCCGCTCGGCCATGAAGGGGACCACGGCGCGCGCGCAGACCATGGCCCCCGTGAGGTTGACGTCGAGCGTGGCCCGCCAGTCCTCGTCCGTGACCTTGGCCAGGGTGGCGTCGCGCACGACGCCGGCGTTGTTGACGAGGACGTCGAGGCGGCCGTGGGCGGAGGCCACGGACGCGACCACCCGCGCCACCGCGGCCTGGTCGGTGACGTCGGCCACGAAGGGGGTGGCGCCGGTCTCCGCGGCCAGCGCCTCCAACTCGGCGCCCTCGCGGTCGAGGGCCGCCACCACCGCCCCCGCGGCCACGAAGCGGCGGACGGTGGCGGCGCCGATGCCGCGCGCGCCGCCCGTGACCAGGGCCACGCGCCCCTCCAGGGACGGGATCAGGCCCTGGGCTGGCGTGACACCTCCTCGAGGTACTTGGCGAAGGCCACCATGCCTCCCGAGGCCTGGCCCCAGTCGAAGTTCTCGTTGGGCGCGTGGTAGCCGTGCTCGGGCAGGGAGAGCCCGAGGAAGAGCACGGGGCAGCCGAGCACCTTCTCCATGGTGATGACGGCGCCGATGGAGCCGCCCTCGCGCACGAAGACCGGCTCGCGGCCGAAAGCGAAGGCGATGGAGCGGCGCACGGCGTCGGCCAGGGGGCCGGTGGTGCGCCCCTGGTAGGGCTCCAGCCGGCCCTCGGGGTGCACCTCCACGTCGGGGTTGCGCGACTTCACGAAGGCCTTCATGAGGTCGTAGACCTTCTCGCAGGACTGGTTGGGCACCAGGCGGCAGGTGGCCTTCACCTCCGCGCGCGGGGGGATGATCGTCTTCACGCCGGGGCCCGTGTAGCCGCCCACCACGCCGTTCACCTCGAAGGTGGGCATGGCCCAGATCCGCTTCATGACCTCCAGCGGGTCCTCCGTGCGCAGCGACTTCAGCAGGTGGTCGTCCTTGAACTGCTTGACGGAGAAGCCGGAGTTGCGGAAGTCCTCCAGCTCCGCCGCGGTGGGGTTGGCCACCTCGTCGTAGAAGCCGGGGACCTTCACCTCCCCCGTGCGCGCGTCGTAGATCTCGGACACGAGCTGCATGAGCTCGCCGATGGGGTTGCGCGCGGCGCCGCCGGTGGTGCCCGAGTGCTGGTCGGTGGTGCCCGTCTCCAGCGTGAAGCGCATGCCCACCAGGCCGCGCAGCCCCGCGGGGGCGGCGGGCCGCTCGCGCGACACCCAGATGGTGTCGGACACGATCACGGAGTCGGTCTTGAGCGCGTCCCTGGCCTTGGCGATGCCGGCCTCGAAGCTGGGGGAGCCGATCTCCTCCTCCAGCTCCCAGAGCAGCTTGACGTTCACGGGGACGCCGGCTTCCCGCGCGGCGCGGATGCCGAAGAGCGCGGTGAGGGCCGGGCCCTTGTCGTCGGTGGTCCCGCGCCCGAAGTAGCGGTCGCCCTTCGTGATCATCTTGAAGGGCTCCGTCTCCCAGGGCTCCGTCTCCTTGGACGCGGGCTGCACGTCGAGGTGGTTGTAGAGGGTCACCGTGGGGAGGCCCTTGTCCGCCAGGAACGTGCCGTGGACGATGGGGTTGCCCTTGGTCTCCAGGATCTCCGCCGTGCCCCCGTACTTCTTTATGGTGTCCGCGGCCATCTCGGCGTTCCGGCGGATGTCGGCCTTCCGCTCGGGGTCGCTCGACACGCTGGGGACGGCGATGTACTGCTCGAGCAGGGCCTCGAACTCCCCGCGCGAGCGCTCGGCCCAGGCGCGCAGCTTCTCCTTGTCCAGCTCAGCCATGTCTCGTCCTCCCGAAGCTCCTATTGTCCATCGTTACCGGCGTTTGGGGGCGCGCGCGAACTCGTGGCGCCGGCGCCTCCGCCGCCGTTCCGCCGACCGTACTATGGAAGAGGCAGATGTTGCGTCCGGGCGATCGCATCGGCGACTGGATCGTGGACGGCGTCCTGGGCGAGGGCGGCATGGGCGCCGTCTATCGCGTCCACTCCGTGCTCACGGGCCGGCTGGAGGCCGCCCTCAAGGTCATGAAGCCCTCCCTGGAGCCGGAGGCGCGCGCCCGCTTCGTGCGCGAGGCGGAGGCGCTCTCCCTTCTGCGCCATCCCTCCGTCGTGCGCGTCATGGGCTTCGGCGAGGACGAGACCCGGCACCTGCTCTACCTGGCCATGGAGCTGGCCGAGGGCGCGACGCTCAAGGCGCGCCTGGCCGGCGGCCCCCTGCCCCTGCCCGACGTCCTGCGCGTCTTCCGGCCCCTGGCCTCCGCCCTCGAGTACGCCCACGACTCCGGCATCTTCCACCGCGACCTCAAGCCGGCCAACGTCGTCCTGCTCTACGACGGGACCATCCGCCTGGTGGACTTCGGAGTGGCCGCCGCCCAGTCCGCGGAGACGCTGACGCGCACCGGCCACCTGGGCACGCTGGCCTACCTCCCCCCCGAGGTCTTCCGCGGCAGCCGCCCGAGCCCGGGGCCCCTGGACGTCTACGGCTTCGGCCTGATGCTCCACGAGGCCATCACCGGTGTCCGGCCGTTCGTGGTCGACCCGGACCTGACCCCCGCCGCGGCGGCGGCCGCGGTGGGCGTGCGCAAGCTCAACCAGGCGGCCGTCGACCCCGGCGACCACGCGCCCGAGCCGCTGCGGAGCGCGGTCCTCCGCGCCACCGACCCCGACCCCGCGCAGCGGCCCGCCATGAAGGCGATGCGCGCCATGCTCGACGAGACCGCGCGCGCCCTGGCCGCGGGCGCCCCTTCCGCGCCGGTGACGCTCGGCGTCCCCGCACCCCCGCCCTGGGGGAACGATCCCGGCCTCGACAACACGACGCGCGTGCCCGACATGCCGCGCACCGACAAGGTGCCACGCAAGTGGTCGGACCGGCGGTCCGTGGACCGGCGCCGCGGCCGGCGCTGGCTGGGGGCCACGCTGATGATCGGCGGGGCGGCGGTGCTCGGCTTCCTCCTGACGTGGGGCCTCACCCGGCGCGCCGGCTCCCGCGAGCTGCCGGAGGCGGCGGAGGCCTCGCCCTCGCCCGCGCCGAGCGCGCCCGCGCGCGCCGAGGCGAGGCCCGCTCCGCCCCTGCGCGCCACGCCGCGGCCGTCGCCCTCGCCGCTTCCCACCCCGGTGGCGGATGCTCCCTCGCCCCTGCCCGAGCCGACGCCGCCCCTCCTCCTGCCCACTCCGCGCCCGAGCCGCGCGCCCGTCTTCGTGCCCACGCCGATCGCCCCGGCGCCGGACGAGGAGGAGGACGTCGAGCGCGTCCCTCCACCGGAGGACGAGCCGCCCTTCCCCGAGCCGACGCCCTCGCCGCGCTGAGCGCCGCTGGCGCGGGCCGGGCACCATGGCCGATACTGTCGCCCGGCCGTGGCGAAGAGCAGGATCCTCGACGCCGGGGTGGCGCTCGGCATCGCCCTGGGGCTCGCGCCGTTCGCGCGCGCGCAGGCCCCGGGCGGGGCCACGGCCTGCGCCGAGCCCGCGCCCGCGGTGCGCGACGAAGCGCGCCTCCTCTACGAGAAGGGCCGCGCCCTGCTCCTGTCCGAACAATGGGCGGAGGCGGCCGCGGAGCTGGAGGCGGCCGTGCGGCTCGACCCCACGCTGGCCCTGGCCCACTACGGGGTGGGCGAAGCCTGGCTCGCCCTGAAGATGCACCCGGAGGCGGTGGCCGCCTTCCTCGACTGCCGCGCCGCGTTCCGGTGCCTCCTCGCTTCGCCCGAGGCCGTCGCCCGCTTCGACCGGCTGCGCAAGCAGGAGGAGGGCCTGATCCGCACGGCCATCGCCCAGCTCGAGAAGGACCGCGGCCTGCGCTTCGCGATCAAGCAGAAGGAGGCCAACCGCACGCCCGAGCCCGCGCCCGGCGAGGTCGCCCGCCAGATCCAGGCGCTGGAGGACCGGCTCGATGCCGTGCAGAAGGCGCGCGGGCGCCCGCCCATGGAGCCGCCCGAGCTGGCCTTCGCCCTGGGCAACGCCTACTTCCAGGCGGGGTCGCCCTACGAGGCGGAGCGCGAGCTGCGCGCGGCCCTCGCTGCGCGCCCCGGGTGGGGCGACGTCCATCACAACCTGGCCGTGGTGCTGATGGTGGCCGGCCGCCTGGAGGAGGCGGAGGCGGAGATGAAGAAGGCGGAGAAGGCGGGCGTGCCCGCGCACCCGCGGCTGCGGGAAGAGATCGCGAAGCGGGCCGCGGGCGTGTCCCCGCCCTGACGGGCGCCGGTCCGCGGCGACGCCGGCGGACGGCAACCCGCGGGAGCCCGCCGTCGCTCCGACGCTAGTACTTCACGCTGCAGCCGTAGGGCTGGGTCGAGGCCACGGTGACGGGCCTGCCGGCCATGGCCTCGTCCAGCGCGGCGAGGACGTAGTTCTTCGCGCCGGCCACGTCGGCCGGATCGGTGCTCGGCTTGTCGTCGATGGCGCCCGCGTACACGAGCGTTCCCTTGGGGTCGATCACGTACATGTGCGGCGTGGTCTTGGCGCCGTACGCGCGCCCGATCGTGCCCTGGGGATCGAGCAGGACGGCGCTGGGCGCGGCCTGCTTGGCCCGGGTGAGGGCGGTGGCCTGCGCCGCGTCCATGGCGCCCTGCTTGCCGGGGGCGGACGAGCTGACGGAGAGCCAGACCGCGCCCTTGGCCTCCGCCGCCTTCTGCGTCTTCTGCATGTTCCCGCTGCCGTAGTGCTTCTGGACGAACGGGCACTCGTGGTTCACCCACTCCAGCACCACCCACTGGCCCTTGTACGAGTCCAGGGTGCGGGTGGCGCCCGTCTGGTCGGGAGCGGAGAAGGCGGGCGCGGGCCGGCCGACGGCGGCCTGCGCGCGCGCGGCGGCGGGAATGCCGAGCAGGACGGCGCTCCCGAGGGCGGCTGCCGGCAGGGTGAGGGATCGGTTCATGGGTCCTCCTCTTGGGTTCGAGACGCTAACCATCGTTGTCCGCGGCCTGCGTGTCGCCCAGGTGCTCGTCCAGCGCGTCCAGGACGATGCCCGGCGTCAGCACCGCGGGCAGCAGGCGGGGCGGCGCGTCCTTCTCGCGCCCGTAGAGCACGTAGAGGGGCACGCCCTGGCGCCCGTAGCTGGCCAGGGCCGCGGTGACGCGGTCGTCGCGGAGCGTCCAGTCCGCCTTGAGCAGGGCCACGCCGTGCTCGCGGAGACGGGCGCGCACGGCGGGGTCCTCGAGGGCGACGCGCTCGTTGACCTGGCAGGAGAGGCACCAGGCCGCGGTGAAGTCGATGAACACCGGGGTGCCCGCCGCGCGCAGCGCGTCGCGCCGCGCCTCCGAGAAGGGCTCCCAGCCCGACGCCTCCGCGGCGGCCGCCGAGGCGGCCGCGGGCACCGTGGCGCGGGTGAGGGCCATGGCGAGCCCGGCCGCGAAGAGCAGGCCCGCGCCGGCCAGCGACCAGCGGCGCGGGCGCCCTTCGACGGCGGCCAGCGCGGCGCGGCCGTACAGGGAGGCGGCGAGGCCCACCAGGACGAGCCCCGCCAGCAGCCAGGCCATCCCGTCCACGCCCGCCTGGCGGCCCAGGAGCCAGACCAGGAACACCACCGTGGCCAGCATGGGGACGGCCATGAGCTCCTTGAACCGCACCATCCACGGTCCCGGCCGGGGCACGAAGCGAAGAAGGCGCGGCGAGGCGGAAAGCAGCAGGTACGGCGCCGCCATCCCCAGCCCCAGTGCGGTGAACACCAGGAGGGAGTGCGCCGCGGGCTGGCTCAGCCCGAAGCCCAGCGCCGACCCCATGAAGGGCGCGGTGCACGGCGTGGCCACCACCGTGGCCAGCAGGCCGCTCCAGAACGAGGCGCCGTGGCCCTCGGAGGGCCTCCGCGACTGGCCCGCGCCGACCAGGGAGAGGCCCACCTCGAACACGCCCATCAGGTTCAGCGCGATCAGCAGGAAGAGCACGGCCATGGCGGCCACGAAGGCCGGGGACTGGAGCTGGAAGCCCCAGCCGATGCTCCGGCCGCCCGCGCGCAGCGCGAGCATCAGGCCGGCCAGCGTCCAGAAGGAGGCGAGCACCCCCAGGGTGAAGGCGAGCCCGTGCCGCCACACCCGCCGCTCGCCCGCCTGGCGGACGAAGCCGAGCACCTTGAGCGCGAGCACGGGCAGCACGCAGGGCATCAGGTTCAGCAGCACGCCGCCGACGAAGGCGAAGGCCACGGGCAGCCAGGGGGAGACGGGCGCGGCCACCTCGTGCCCGGCGGGCGCGGCGGCGGCGGCCTCCACCGGCACGTCGACGGCCACGGCCCGGGGGCCGGCGGCCGTCTCCACCGCGAGCACGCCGGAGAGGCGGGTGGCCCGCGGTCCGCTCAGCGAGGGGGCCAGGTCCAGGGTGAACCCGTCCGCCGTCTGGAGCAGCTTCTGCGGCTCCGCGAACTCCACGGCCTGCGGCTGGTCGCTGAAGAAGTAGGCCTCGTGCACCGCCGTGCCCGGCGTGAAGGCCAGCACCAGCCGCTTCGACACGGCCAGCGCGCGCACGCGCCAGGGTCCGGCGTCGCCCGGCAGGTCCTCCCGGGCCCTGGCGAACAGCGGGGCCGCGTCCGAAGGCGCGGGGGCCGCGTCCCGGACGGGCAGCACGACCTCCAGCTCCGCCTTGCCGGGAAGGCAGATCTCCGCGCACTCGAGCCAGTCCGCGCGGACGGCCAGCCGCAGGGGCTCGCCCGCCGGCAGGTCCCGCGGCGTCCGCACCGTCACCGGGAGCAGGACCTCGCCTTCGTAGCCGTAGCTCATGAGGGGCGGCGCCGCGATGCGCTCGGGCCGCGGCCACTGCAGGGGCCCCGCCTCGAAGCCCGCGGGCAGTCTCCAGGTCAGGCGCGTGGGCAGCCCGGAGTCGGCGGGGTTCTTCCAGTAGGTGTGCCACCCGTCGGCCATCTGCAGGCGCAGCCCGAGCGTGACCTCACGCCCGGGCTGGATGGACGCCGTCTCCGAGAGCAGGCTGACCGTGACGTTGGCGCTGCCGGCCGCCCACGAGGGGGCCGTGAGCGCCAGGGCCACGCCCAGGCCCGTCCCCGTTCGCCATCCCGCGAAGCGCGCCAACGCTTGAGTCTACGAGATCGGGCCAGGACCGGGTGGTCAGGGCGCGTCAAGAGACGCAAACGATTGTGTGCTCGTGATCCCGATGGCCGCTTCGTGAAGCGCCGTCAGGGACCCAGGGCGGTCGCGCCGGGCGGGGGAGCGCCGCCCGTGTCCGCGGCGGTGAGGCGGTAGAGATCGTGGTGCCAGGGCTCCACGCGCAGCCCCGCCCGCTCGAATCGCCGCGCGGCGAAGATCTTCTGGCTGTACACGGCGTATCCCGGCGGCACGGTCAGCCCGAAATGCGGCAGCTCCAGCGGCCGCCCGTCGCGCAGGTAGGCCGCGACGTCGGCGAGGTCCACGGCGTCGTGGGCGAGGTGGGGGCCATCGGGCGCGCGACCCTCCGCCAGCCGGTAGTAGAGCAGGAACTGGTAGTGGTGGTACTCCGCGATCAGCACCGTCTCCGGTCCCAGGCCGTCCAGGAGGGCCGCCGCCGGCGCCGCCGCGTCGCGACCGGTCGCGGCCACGATCCCCGGCAGCCGGACCGCCGCCAGGGCGAGGGGCGAGACGAGGGCCACCACGGCCACCGCCCGCGCATGGCGCGGAGAGGCGGGCTCCAGCCGGCGCAGCAGCGCGTCGAGGCCCACGCCGGCGACGAGCGCGGCCAGCAGGTGGTTCGGTATGAAGTACGGCGGCAGGTCGCTGATGTCGTAGCCCAGCGCGAAGGCCAGGTTGCCCGCGTAGGCCAGCAGGAGGAAGACCCCGGCCGGCGTGCGGCCGAGCGCCGCCACTCCCAGGGGGGCGAAGAAGGCGAGGGGAGCCAGCTCCTGCAGCGCGGTGTCCACGTAGTCGCGCAGGCGGACGCCCCAGAGCTGGCCCGCGCCGAAGGCGAACATGTCCCCGTGGAACTTCGCCCCCGTCACGAACGCCACCAGCCCGGGCACGCCGTCGATGGGCTCCGCGCGGTAGGGCGCGGCGCCCTCCGCCCCGCGCGCCAGCACCAGCGCGTACTGCGACGCGCACAGCGCGACGATGACGGCCACCGCCGCCACGCGCGCGGGCTGGAGGAACGCGCGCGGCCGGACCCACATCACGAGCACCACCACCGCGGGCAGCGCCGTGGCCATCAGCAGGTGGTTCCCGAAGGCCAGCGCGTAGACGGCGCAGGCGGCGTAGAAGTCGCGCTCGCGCGCGTGCCGCGCCCAGCGGATGAAGAGCAGCGCCGCCAGGGCGAGGAGCAGGGCGTGCAGGGCGTAGACCTCCGCCACCACCGCGTGCCGCCAGAGGGTGGGGGAGAAGGCCAGGGTCCACACCGCGGCCAGCGCCGCGGGGGTGCGTGCGCCCAGCTCCCGCAGCACGCGCCAGCACACGAACAGGGCCGCCACCGCGCAGAGGGCGGAGAAGGCGTTGGCGGCCAGGGCCGGGCTCACCGGCAGCAGGCGGCCGAGCACGTGAACGAGCCCGATGTAGAGCGGGTAGCCGGTGGGGTGCGGCACGGCCAGGAGCCGGGCCGCCATGCTCAGCTCGGCGGAGTCGCCGGAGTGCCCGACCCCGGGGAGCAGGGTGGCCAGGTAGACGACGAGGGGCAGGGCCGCCGCGGCCAGTCCCGCCGGGGCCCTGGTCACGACCTCCCGCACGCGGTCGCGCACGGCGCCCGGCGGCCGCGCCGGCGGGCCGCCCGGCATCCCGTTCGCGCTCACTGGGCGCCCATCGTACTTGCATCCCGAGCCGTGCAGGAGCGGGGCGAGGCCGGGCCGGTGGGCGGCCACCGACGTCGCCGGCAGCGGAGGCAGCGACACTCTGCTAGGCTGCCCGGATCATGAAGAGAACCCTGCCCGCCGTGCTGACCCTCGCCCTGGGCGCCGGCGTGGCGTCCGCCGGCACCCGCCTGGTGACCTCGTGGCGCGAGCCGTCCGCGGGGCCGCTCCGGTTCAAGAAGGTCCTGGTCATCTTCATGGCGCCCCACGAGTCCCAGCGCCGCTTCGCGGAGGCGTACCTGGCGAGCCTGATGAAACGCACGCAGGGCGTGCCCGCCTACACGCTCATCCCCACCGCGGAGGCCAAGGACGAGAAGCGGCTGCGCGAGGTCGTGCAGCGCGAGGGCTTCGACGGCGCGGTGACCATGCGCTACATCGGCGCGGGGCAGGAGGTCACCTACCAGCCCGGCCTCTACGCCCCGGCGTACTACGGGTTCTATACCTACTACGCTTTCGCCGCGCCCCTGTCCTACGACCCCGGCTACCTGAAGGTCGATCGCGTGATCAGCCTGGAGACGCACGTCTACTCGGTGAAGGACGACAAGCTGGTGTGGACCGGCCTCAGCGAAACCACGAACCCCGACTCCGCCAAGAAGCTCGTGGACGACGTGGCGCGCAAGGTGGCGTCGGAGATGCGCAAGCACAAGCTGATCGAGTAGGCCGCTCGGCGCGGCGCGCTACCGGCTGCCCGTGAAGCGGTACACCACCTGCCGCCCGCACCCGTTCGTCATGTTGAGCGTCTCCGTGCCCGAGATGGAGGTGCCGCTCACCAGGCCGTCCAGCAGGCCGGTGTAGGTCAGGGTGCCGAGCGTCCCCCCGCCCGAGGTGCGGAAGACGCCGTCGGGCTGGACGGTGCCGGTGTAGATGCGGGTGAGGCGCTCGATCATGCGCGCCTCCAGGCTCGTGCCGTTCGCGGCCACCGTGAGCACGACCTGGCCCGTGAACGCGGGCACGAAGTTGCACCCGCCGTCCGCCGTCTTCTCGGCGGCGATGTTGTAGGTGCCGGCGAAGGCCGCGGTGGGGGGCGCCTGGGTGGTGGGCGGTGGCTGGGTGGTGGGCGGCGGCTGGGCGCCGTCCGCCCCGCCCTCGTCCCCGCCCCCCAGGGTGGCCAGGAGGAGGCCGGCGCCGGCCGCGCCCACTCCGATGCCCACCTTGGTGGCCGTGCCCATGCCCGGGGGCGCCGCCCCCACCTCGCGCGGGAGGGTGGCCTTGCGGACCTGCTCCGCGATCCTGGTCACGTTCGGCGTCGTGGAGACGGCGTCCACGTGGCTGCCGTGGAGCTCGATGCGGGCCGCGGGCTCACCCGTCCCCTCGGGCAGCATCTGGCCGTCCAGGCTGACCACGCCGTCGGAGCCGCTGTGGAACAGGGTGTGGGTGACGTTGCTTCCCGTCTTCCCGTTCAGGAAGGGCGAGCCGGCGGTGCCCATGGGTCCCCAGTAGGACCCCGCCGCCCGCGCCATGGCCCCGCCGATCCCGGTGCCGAAGCCCACCGGCGAGACCAGGCCGGGGATGCCGCCGAACGGCGTGACGACGGTGAAGAGGTGGATCTTCAGCGCGCCGGGGCCGCCGCGCGCCAGGGTGTTGTCCGAATGGCGGCCGGTGCGGCTGGACAGGGCGTCGCGCGCGACGAGCCCGCCCGCCGAGTGGCACACCACGGCCAGCGAGGTCTCCTTCGTCTGGCGGACGAGCTCCCGTATCGCGTCGTCGAACCGGAAGGAGTCCTCCTCGATGGTGCCGGTGGAGTCGATGAAGCGCTGGAGGCCGGTGGCCACGGCGCCCCCGGCTCCCGCGGGGATCATCGCCTCCTGGTAGACGAACAAGAAGACGTTGTGGTCCTTCTTCAGGTCGTTGACCAGGTTCTCGAAGTGCCTGGGGTCGGGGTCCTTGCCGTGCACCACGACCACCGAGGGCCGTCCCTCGACGTACTCGGAAGCCCGGACGATGCCCTTGCCGGCCAGCGCCGTCTCATCCAGGGCGGCTTCCGCGGCCAATGCCGGGAGCGAAGCGACGAGGAAGGCGACGACGGTCGCCCGTCGGAAGGCGGGGGAGCGCAGGGCCGCGAACGTCACAGGGGACCTCCTCTCGATGGAGGACGGGACCCCGGAACGGCCGTCGGGGCCCCGTCCGCACGCGCCGGGCGTGGGAGGGGCCCCGATCCTACCGCCGGTGCCTAGTTCGCGGCCACCTCCTCCGGCTCCACGATCTGCGGCAGCGGCACCCGGTTCTTGACCGCGGGGATCGTGCGCAGGTACGCGTAGACGGCCTTGAGGTCCTCGTCGCTCAGGTTGCGGTAGACCTGCCACGGCATCGGAGGCAGGACGGGTCGGGCCACGCCCATGTGGCGTCCGGTGCGGATCGTCTGCACGAACGTCTCCTCGGACCAGCTGCCGATCCCCGTGTTCTCGTCGGGAGTCAGGTTGAAGGCGTAGCTGACGCCCCACGGCCCCGACCAGGCAGTGAGGTCCCACGCCGCCGTGGCCGCCCAGGGTCCCGGCGGGAGCTTGGGGGCGGGAGGCAGCGCGGAGCCCTCGGGATGCCCGGACAGCCGGCGCGAGAAGTCGAACTCCAGCCCGTGGGACCCCGGCTTCTTGGGCGTGTGGCAGTCGTCGCAGCCGATGGCGTTCACCAGGTACCGCCCGCGGGCCACCGGGTCGGGGCTGGCCGCCAGGGGCTCGGCTCCCCGGCGGGCGAGGAGCAGGAACGGCGTGGCGGCCAGGATGAGGGCGACGTACGTGCCGGCGGGACGTCCGAAAAAGTTGATCACGACGGCCTCCTCTGTCGCGCCCGGTTCCGGGCGCTCGCGGGAACAGACGATTCGGAAGCCGCGTATTGCCAACGGCTTGCGCCCCATGACGTGCAGTGGCGCGCCTTGGCGAGCCTTGGCGCGGGTACGCGCGCCGCCTATCATCCGTGGCACCTTGGGCGACCGGGCGGAACGCCTCGAATCCTGGAAGGAGATCGCCGCCTACCTGCGGCGCAGCCCCAGGACCGTGCAGCGGTGGGAGCGCTCGTCGGGCCTGCCCGTCCACCGCCTGCTCCACGACAGGCTCGGCAGCGTCTATGCGTACCCCTCCGAGCTGGACGCCTGGTGGGAAGAGCGCCGCGTGAGCCTGGGCGCCGAGGACGTCGAGGAGGCTCCCGAGAAGGTGGACGCGGCCGGGTCCGCGGACACGCTCGGGGAGCCGGCGCCGCCCCTCGCGGCCGAGGCGCCGCCGGCTGACGCGTCGCCGGCCGGAGCGCCGCCGTCCGGGAGGCGCCGCGCCTCGTGGTGGCGGGCGGGGACCGTGGCGGCCGCGGCCCTCGCGGTGGCGGCGGCCGGCTGGACGGCCTGGAGCCGGCGCAAGGCGGCGGCGCCGCGGCCGCAGCGGCTGGCCGTGCTGCCCTTCGCGAACTTCACCGGAAGCCCCGAGCAGGACTTCCTCAGCGACGGGCTCACCGAGGAGCTGACCGCCGAGCTGGGCCGGCTGCCCCAGCTCGGGGTCATCGCGCGCACCTCCGTCATGCGCTTCAAGAAGACGGACAAGGGGATCCGGGAGATCGGCCGCGAGCTGCGCGTGGACTACGTGCTCGAGGGGAGCGTGCGCCAGGCCGACCGCCGCCTGCGCGTCACCGCCCAGCTCATCCGCGTGGCGGACGAGGTGCACGTCTGGGCGGACAGCTTCGACCGGGAGGGCGGCGACCTCATCGGCGTGCAGCGGGAGATCGCCCGCCGCGTGGCCGAGGAGACGCGGCTGCGCACGGCGGCCGCGCCGGAGCCGGCCGTCGACCCCGAGGCCCATCTCGCCTACCTGCGCGGCCGCTACCACTGGGCCCGGCGCACGGAGCAGGGCTTCCGCGAGGGCCTGCACCACTTCCAGCAGGCCATCGTCAAGGACCCGGGCTGGGCCCGCCCGTTCACGGGCCTCGCGGACACGTACATGCTGATGGCGAACTACGGGTTCCTGCCGGTGGGGGAGGCAACGCCCAAGGCCCGCGACGCCGCGCAGCTCGCGCTCCGCCTGGACCCCGACCTGGCGGAGGCGCACGCCTCCCTGGGCCTGATCCTCGGCAGCCACGACTGGGACTTCGCGGGGGCGGAGCGCGCCTTCCGCCGCGCCCTCGAGCTCAACCCGAGCCACGCCGCCGCCCGCCTGTGGTACGGCCTGCTCCTGCTGGACCTCGGGCGGGTGGAGGAGGCGCGCGTGCAGTTCCAGCGCGGCCTCGAGGCCGACCCCCTCTCGGAGGGACTGCGGAGCCAGCTCGCCGCCTGCGACTTCCAGGAGGGCCGCTACGACCGCGCGCTGGCCGCGGAGAGGGCGGTGGCCGAGGCCAGTCCCGACCAGCCCAACGCCTGGATCTCCATCGCCCGCGTCCACCTCGTCACCGGCCGTCCGGACGACGCCCTGGCCGCCGTGGCCCGGGCGCGCGAGCTGACCTCGGACCACGCCAGCGTGATGGGGCTCCACGCCTACGCGCTGGCCCGGGCCGGGCGCCGGGAGGAGGCCCGCGACGTGCTCGAGCGCCTGGTGGCCGCCACCGGTCCCCGCAAGGCGCGCGCCTTCGACCTCGCCCTCGCCGCCACCGGCCTGGGCGAGCGCGAGCGGGCGCTCGCCTGGCTGGAGCAGATGGTGGAGGAGCGGCACGTGGGCGTGCGCTCGCTCGCGGGCTATCCCGAGTTCGACTCCCTGCGCACCGAGCCGCGCTTCCAGGCGGTGCTGGCGCGGGTGGGCATCGGCAACCGCCGGGCGCTGGCCGCCGCGCGCTGAGCCGGACGCCGGCGGGCGCCGTCCGGCGGCGTCAGGCGGGCCGGGCGCCGATCACCGCATGGACGGGCGGCGTGACGAAGCGCGCGCCGGGATCGCGCGACCGCTCCTCCCACTCGGCCAGGAACGCGTCGCACTCGGCGGCGGTGGCCAGTCCCATCCCGACCAGGCGCGGCACGTAGGTGCGGAAGAACCAGGTCGGCCACTGCCAGAGGGCGGAGCCGGGGCGGGCCAGCCGGACGATGGGGCGCACGTCGCGCACCTCGAGGCCCGCGTCCTCCATCAGCCGCGGCAGTCGCCCGCCGACGTCCAGGTCGCCGCCCGCCCGCCGCCAGCTCTCCTCGATGGCCAGGGCGACCTTCTCCATGAGGGGGCTGTGCGGGAGCAGGTCCATGCTCGCGTAGCGGAAGTAGTCCATCACCGCGAAGGTCCCGCCGGGGCGCAGGGCGCGGGCCACCCCCGCCACCACCCGCTCGGGCCGCGGCGTGAAGCAGAGGAGCCAGCGCGCGAAGGCCCCGTCCAGGCTCTGCGGCGGGAGGTCGAGGCTCTCCGCGTCGCCCGCCCGCGGCTCGATCCAGGAGAGGCCGAGGACCTCGCGGATCAGGCGCAGGGGCGCGAGGAAGCGCTCGGACTCGTCCACCGCCACCACCCGTCCCCCGCGCCCCACCAGGTAGGCGAGGTCGATGCTGGCGAATCCCGGCCCGCAGCCGAGGTCGAGGAGGGTCTGCCCGGGACCGAAGCCGGCGCGCTCCCACAGCGCGAAGGTCGGCGCCGCCCAGACTCGGTGCTGGAATCCCAGGCGGGCGTACTCGTCGTCGTGGGTGCCCAGCAGGTATTCACGGTCGCCGCCCTCGGCCATCCCCGCCTCCTCCCCCTCGTTGATCTACGGCGGGGGACGCGCGCCAGTTTCACGCGGAGGATGCCCTCCGCGCCAGCGCGCGGCCGGCGAGGTGGTCTGCCCGAAGTCCGCGCCTAGGCGGTGCGGTGGGGCGCCGCGTCGCGGGGACCGAAGAGGCGCGCGCGCCAGCGCTGGGCCGCCATCAGGGCCGCGGTCAGGCCCGTGACCAGGAGCATGAAGGGCCCGCGCCTCCCCGCGTAGAGGCCGAGCACGTAGGCCCAGCCGATGGGGTAGCCGCGCCGCGCCTTGCGCGCCAGGCCGCCCAGGCGCTCGAACCCGCGGTGCTCCAGCTCCACGCGCGTCCGGTCGCCC
>DATBIO010000028.1:0-15553 GCA_036556965.1 Vicinamibacteria bacterium
CATCAGAGGGTCCATCGGTCAGGCCGGTCTAACACTGAGTACTCTACGTAGAAGGCAAGATAATTAGATAACAGGAGCGCCCCATGTCGCTCTTATCTAGTTATCCAACATGGGACGCAGTGCAAGCAGATAACACGAGCAGCCCTTAGCTGCTATAGCCGCGGCCAGCTGGCCGGCCATCGCTCCAGGGGCGGCGTCCGCATGGTACAACCGCTCCCATGGCGCGGCCGGGAAACGCGTGATGCCAGGACCGCTCGCGGGCGCGCTGCTCCTGGGGGCGAGCGCGTCCCTGGTCACGCCCGTGCGCGTGGGCCCCCCCGACGCACCCCTGGCCTTGAACGTCTGGGCCCAGCAGGACTACTCGCACCTCGCCTCCCGTCCGCCCTCGCGCGCGGTCTTCGAGCAGGTCTTCGCGGACTGGGCGCGCGCGCGGCCGGACGTGCGGCTGGACATCTCGGTAATGCCCGCCCTCGAGCTTCAGAAGGCCAAGCTCATGCTGGCCGCGGCGGCGGGCCGCCTGCCCGACATCGCCTCCGTGGACAGCTTCTGGATGCCGCTCTTCCTGGACGGCGGCCACGTGCAGCCGCTGAACCCCTACTGGCCCGCGGAGGACCGCGCCGACTTCCTCCCCTTCACCATTGAGACGCTCTCCGACCGCGCCGGGAACATCTACGGCCTCTGGCACGGCACGGACATCCGGCTCCTCTACTACCGCAAGGACCTGGTCCCCATGCCGCCGCGGACCTGGGCCGAGCTGCTGGACACGGCCAGCCGCGTGGCGCGCGAGCGCAAGATCGCGGGCTACCTCTACAACGCGGGCCGCTGGGAGGCGGCGGTCTTCGACCACCTCCCCATGTTCTGGGCCCAGGGGGGCGAGCTGGTGGACGCCGCGGGCGAGCCGATCTTCGGGCGGCCCCCCCACCGCGAGAAGCTGGTGAAGGTGCTGGCCTTCCTCCAGGACACGATCCGCACGGGCGCGTCCCCGCGCTCCGTGCTGGCCCACAACGACTACCAGCAGCTCACGGCGGCGGCGGCGGCCGGCGACGTGGCCATGTTCCTGGGCGGGAACTGGCAGGCGCGCGACATGAAGAACACGCTGCCCCCGGAGGAGTTCGACCGCTGGGACGTGGCGCCCATGCCGCAGGCGGAGGCCTCCCTCCGCTGCACGGGCACCGGGGGCTGGGTGTGGGTGATGTTCGCGCGCGACCCCGCCCGCCAGCGCGCGGCCGTGGACTTCATGCGCTTCGTGGAGTCGAAGGACAACGTCGCGCGCATCACGATGGCGAACGGCCAGCTCCCCGTGCGGCGCAGCGTCTACCGCGACTTCGCCTTCTTCCGCGACGACCCCTGGTACCGGAAGTTCGGGGAGGTGGTGGCCCACGGGCGCGCGCGGCCCGCCGTGCCCCTCTACCCGGCCATCTCGGAGCAGCTCCAGCTCGCGGTGGGCTACGCCGTGTCCGGCGAGAAGACGCCGGAGAAGGCGGTGGACGACGCCTGGCGCGCGGTGGAGGACCACGCCGCGCGCCGCCGCGCGCGCGGGGGGGCGGCGGCGCGGACGCGCGGCTTCGACCCTCTGGCCGCGCTCCCCCCGCTCCTGGCCGCCCTGCTGGTGGCGGCGGTGCTCTGGCCGCTGCGGGGCGCGCAGGCCGCGCTGCGCGGCTGGCTCTTCCCCGCCCTCGGGCTCGTGACCGCGCTCCTCGTCTACCCCATGCTGGACCTCGTCCGCCTCTCCTTCACCGACGCGCGCACGCACGGCGAGGCCTTCCGCTACGGGGCCATGAGCTTCGCCGCCGTGCTGAGCGACCCCGAGTTCTACGGCGTGCTCGGGGTGACCGTGGTCTTCGTGGGGGCCTGCGTCGTCCTCCAGCTCGGCCTGGGGCTGCTCATCGCCATGCTGGTGGACACGGCGCGGCGGCGCGGGCTGCGCGGGACGCTGGCCGTGCGCGCCTCCGTGGTGAGCGCGTGGGTCGTCCCCGGCGTCCTCGTGGGCGTGATCTGGAGGATCCTCCTCATCGAGAACCGCTCCGGCATCGTGAACTACTGGCTCTCCCTCCTGGGCCTGGGGCCGCTGCCCCTGGTCTCGTCCGCCGGCCTGGCCCTCCTCTCCGTGACGGCGGCCAACGTGTGGCGGGGCTGCGCCTTCAGCATGGTGCTGCAGTACGCCGGCCTGCAGCGCATCCCGCGCGAGCTGCACGAGGCGGCGGATCTCGAGGGCCTCCGGGCCTGGCCGCGCTTCCGCATGGTGGTGCTCCCGCAGATCAGGCCCGTGCTGGCCCTGAACCTGGCCCTCATCACCATCGCCACCCTCAACACCTTCGACCTCATCCTCCCCCTCACCGGGGGCGGCCCCGCGCGCGCCACGGAGGTCCTGTCCCTCTTCATGTACCGCGCCGCCTTCTTCAACCTGGAGGCCGGCCGGGCGGCGGCGGTGGGCGTGATCATGCTCGGGCTGAACCTGGCCCTGGCCGTGGCCGCCGTGCGCGCGGGCTCACGGAGGCCCGCGTGAGCCGCGCCGGACGCGCCCTGGCCCTGGCCGCGGTGGCCGGCGCCTTCCTCCTGCCCCAGCTCTGGCTCTTCTCGCTCTCCCTGAAGAGCAAGGGAGGGGTCTCGGAGTACCCGCCGCGCTGGATCCCCAGAGGCGGGTCCCTCGACAACTACGCGTTCGTGCTCACGCAGTCGCAGGTGCCGTGGTACCTCTGGAACAGCGCGCGGGTGGCGCTGCTGGCCACCTTGCTGACCCTGATCCTGGCCGTGCCCGCGGCCTACGTCCTCTCCCGCGAGCGCTTCCGCGGCCGCGAGCCCCTCTACCTGGGCACGCTGGTCATCCAGATGGTCTCGCCCATCGTGCTGCTGGTGCCGATCTACGGGCTCGTCTCCGCGGTGGGCCTCGTCGACACCCACCTCGGGCTGATCGTGGTCTACGGGGCGATGCAGCTGCCCCTCACCGTCTCCATCCTCAAGACCTTCTTCGACGGCCTGCCCGACTCGGTGCTGGAGGCGGCGCGCCTGGACGGCGCCTCGCGCGCGCGCATCGCCCTGCGCATCGCCCTGCCCCTGGTCGCTCCCGGGCTGGGCGCCACCGCCATCTTCAACCTCGCCGCCTACTGGGCGGAGTTCGCCCTCGCCCTCGTCCTCCTCGACTCGCAGCCGCGCTTCACCATCCCCCTCGGCCTCTTCAGCTTCCAGAGCGGGTACGAGACGGACTGGCACCTGGTGGCGGCGGCCAGCTTCGTGGGGCTGGTGCCGGTGATGGCGGCCTTCGTGTTCCTCCAGCGGTACTTCGTGTCCGGCCTGACCGCGGGCGCGGTGAAGGGCTGATGACCGCGGTCCACGTCGTCGCCCACACGCACTGGGACCGGGAGTGGTACCTCACCCGCGAGCAGTTCCGCCTGCGGCTGGTGGACCTGGTGGACGCGGTGCTCGACCGGCTCGAGGCGGAGCCCGGCTTCCGCTTCCACCTCGACGGCCAGACGGTGGTGCTCGAGGACTACCTCGAGGTGCGGCCCGAGGCCGAGGACCGGCTGCGCCGTCACGTCTCCGCCGGCCGTCTGCTCGTCGGCCCCTGGTACGTGATGCCCGACATGTTCCTGGTCAGCGGGGAGGCCCTGCTGCGGAATTTGGAGATGGGCCACCGCGTGGCCGCACGCTTCGGGGCGGTCATGGCCGTGGGCTACGTCCCCGACCCCTTCGGCCACGTCGCGCAGATGCCCCAGATCCTGCGCCGCTTCGGCCTCGACGCCGCCGTGCTCTGGCGCGGCCTGGGGGCGGGGCCCGCCGAGCGGTGGTGGGAGGGACCGGACGGGTCGCGCGTGCTGCTCCTGCACCTGCCCACCGAGGGCTACTGCAACGCGCTGCGGCTGCCCTGGCAGCCGCGCGAGCGCCTGGTCGAGACCGTGTCCCGCGAAGCGGAGCGCAGCACCTGCGGCCAGGTCCTCCTCATGGCGGGCGTGGACCACGTGGAGCCGCACCCCGGCCTCGACACGCTGGTGCAGGCGGCTTGCGGCCTGCCGGGGGTGACGGCGCGGCTGGGCACGCTGCCCGAGTACGTGGACGCCGTGCGCGCCGCGGTGGCCGGCGCCGACCTCGAGGTGGTGCGCGGCGAGCTGAGGGCCGGGCAGGAGCACGCGTTCCTGCTCCCCGGCGTGCTCTCCACGCGCCAGTACCTCAAGCAGGCCAACGCCGCCGCGCAGCGCGAGCTGGAGCACTGGGCGGAGCCCGCCTCCGTCCTCGCCTGGCTCACGGGCGGCGAGTACCCGCAGGGCGTGCTCGACTACGCCTGGCGCACGCTCCTGCAGAACCACCCCCACGACAGCATCTGCGGGTGCAGCGTGGACGCCGTGCACGAGGAGAACATGGCGCGCTACGCGCGCGTCCAGCAGGCCGCCGAGGAGGTCACCGGGCGCGCCCTCCGCCACCTTGCCCTCCAGGTCGCACCCGCCCCGCCCGGCCTCGTGCGGTGCCTCGTGGCCAACACCCATTGGCGGCGCTTCGAGGGCGTGCTGGAGGCGACGCTCGACCTCCCCTACGAGAGCGCGGAGCGCGGCCATTCCGTTCCCCTCGAGCTGCTCGAGCAGCCGCCGACGTTCGTCCCGCGCGAAGCCGCGGTGGCCTCGGTGGCCGGTCCCGGCGGAGAGCCGTGGGGCTTCCAGGTGCTCTCCGAGCAGGGGACCACCCTCTACGCCATGAGCCGGTACGAGCCGCCGTGGGCCCTGCGCGCGCGCCGGATCCGCCTCGCGCTCCGCGCCGACGTTCCGCCGCTCGGCTACACGGCGGTGGACGTCCGCTTCGGCCCGCCCTCCCCCGCCCCCGTCGCGGACCCCGTGGTGGCGAGCGACCGCAGCCTGGAGAACGCGCTCCTGCGCGCGACCGTGAACGAAGACGGCACCCTCGACCTGCTCGACAAGCGCTCCTCGGTCCTCTACCGCCGGTGCCTGGAGCTGGAGGACGGAGGCGACGTGGGCGACGAGTACACGTTCTGTCCCCCCGGCGCGGATACCCGCGTGGCCGGGGCCGCGGCGCGCGAAGTGCGGACCGAAGTGCTCGAGCAGGGGCCGTTGCGCGCAGCTATGCGTGTCGCCTACGAGCTGCCGGTGCCCTCCGCGGCCACCGGCGACCGCCGGGCGCGCGCCCGCGAGCAGGCCGTGCTCCCCGTGGTGGTGGAGGCGCGGCTTTCCGCAGGCGCCGCGCGGCTGGAGGTCACCCTCACGGTGGAGAACCGCGCCCGCGACCACCGCCTGCGCGTGCTCCTGCCCACCGGCGCCCGCGCGGTCTCCGTCGCGCGCGCGGACAGCGCCTTCGCCCTGGTGGAGCGCGCGGCCGCGGCCTCCCCCGCGCCGCCGGCGGCGAAGGAAGAGCCCGTGGGCACCGCCCCCCTGCTTTCGGTGGTGGATGCGGGCGACGAGACGACGGGCATGAGCGTCTTCGTGGACGGCCTCACCGAGTACGAGGTGGTCGCGGGCGAAGAAGCCCGCCTGGCCCTCACCCTGCTGCGCTGTGTCGGCTTCCTCTCCCGCGACGACCTCGCCACGCGCGAGGGCCACGCGGGGCCCGGGCTCGCCACCCCCGGCGCCCAGTGCCCGGGCTCCCACACCTTCCGCTTCGCGCTCGCGCCGCGGGCCGCCCCGCCCGCGGCCGCCGCCCTCTTCGCGGAGGCGCGGGACTTCCTCTCGCCGCCGCGCGTGGTGGCGCATGCCGGCGGCGCCGCGGACGGGCCGGCAAGCCGTTCCCTGCTGGAGGCGGGAGACGACGTGGTGCTGAGCGCCTGCGTGCGCAGCGAGGACGGCGCCGCCGCCGTGCTCCGCGTCTTCAACCCCGGTGGGGAGCCCTCCCGCCGGGGAGCGGTCGCGCCCGGCCGTATCGCCGTGGTGAAGGTGGCACGGCGGGCGGCGCCGTGACGCAGGGGCCCGCCTACCCGCCCGCGCGCGCGGTGGCCGCGCGCGTGCACCAGCACTTCGCGCGGCAGATCGCGGCGGCGCGCGCGCAGGGGCAGGAGGACCTGGCGCGCGAGCCCGACACCGCGACCATCGAGGCCGTCATCGACGCCGCCTTCTGGGCCAGCCTGCGCCGCGAGGAGGTCTACGTCCCCCGGCTCTCGCTGGCCCTGCTGGAGCCGGGGGAGGTCCGGCGTCCCCTCACCTTCGAGCGGCCGCTGCCCTTCACGGCGCCCCACATCGCGCGCATGGCTCCCGCGGTGGAGGGCCCCGCCGTCCACCTCGGGGTGGCGCGGGGAGCCTACGGCCTGCACGTCTGGGGCACGACGCGCACCCTGCCCACCTACTGCTTCGTCCTGGAGGTGGCCGCCCCGGGACTGCTGGTCGTCAAGCACGCGCGCCCGGAGGAGTCGGGGAAGTACGTCAACGTCGCCGTCCTGAAGGGCGACCAGGTCAAGGTGCTGGAGGAGCGGCCGACGCACCTCTCCGACTACCCGTCGTTCCTGACCGCGCTCCTCGGCGTCGATCCCCCGGCCACGAGGGGGTCGGTGAACGTGCTCGCCCTGCTGGCGGTGGCCATGCGGGCGCACGGCCGCGGGGGCTCCCTGCTGCTGGTGCCCGGCGGCTCCGGGGCCTGGCGGGAGTCCATCCAGCCGCACATCCCCTATCCCGTGGAGCCTCCCTACGCGGAGCTGGCCGAGCTGATGCGGGCCGACGCGGGAAAGCGCCGCCGCTGGCACTGGCGCGAGAGCCTGCGCGAGGCGGTGCAGGCGGTGGCCGGGCTGACCGCGGTGGACGGCGCCACCGTCATGAGCCAGCAGTACGACGTGCTCGCCTTCGGCGCGAAGATGGTCCGGCGCGACGGCTGGCCCCCCGTCCCGCGCGTGGTGGTGGCGGAGCCCGTGGAGGGCGGGGTGGCGGCCTCCCTCCATCCCTCCGAGCTGGGCGGGACCCGGCACCAGTCCGCGGCGCAGTTCGTGCACGACCAGCGCGACGCCATGGCCCTGGTGGCCTCGCAGGACGGGCGCTTCACCAGCCTGGGCTGGTCGGCCATGGACGAGGCCGTGCACGCGTACCGCGTGGAGACGCTGCTCCTCTAGGGCCTGGCCCCCGCGCGCCGCCGTCCGCGCCCTCGCCCTTCCCGTCCGGCGCCCGGGCGCTCCACCGCGTAGCGCAGCTTCACCACGCCGTCGGGGTAACGCTCGGTGTCCCGCAGCGCCAGGGGCAGGGTCCGCGGGCGGGGCGCCACGAGCGGAATGCCCTCCCCGATCATCACCGGCACCACGTGGATCATGAACTCGTCGATGCCGTCGGCGTCGAGGAAGGAGGCGATGATCTCTCCCCCACCCATCATCCAGACGTCCTTGCCGGGAGTGGAGCGCAGCCGCCGCACGAAGTCGGGCACGGGCTCGCGCACCCACTCCACCCCGGGAGCGCTGGTGAGAGGGGACTGTCGCGAGAAGACGTAGCTCTTCACGCCCTTGCCGACGCCCCCGCCCGCGCCCACCAGGCCGACGGCCTGCATGTAGGTCTTGCGGCCCCAGAGAACGGTGTCGATCCCCTTCATGAAGGCGCCCATGCCGTAGGAGCCCTGGGGCCGCGGGCGGTCCAGCCAGTCCACGCTGCCGTCCGCGCGGGCGATGTACCCGTCCGCGCTGGTGGCGATGTAGACGACGATCCTGCGCTCTCCCGTCATGCCGGCCTCCCTCACGACACCGCGGGGCGCGAGACCGTCCAGCGGAATCCCGTCTTCGAGGCTCGGCGGAAGGTCGCCTCGAAGTCCACGTGCGCGCCGAGGTCGGGCGTGGACCCGTCCACGTCCGTGAAGCCGTACTCGCGCGCCAGGCCCCACGAGCTGTAGAGGCCGCCCGACTTGCGCAGCACGCCGGGGTCGGCGGCCAGGGCGGCCACCGCGCGTCCGACGAAGAAGGGCGTCTCCGAGTGCAGGAAGGTCGGGTCCTTGCGCGCCCCCTCGCGCCAGTTGGCCTCGGTGACCCCGAAGTGGTCGAGCATGACCTCCGTGCGCATGAAGCCGGGCGTCACCGCCACCGCGGCCACGCCCCGCGCGTGCAGCTCCTCCGCCATGACGAAGGCGAGCCGGCTCACCGCCACCTTGATCAGGTCGTAGAACAGCGTGCCCCGGTAGTCGAGCGTGTCCCCGTCCCCCACCTCCACCATGAGCCCGCCGCGGGCCAGCAGCGGCGCCGCCTGCCCGGCGGTGACGATGTGCGTGCGCACGGCCCTCTCCAGCATGCGGAAGCCCTTCTCCGGGGAGACCTGCCAGAACGGCTTCCACTCGTGCTCCTCGCCCTCCGAGATGTCGTTGACGAGGACGTCCAGGCGCCCGTGCTCGGCGCGCACGCGCCCCAGCAGGGCCGCCACCTCCCCCGGCACCAGGTGGTCGGTACGCACGGCGATGCCGTGACCGCCCCGTGCCGTGACCATCTCCGCCGTCTCGTCGATGGTCTCGGGGCGGCCCGCGTAGTAGCCGTCGTGGGCGGGATGCGCGCGCGTGCTCCGGCCGCTGCAGTACACGGTGGCCCCGGACTCGCCCAGCATGCAGGCGATGCCGCGCCCCGCCCCCCGGGTGGCGCCCGCCACCAGGGCCACCCTTCCGCGCAAGGGCCGCTCGGCCATGGCCGGCCTCCTTTCGTTAACGCCGCCCCTGGAGGACGAAGTCGAACGTCCCCCGCCGCTCGCCGCCGGCCTCCGTCACCTCCATGAGGAGACGCGGCGAGAACAGCCCGTCGCCCGCGTTGCGGGCCTCGCCGGGAAAGTAGAGCTGCGTGGTCAGGATGGGACCGCCGGGAGCCTGCACGCGCACATGGATGTGGCGCGGGCGGCCGGAGTAGGCGCCGGGCACGATCGTCTCCAGCCGGAAGCGGCCCGACGCGTCGGCGAACTGGTGGCCACGGCACCGGAAGCCGGAGAGGTCGTATTGCCCCGCGTCGTCGGTGTGCCAGAAGTCGAGCAGGGCGCGGGGGACGGGCGCGCAGGCCGTGGTCAGCACGCGCCCACCGAGCACGAGCCGCGGCCCCGGAAGGCCGGGCTCGAGCAGCGACACGCGCTGGGGCGAGCGCGCCTTGAAGAACGGCCCGGCCGTCTGCTCCGGCGTCGGCTCGTGGTCGTCGGCGCAGGCCGGCGTGGCCGGCAAGGCCTCGGCTCCACGCCAGGACACGAGGCCCATGGCGGGAACCGCCAGCAAACCCTGGATCGCGGCGCGTCTCTTCATCGCTCCCTCGCCGTTCCTCCTGCGATGGTAGCCGGTCGAGGCGTTCAGCGAAGCCCGCGCACGAAGGCCACCGTCCGGTCGGGGTGGTCGGTGAACACGCCGTCCACGCCGACCTGGACGAAGAACACCTGGTGCAGCTCGTCGAAGCTGGCCGCCCAGGCGGGCAGCGCGTCCGCCCGGAACGTGTACGGGTGGACGACGAGGCCCAGGGCGTGCGCCTCGCGCACGAGGTCGGTGACGTGCAGGGTGCCCTCGCGGCGGCCGGCCACCACCTGGACCAGGCCCGGCCCGATGCCGTCCGCCACCTTGGCCACCTCGGCCAGGCCGGCGCGCGTGCGCAGCGGCGCGAACTCGGGGCCGTCGCCCAGGAGCTGCACCAGCCGGCCCTGGTAGCCGAGCTCGCCGCGCAGCCGCTTCACCTCCTCGACGTCGAAGCACTGCAGGTAGGCCTTGTCCGCCTTGGTGCGGTAGCCGTGGCGGCCGAGCGCGTCCAGCACCCGGCGGCTGATGTCCTGGCCCTCCTTCCGGTGCCAGGCCGGCTCCTTGATCTCCGGGTAGACGCCGGCCTCGCGGCCCGTGCTGCGGTTGAGGCCCTGGATGAGCTGGAACTCCTCCTCCAGGGTGGGGATGGCGAACCGCCCCTGGCCCACGGGGAAGCGGCCCGCGAACACGGCCTGGCCCGTGCGCGGGTCGAACCGCTCGCCCACCGCGAGCTGCTTCAGCTCGGCCAGGGTGAAGTCGATGGCGTAGTAGCGGCCGTCCGCGCGCGCGCGCGCGGGGAAGCGCCGGGCCACGTCGGTCACGGTGTCGATGTGGATGTCGTGGAGCACGACGGGCACGCCGTCCTTGCTGAGCACCACGTCCTGCTCCAGGTAGTCCGCGCCCTGGGCGTGGGCGGCGGCGATGGCCTCCGTGGTGTGCTCGGGCAGGTACCCGCTGGCCCCGCGGTGGGCGATGACGATCTTGCGCGCCTCGGAGGCCGCGCCGAGCACGGCGCCGAGTCCGAGGCTCACGATCACGAGGGCGAGGGCGGGGTTCTTCATGGCCTCCTCAGGCGGCGGCGGCGCGCCGGCCGCTCTCCGTACGGTGCCCCAGGGTCAGGGCGCTGAAGGCGATGGTGAGCACGCAGCACGCCACCATGGTCACGAAGACCCCGCCCCAGCCCCAGCGGTCGGCGATCCAGCCCACGCCCGTCCCCGCGATGGCGGAGCCGAACACGTAGCCGAAGAACCCGGTGAAGCCCGCCGCCGTGCCCGCCGCCTTCTTGGGGACGAGGTCGAGGGCGTGCAGGCCGATGATCATGATCGGCCCGTAGATGAGGAAGCCGATGGCGACGAGGGCGGCGTAGTCGATCCACAGCGGTCCCTCCAGGTTGAGCCAGTAGACCACCACCGCCACCAGGGTGAGGGACATGAAGAGGATGGTGGCGGGCGCGCGCTTGCCCTTGAAAACCTTGTCCGAGACCCAGCCGCAGACCAGCGTGCCGGGGATGGCCGCGTACTCGTAGAGGGCCCAGCCCAGGCTCGACTGCTTGAAGGAGAAGCCCTTGGCCGTCTCCAGGTAGGTGGGGATCCAGTTCACCACGCCGTAGCGCACGAAGTAGACGAAGGCGTTGGCCACGGCGATGGCCCACAGGTACCGGTTGTTGAGCACGTAGCCCAGGAAGATCTCGCGGAAGCCCAGGGTGCGCTCGTGGTCGGCGGAGTAGTCGGGCGGGTAGTCGTTGCGGTGCTCCTCGATGGGCGGGAGGCCGCACGACTGCGGCGTGTCCCGCATCAGGAAGTAGACGCCCACCGCCGCCGCCGCCGCGATGAGGGCGTTGAAGTAGAACTTGGCGCCCCAGTCGCCGAAGAGGGTGACGCCCAGCAGGGCCAGGCTGGCCACCAGGGCGCCGCCCAGGTTGTGGGCGACGTTCCAGACGGAGACGGTGCGGCCCCGCTCCCCGGTGCTGAACCAGTGGACCATGGTCTTGCCGCAGGGCGGCCAGCCCATGCCCTGGACCCAGCCGTTCAGCGTCTGCAGCAGCACCACGAGGACGAGCGAGGCGTAGATGCCCTTGGCCAGGCCGCACACCGCCATGATGGCCGCGGAGAGGAGCAGGCCCAGGGGGAAGAAGTAACGGGGGTTGCTGCGGTCGGAGACCGAGCCCATCAGGAACTTCGAGAGGCCGTAGGCGATGGACAGGCCGGTGAGGGCCGTGCCCAGCATGGCCTTCGAGTACTCCGGGTGCTCGCGGAGCACGTCGGGGATGGCCAGGGCCAGGTTGTTGCGGACCAGGTAGTAGGCCGCGTAGCCGACGAAGATGCCGGCGAAGACCTGCAGCCGCAGCCGGCGGTAGGCGGGAGCGACCTGGTCGGCGGCGAGGAGAGGCCGGGGCGGGGCCGGCCTCAGGGGCCCGAGCATGGCGCGCCGATCATAGCCGCGCCGGGGCCCGGGGCCGCGCGGCGCGGCTTCAGCCGCCGCAGCGTGCCATGACCCGGTGGGTGATGGCGGCCGAGGTGGGCGGGTTCTCGCCGAGGCCGAGCACGTGGAGCACCTCGTGGATGAGGGCGGCTTCCGCGTACGAGGGGTCCTTGAAGCGCTTGTCCACGAACTGCGGGCACACCCACACCACCCAGGAGCCGGGCACGGTGAGGGCCAGCACCGCGGGCCTCGCGCACAGCGGGCGCCGCGAGCCGTCGCGGTAGCTGACCCCGGCCAGCACCTCCTGGGCGGTGCGCCGGAGCTCGTCGAGGCGCCGCTGGAGCGGCCGGCCGGCCGGGTCGGCGAAGTCGCTGAACACGCGCTGGCACTCCGCACGGCCCAGGCGGCGGTGGGCCCCGAGGAGGGCGTGGTGGACGGCGCCGCTCTCCCAGGGGCCACCCACGGTGATCCGCAGCATGTCGTGCACGGGGCCGGGCAGCGTGAAGTCGCGCGCCTCCAGCCCGTCCCCCGCGAGCCACCACAGCGCGCCGAGCACGGCGGCGCGCGCGACTCCCTTCCCACTCCGTCCCATGAGCGGCTCCTTCCGGCGAGCCGCTTGGCCAAGCGCCCGTCTCTATGGATCGTTCACATGGACGGAAACGGGAGGCGGCGCGTTGCCTTGGAAACTCATTCGCTTCCTTGGAGCGCGCCGGGGCCGGGAACGGGCACCTCCACGGGAGGGCCCTCCGCGGTCATGGACAGGTCGCCCACCCAGGAGAAGAGGGGGGGACCCGGCAGGTCGTCGGCCCCGAGGAGGGTGATGCGGTTGATGCGGAGCAGGCGCGCGTTCCCCGCGCCGGGCGGGGGCGCCGGCTCTCCCTGGCGCCGCGCCCGGAGGTGGGAGCGAAAGCGGAGCCCCACCAGGTCGTCCGCGCCACGCCCCGCGGGAAGCGGCACGGCGGCGCGGAAGCAGCCGTTGGGAAAGTGGTCGGCGCTGCGTGCCACGCGCCAGGCCAGCGCCCCGCCGTCCGACCAGACCCAGCGCGCGGCGCCCCCCGCCGCGCGCAGCCCGGCCGCAAAAGCCAGGGCCGCCTCCGGCGCCTCCGCGCACGCCTCGAGGTAGAGGTACCGGCGCGGGTCGAGGATCCGCTTCGATCCGAGGGCGGCGGCGGCCCGCACCCGCCCCTCCCGCCGCGCCTCCGCGGCGCTGACCCGCCAGGTCCAGGGGTGGGCGTCCATGACCGCCTCGCGCGAGACGTCCTTCAGGGCGAAGGCCACCGGCGCCGGCGCCACGCGCAGGGTCCCCGCGCCCCCTTCCGACAGCATGTTGTTCGCGGTGGTGACCCACAGCAGGGGATGCCGTCCCTGGTGGCGCCCCGCGAAGGGCCGGAGCTCGTGCCCCTCGGCCTGGTAGCGCTCGGCGCGCACGCGGCCCGCCGCGTCGAGCTCGACCCCGTAGACGAACTCGATGTCGGTCAGGCGCCCCCAGGTGGCGAGGAGCCGGTCGGGTGGCGTGCCGCCGTCCTCGTTGCTGAACACCACCGAATAGCGGAGCTTGACCCCGCCGTCCGCCAGGTGGTCCGTCTCGTACCACGCGAGCAGGGGCAGGTCGGTGAAGCGGGGCAGGGTGTCCGGGCGGAGGTACAGCACGGGGGCATGGGCCAGCGCCGTCTCCTCCGGCGAGCCGGGCGGCATGGGCTGCACGACCACGCCCTCCACCGACACCTCGCGCGCGCGCTGCGCGCTGGCGCGCGCGTCCAGCGCCACGCGCAGCACGTGCTCCCCCGCGGCCAGGGGCCCGAGGGCGACGCGGTACTCGCCGCTGCCGCGCGCCAGGACCAGGTGCTGGCCGTACCCGCCGTCCACCTCGAGGACGAGGGCCGCCGCCTCCTGCCCGCGCCGGCCCCAGTCGCAGGCGTCGCAGCGCAGGTGCAGCGTGGCCGCGACCTCGGCGGCCTGGGCCAGCCGGAACGTCTCCTCCCGGGGCAGGGTGGCGGGGGCCGCGAGGGCGGCGGCCAGGGCGACGGCGATCATGGCGGCGCGGCGAGTATAAGAGAATCACCGCCATGCGCGTCCGCTTCGAGAAGGTGGGCAAGCGCTTCGGCCCCCACCAGGCGCTGCGCGACGTGGACCTCACCGTGGAGCCAGGCGAGTGCATGGTGCTCCTCGGCCCCTCGGGCTGCGGGAAGACCACCCTGCTGCGCCTCCTGGCCGGCCTGGAGTCCGTGGACGAGGGCCGGCTCTGGATCGGCGAGCGCCTGGTGAACGACGTTCCCCCCGCCGAGCGCGACGTGGCCATGGTCTTCCAGAACTACGCGCTGTACCCCCATTTCACCGTCTTCGAGAACATCGCGTTTCCCCTGCGCGCACGACGGACGGCGGAGGCGGAGACGGCGCCGCGCGTGCGCGAGGCGGCACGGAGGCTGGAGCTCGAGGGGCTCCTCGACCGCAAGCCCGGGCAGCTCTCGGGCGGGCAGCAGCAGCGCGTGGCCCTGGCGCGCGCCATCGTGCGGCGGCCCGCGGTCTGCCTCATGGACGAGCCGCTCTCCAACCTCGACGCGCAGCTCCGCGTGCAGACCCGCGCCGAGCTCAAGCGGCTCCAGCAGGAGCTCGGGACCACCACCCTCTACGTGACCCACGACCAGGCGGAGGCCATGACCATCGGGAAGAGGGTCGCCCTCCTGCGCGGCGGCGTCCTCCAGCAGGTGGGCGCCCCCCTCGAGCTCTACCGCCGCCCCGCCGACCGCTTCGTCGCCTCCTTCCTGGGGAGCCCGGCCATCAACCTGTGGCCGGCCGTGCTCGAGGAGGGGGGGCTCACCGTCCTGGGCCTGAGGGTGGAGGTCGAGGCCGGGCGCCTTCCCTCCCCGGGCCCGGGGCGCGCGGTGGAGGCCGGCGTGCGGCCCGAGGACGTGCGCGTCTCGCTGGTGCCCCGGCCGGGCGTGGCCGGCCGCGTGCTGGTGACGGAGCCCATGGGCAACGAGACCATCCTCACCATGGACGTGGCCGGGGCGCGCGTGGTGGCGCGCGTGGCCGCCGAGGTCGAGGCCTCCCCCGGCGGCACGGTCTGGGTGTCCCTCGACCCCCGGCGCGTGCTCCTCTTCGACGCCGCGGGCGGCCGCCTGCTCGCCTGAGCGGGGCCTTTCCCCCGTCACGCCGCGGCCACACCGGCCGTTGACAATCGGCCCGTGCGGAGCGTACCGTCTGGAGCGTTCCAAGCTTTCCCATGTGCCCCCGCCCCCGACGGCGTGCCGCCGCCACCATTCCACTCTTTCAGGAGCGAACCATGAGGCGAACTGCCCTCGTCCTGGCCGTGCTCTGTTGTGCGGGCCTCCTCCACGCCCAGGTGGACCGCGCCAACCTCACGGGTGAGGTACGCGACTCCACCGGGGCCGTCATCGCCGACAGCCAGGTGGTCCTCACCCACATGGACTCCAAGATCGTGACGCGCGTGACCGCGAACAGCGACGGCAACTACCTCGCGGTGAACCTGGCCCCCGGCCGCTACCTGATCGAGGTGGAGGCCGCGGGGTTCCAGAAGGGCTCGCAGGCGGTGATCCTGGCCGTCGGGCAGCGGGCGCGCCTCGACTTCAGCCTGGGCGTGGGCGGCCTGACGGAGGAGGTCACGGTCGAGGACGCGCGGCGCCTGCTCGACACCGAGCAGGCGGCGCTGGGCACCGTCATCGACCAGAGCGCCATCTCCGAGCTGCCCCTGGCCATCCGCAACTGGGACGACCTGCTGGCCCTGGTGGCGGGCGTCCAGGGCGACCGCTACAGCGAGGAAGGGGGCGCCACCGCCCTCGGGCGCACGGGAGGCGTGAACGTGCACGGGAACCGGTCGCTCCAGAACAACTTCCTGCTGGACGGGGTGGACAACAACACGATCTCCACCAACGTGCAGGAGCTGAGCACGCAGGTGTCCCGCCCGTCCATCGACTCCATCCAGGAGTTCAAGGTGGTCACGAGCCCGTACTCGGCCGAGTACGGCCGC
>DATBIO010000029.1:0-11237 GCA_036556965.1 Vicinamibacteria bacterium
TCATCCAGGTCTGGCCCGCGTCCACCGTGCGCAGCAGCCCCTGGTTGGTGGCGATCAGCCAGGAGCGCTCCGAGAAGGCGACGATGCCGTTCACGCGCGGGTGGAGGTCCACGCCGGCCACCACGGCCGCCATCCTCTGCCATCGGCCCTCGCTGGACGGCCAGACGAAGACGCCGTCGTCGGTGCCGGCCAGGTAGAGGCCCGAGGTGACGGCGAGGGTGAGCACCTCCCGTCCTTCCAGGCCCCCGCCCACCTTCATCCAGGAGGCGCGCGTGCGGGCGGTGGCGAACACGCCCCCGTGCTTGCGGTCCCCCCAGACCGCGGCCAGCGTGCGCCCCGAGCTCTCGTCGAAGGCGAGAGCGGAGACGAACCGCTCCGAGAAGCCGTTGTTGGAGGCGAGCCAGGTGCGCCCGCCGTCCACGCTGCGCAGCACCCCGGCCCCGTCGGTGCCCAGGAGGGCGACGCCGCCGGGCAACAGGGCCACCGCGTTGACCACGAGATCCGCGCGCGTGGCCAGCCGCCAGGTCGCCGACCCGTCCGTGGAGATCCAGAGGCCGGCCGTGGTGCCGGCGAAGAACGTGTTCAGGTCGTCGGGGCTCTGGGCGAAGGCCCGCGTGCGACGGCTGCTGGCGGGGATGCCGCGGATGCGCGCCCAGCGGCCGGCCCCGTCCGCGCTGCGGTAGATGCCGCTGCAGGCGGTGGCGAAGACCGATTGCGGGCTGCGGCGGTCCAGGGTCAGGGTCATGACGTCGGAGTCGTCGATCATGCCCTGGTGCACCGGCTTCCAGTGCAGGCCGCCGTCTTCCGTCTTCCAGGGCAGGTGCCAGGTGCCGGCGTAGATGACGTCCGGGTTGTCGGCGTCCACCGCCACCGAGCCCACGTTGCGCAGCTCCGGGTGGTCGGCGGGGCTGATGCGCTCCCAGCTCTCCCCGCCGTCACGCGAGCGGAACACGCCGCCCAGGGTGCCCACCAGCAGGGTGCGGTCGTCGGGGCCGGCCAGGGCGAGGGCGCGCACGGCCTGTCCTTCGATGCCGGGGAGGAGGCTGAAGGTCTTGCCTCCGTCGGTGCTGCGGGCCACCCCGCCCCCGGATCCCGAGACCTCCCAGAAGCCGACGATGACGGCGCCGCGCCTGTCGACGACGAGGTCGTCCAGGCTCTGCCCGCGGCGAGGGAAGCCGGGGTGCAGGCGCCGCCAGCGGAGACCCGCGTCGTCCGACCGGTAGAGGACGCCGTCCGCCGTGCCCAGGTAGATCCGGCGAGGGTCGCGGGGATCGGCGGCCAGGGAGCGCACGTCGCCCCCGGGCGGGCCCATGGGAACCCAGGTCTGGGCGGACGCGGCCGTGGGCGCCAGGAGTATGGACGCCGTGGCCAGGAGGAGGGAGAGCGCCGACGTCTTCATGGATGACGCGGTCAAGTGTAGCCCCTTGGGGAACCAACGCGGCCCGGTCCGGCGGGTGAAAAAGGCCTGGGAGGTGCTTGCGCACCTCCCAGGCCAGAGGGTCACTCCCAGTTGTCTGCGGCAGTCACTCCATGGTGTCGATCAGTCCTCGTCCTCGGGCACCGTGGCGCCCTCGGGCACGAAGATGACCTCGACGCGGCGGTTGCGGGCCCGGGCGGCGGCGTCCGTGCCGGTGTCGAGGGGCTTGGTGGCGGCAGCGCTGCGCACGGTGATACGGGACTCCTCGATGCCGCGCTCCTTCACCAGGTAGTCCTTCGCCGCTTCGGCGCGGCGACGGGCGATGACCTCGGGATACCGCTCGCCGCTGTCGGCGTGGCCGACGATGATCACGCGGCTGCGCGGATCCTGGCCGAGGCGGCTGGCCACGTCGTCCAGGCAGGCCTTGTCCACGTTGTTCAGGCGGGCCAGGTTGCGCGGGAAGCCGCCGGATACGCAGGTGATGGCCTCGGCCCGACGCTCGGCCGCGCGCATCTCCACCGGGCAGGTGTCGGACGCGGAGCCGCCGCGGCCGTCGCTGACGCGCACGGTGATGGTGGACGAGGCGGGCGGCGTCATGCCGGTGCTCTGGAAGGTGACGCTGGGGCCCGTGCCCACGATCTGGCCGGCGGTGGCGCTCCACTCGTAGCTCAGGGTGTCTCCGTCGGGGTCGGAAGCGGTGGCGCGCACGCCCACGCTCTCGCCGGGCAGGATGGCGGAGCGCTCGACCTCGCAGTCCACCGTCGGGTTGTTGTTGGACGGCGGCGGCGGGGGCGGCGGCGGCGGCACCGCGATCTCGTGGCAGCCGAAGCCGGGGTGGTAGCCGATCTCGAGGTGGCGTCCGATGCGGCTGCTGGAGCCGGGGTCGCCGGGCAGCCCCTCCTCGGAGAAGTTGAGGTTCCAGGAGATGGCGGGGCGGATGAAGATGCCCGGGCGGAACCAGATCACGGGGCCGATGACGAAGTCGAGGGGGTTGGTCTGCCCGAACTGCCCGGAGCCGGGGCCGTCGTTGTCACCCGTGAAGTAGGTCTTCACCAGCTCGGCCTGGATCTGGATCTTGGAGCAGGCCGGGATGTTGACGCCCGCGCCGATCTTGAAGGCGTTGGCGATGTCGACCTCGTCGGGGTCGCTGTTCTTGGTGAAGCCCGCCATCAGGTGCAGGTCGAGCGCGCTGCCCAGGGCGGCGGAGAAGAGCCCGTCGGCGCCGAAGGACGACTTGCCCGTGCCCAGGCCCTCCTCCTCGTCCGCGGTGGGGATCTTGAACCAGGGGCGGATGGCGAAGGCCCAGTTGTCCTCGTAATCGCCGAAGCCCAGCTTCAGGCCCAGCTTGATGTCGCCGAAGCCCGTCTCCCAGCGGTTGGACACGAACGGGTACTCGGCGTAGAAGCCGGGCTGGAAGAGGGCGTCCGCGTTGATGCGGTTCTGGACGCCGACCTGCCCGAAGATCTCGATGGAGTCGGTCAGGCCCACGGCCAGGTTGAAGCCGTGGATCGAGATGTCGAGGTCCTTCGGGTCGCGGTCGATGTTGTCGCGGAAGATCGCGAAGGAGACCTTCCCCTTGGGAAGGCCGAAGGCGCTGGACATGTGGAACAGGCCCGTGCTCCCCTCGTAGGACGGGGTGGCGGGATGCACCTCGAACTCGCGGTCACCGATGTCCATGGTCCAGGTGCGCACTTCCTCACGGGTGACCGTGTGACCCTCGGTGGTGGTCGTGGTCGTGGTGGTGGTGGTCGTGGTTCCCTCCCCGGCGGGGGGAGGCGACGGTGGGGGCGTGTCCTGCGCCCAGGCCGCGGTGGTCAGCGCGAGGAGACCGCCGACCAACCCGGTCATCAGTGATCGCTTCATCGGTACGTCCTCCTTGTGTATCGTCTGTTATAGCTGGAAGTGTAGCAAAGTCGTATAGCGGTTTTCAGGGTTGGTTTCCGGGTTCGCCGTTACGGTCACGCGCGACGGATAGTCTCTCTCCACCTCGCCCGGACGCCGGGCCGCACCCTGGCGGCCCGCGGGCGACGGTGCGGCGGTAGGCGCCGCCGGGGTGAGGCCGGGCGCGGGCCCCCCGGGTGCGGCCACGGGCTGTCCGGGTCCGCTCATCTCGTCCGTCACCCCGAGCACGTCCGGGGTGCGGCGCGCCACGTCCACGGCCAGTCGGCGCTGGTCCGCGCTCTGCACGCTGCCGCGGAGCGTCACCTGTCTCCGGTACGCGTGCACGTCGATGTCGCTGCCCTGGAGCTGGCGGTTGAGGGAGAACGCGAGGTTGACCTTGCCCTCCAGGGCGCGGTCGTCGAGGCTCTCCCCGAGGGTGCGGCCGCCACCCGCGGGCGGTCCCAGGGCGGGGTTGACGCGCAGCTCGTTGACGACCCGCCGCACGTCGGGCACGGCCTGCGCCACCTGTTGGGCCTCGTTCTTGAGCTCCTCGCTGGGGACATCGCCTTGAAGCGCCACCACTCCCTCGTCGCGGCCGTCTACGTCAATGTTGAACGGAGAGAGCTCGCGGTGGAGCTCCAGCGCCGCTTTTACGGAGGCGCTGGCCTTGGTCGCCTGGATCTTGTCGCCGATGGAGGCGCCGACGTCGCCGAGGGTGTCCTTGGTCTCCTCGATCGACCCCTCGAGGCTGCGGGGCTTGCCCTTCCAGTAGTAGAGGGCGGCGCCCACCAGCACGACCAGGACGATCAGGGCCAGCAGTCGGCGGATCATCGTGTCGGTTTTCCTGGAAGTCTTCCTTTTATACCTTCGACAGCCGTACCGGTCCCGCCGAGGTGCAAGAACTGTGCGCAGGAGGATGACGCGACAACTTTCCCGAAACCGACCGGAATGAAGGTGATCTACCGCACGCGCAGGCGCCGCGACAATAGGCCCTAAGGCTTAGCCGGGCCACCGGACGGACCGCCCGCACGCGTTTCGCAGGTCGGGAGCGGGTGCGCATTGTACAATTTGCCCTCTTGCCCGATTCGCCGCGCGGGCCGCGCGCGGGTGGCCCCCCCCGGTGGTGGCCATGTCCGTGGCTGGCGGCCGCCCTCCTGGCCGCGTGCTCGCCCGGCTCCGCCCCTGCCCCTTCGCCGACGCCCGCGCACCCGGAGGCACCCCCCTCCCCCGCCGCCCCCGCATCGTCGTTCGTGACGGGGGACCCCGCCTTCGACGCTCTGGGCCGCCTGATGCCCGCCACCCTCGCCGCCAACCACCGCGTGCTGCAGGGGGCGACGGGGCGGGTGGAGGCGTTCGCCGCCGGCGCGGCCTACCCGCAGGTCTGGCTGCGCGACAGCGCCACCCTGCTGCCTCTCGTCCGATACCACTACGGCCGCGACGCGCTCGACTCCTGGCTCGAGGAGCACCTGGCCCACCAGCAGGAGAACGGAGAGCTGTTCGACTGGTTCGCCCCCGGCGGGCCGGAACGCTTCCGCGCCGATGCGCCCCACGCGCGCCTCGTCGCGCAGGCGCCACAGGCGCTCTCCGCCGACCGCAACACCACCGAATGCGACCAGGAGTCGAGCGCGGTCCTGGCCGCCGCGGGCGTGTTCGCCGTCACCGGCGACCGCGCCTGGCTGTCGGGCGGCGTGCGCGGGCGCCCGCTGCTCGCGCGCCTCGACGCCGCCCTGGAGGCGGCGCGGGCGCGCCACCTCGACGCGCGGCACGGCCTGCTCGTGAGCGCGCTGACCGCGGACTGGGGCGACGTCAGCCCCGCCCATCCCGACCAGCGCGCGATCTACCTGGACGAGGCCACGCCCCGCGTGCTGGGCCTGTATGCCAACGTCCTCTTCGCGCGGGCGGCGGTGGAGCTGGCCTCGCTGCACGAGGCCGCGGGGGAGGCGTCGCGCGCGGCGCGCTGGCGCGCGGTGGCCGCGGACACGCGCGCCGCCATCGTGCGGAGGCTCTGGCAGCCGCGCCGCGGCTTCTTCCGCATGCACCTGCGCGCGGACGGCGCGCCGGCGCGGGGGGTGGGATCCGACGACGTCTTCGCCCTCGGGGGCAACGGGCTGGCCGCCCTCTACGGCATCGCGTCGGACGCGCAGGCCGGCCGGATCTTCGCGGAGGCGGAGGCCCGCCGCCGCCGCCAGGGGGTCTCCACCATCTCGGGCGTGCTGCTCCCGCCGTTTCCCGCCGGCTTCTTCCTCCATCCGATGATGCGCGCCCCGTTCGAGTACCAGAACGGCGGCCAATGGGACTGGCTGGGCGGCCGCTTCCTCCTGGCCCAGTTCCGGCGCGGGGGTGCGGCGCGGGCGCGGGCGCAGCTGCGCGAGGTGGCGGCGCGCGCGGCGGCCAGCGGGGGCCTCCACGAGTGGGCGACGCGGGACGGCCGCGGCATGGGCAGCCCCACCTACTCCGGCAGCGCGGGGGCCCTGGGGGCCGCCGTCTACGAGGGGCTGTTCGGGATCGAGCTGGGCCACGGCGGCTTGACGCTGTCCCCGCGGCTGGCGTCCCTGGGGGCCCGGGTCCGTGCGCACGAGCCCGCCACCGGCCGGCGCGTCTCCTTCGACTTCGAGCCCTCCGCGGACCGCCTCCGCCTGCGCTACGAGGCCAGCGTGCCCGGGCGTGGGAGCGTGCGGCTCCTGCTGCCGCCCGGAGCCGAGGCGGGCGAGGCGATGCTGGACGGCGCCCCCCAGGCGCTGGAGGCGGAGTCGGTGGGCGAGGACCGCTACGCCGTCCTGGAGACGGACTGGTCCGCCCACACGCTGGAGGTCCGGCTGCGCCGCCGCCGGTAGTCGCGATGGGGTGACCGCATCCGCACCCCCCCGCGCCTTCGGCTCCCCCCATCCGCTCGCGTCGGGGGGACCCCGCCGCGAGCGGCTAGGGCATGACCTTGCGGTGCCGTGCGACTTCCTCTTCGTAGTACTTGCGGTAGAGGACGTCCCACTCGTCGGACCCTTCCACGATCTGGCGCTTCTGGGTCTCGATCTTGCGTCGCACGAGCGCGTCGATCGCCTCGTCCGCCTTCATCTCCTCCGAGATGATGCGGACCACGTGCTGGCGGATCTCCTGCGGATCGGCGAAGAACTCCACGTCCTCGTCGTGGTTGAGCTGATGCAGCACGAGGTGGGAAAGCCGGTTGATCTTGTCGCGCGAGAGCTTCATGCGCCGCCCGTCCTCACAGGATGATGCCCTTTTCCTTGGCCAGCTTGCGCTTGACCATCTTGAACATCTCCGTGTAGGTGATGTTCGAGCGCTGCATCTCCGAGGAGTGCTGGATGAGCACCTCGCGCACCTCCTCGTTCAGCCGGTCCTCGAGGGAGAGCTCCTCGGCGATCACGCGCGCCAGGTCCTCCGCCACGCGGGCAGGGGCCTCGGCCTCGATGCGGCCCTCGGTGGTCAGCACCTTGACGATCTTCCGCGCCAGGTACTCGATCTCATCGCTCGTCAATCGCATTCGCGCGCATTGTAACGCGCGCCGGCCCGCCCGGAGGGGGCGTGCTATGCTCCGCCGCCGATGAGCCTGCGCCTCGTCTCGCATCCCCTGGTCGAGGACGCGCTGGCCGGGCTGCGCGACCGCGCCACTCCCTGCGAGGAGTTCCGCCGGCTGGCCCGCCGCGTCAGCCTCCTGGTGGTGGCGGAGGCCACCCGTGACCTGGCCCTGGCCGAGGACAAGGTGGAGACGCCGCTCGAGCGCACCACCGTGCGCCGCCTCACCCCGCGCGTGGTGGCCGTCCCCGTGCTGCGCGCCGGCCTCGGCATGCTCGACGCGTTCCTGGAGATCGTGCCCCAGGCGCAGGTCGGGTACTTCGGCCTCGAGCGCAATGAGGAGACGGCGGTGGCGCGGCGCTACTACGAGAAGGTGCCCGGGGACCTGGGCGGCGCCGTCGTCTACCTGCTCGACCCCATGCTGGCCACCGGCGGGTCGGCGGTGATGGCGCTGGAAGGGCTGATGGGCCTGGGCGCGCGCGCCGTGCGCCTGCTCTGCATCGTGGCCGCGCCGGAGGGCGTGGCCCTGGTGGCCGCGCAGGTGCCGCAGGCGGTGGTCTATTCGGCGGCGCTCGATCGCGCCCTGAACGACCGCAAGTACATCCTGCCCGGCCTGGGAGACTTCGGCGACCGGCTCTTCGGCACCTGAGGTCGCGGACGTCGCGTGAGCGGCCCACCGCGCATGCGCGGAAGGCGCGCGCACGTGGCCGCGCAGCCTTGACGCAATTCTTGCCGCTGGCGTATTCTCCCCGCTCTCGCCCCGACGTCGGCCGTGCTACGGCTTCTCACCAGACCATTGGCTGATGACGCAGATCTTCCACCACAGCACCAACACGCTCTCGAAGCTGAGCATTTTCGGGGCGCTGTTCCTGGGCGCCGGCGCGCTGTGGCTGCTCCTGGAGCTGAACCGCGCGCCCTTCACCACGCAGGCGGGCGTCGCGCGCGAGCAGCCGGTGCCCTTCTCCCACGCGCATCACGTCGGCGGCATGGGCCTGGACTGCCGCTATTGCCACACCTCGGTGGAGACGTCCGCCGCCGCCGGGTTCCCGCCCACGAAGACGTGCATGAACTGCCACTCCCAGATCTGGGCGGACAGCCCCACCCTCGAGCCGGTGCGGGAGAGCTTCCGCACCGACCGCTCGATCGAGTGGGTGAAGGTCAACGACCTTCCCGACTTCGCGTACTTCGACCACAGCGCGCACGTCAACCGCGGGGTGGGCTGCACCACCTGCCACGGCCGCGTCGACCAGATGCCGCTCATGTGGCAGCACGCTTCGCTGCAGATGGAGTGGTGCCTGGAGTGCCACCGCCACCCCGAGCGGTTCGTCCGGCCGCAGGAGCACGTGTTCTCCGCGGCCTGGGAGCCCCCCTCCGACCAGCTCGAGCAGGGCCTGCGCCTGGTGCAGCAATACGGGCTGCAGCCGCGCACGAGCTGCTCCACCTGCCACCGCTGACATGAGCGACCACGACCGCCTCGCCGAGCACTCGCGGAAGCCGGCCGCCGCCCAGGGACGGCAGTACTGGAAGAGCCTCGACGAGCTGGCGCGCAGCCCCGCCTTCGAGCAGTTCCTCCACCGTGAGTTCCCCGAGCAGGCCTCGGAGTGGAACGACCCCGCGGGCCGGCGCGACTTCCTGAGGCTGATGGGCGCCTCGCTGGCCCTGGCCGGCGTGGGCGGCGCCTGCACGCGCCAGCCGCGCGAGCTGGTCGTGCCCTACGTGAAGGCGCCCGAGGAGGCCATCCCCGGCCGGCCGCTCTTCTTCGCCACCGCGCTGGTGGACGCCGGCTACGCGAGCGGCGTGCTGGTGGAGAGCCACATGGGCCGGCCCACCAAGATCGAGGGCAACCCGGACCATCCCGTCAGCCTCGGGGGAAGCGACGCCGTGGGGCAGGCCGCCATCCTCGACCTCTACGACCCGGACCGCTCGCAGACCCTCACCTACCTCGGCGAGATACGGCCCTGGAACGGGTTCCTGGCCGCCATGCGCTCGGTGCTGGAGGCGCAGCGCGCGCAGAAGGGCGCCGGCCTGCGCCTCCTCACCGGAACCGTCACCTCTCCTACCCTGGCCGCGCAGATCCAGGAGCTCCTGGCGGAGCTTCCCGCCGCTCGCTGGCACCAGTGGGAGGCCGCGGGCCGTCACTCGGCGCGCGCGGGCGCGCGGCTCGCCTTCGGCGAGCCCGTGGACGCCCACTACGACCTGGGCGCGGCCGACGTGGTGGTGTGCCTGGACGCCGATTTCGTGGGCAGCGGTCCCGCGCGCCTGCAGCACATCCGACAGTACGCGACGCGGCGCAGGGCGGCGGCCCAGGCCGCGCTGGGGACGCCGGGCGCCGCCACGGGGAGCGCGCCCTTCCGGCTCTACGCGGTGGAGAGCTCGCCCACTCCCACGGGCGCCCTGGCCGACCACCGCCTCTGCCTCCGCGCCGCCGAGGTCGAGACCTTCGCCCGCGGCCTGGCCGCCGCGCTGGGAGTGGGCGCGCAGGGTGGGGAGGCCGCGCACGGCCCGTTCCTGACCGCGCTGGTGAAGGACCTCCTGCAGCGCCCGGCCGGCACCACCCTGGTGCTGGCGGGGGAGCACGCCTCCCCCGCGGTGCACGCCCTCGCCCACGCCGCGAACGAGAAGCTGGGCAACGTAGGCCGCACCGTGCGTTACACGGAGCCGGTGGAGGCGCGGGCCGACGACCAGCTCGCCTCCATCGCGGAGCTCACGCGCGCGATGATGGCGGGGACGGTCCAGGTCCTCCTGATCCTGGGCGTCAACCCCGCCTACGACGCGCCCGCCGACCTCGGCTTCGCCACCCAGATGGACAAGGTGCCGCTGCGCGTGCACCTGGGCCTCCACCAGGACGAGACCGCCGAGCGCTGCCACTGGCACGTCCCCATGGCCCACTCCCTGGAGTCGTGGGGGGACGCCCGCGCCGCCGACGGCACCGTCACCATCCTCCAGCCGCTCATCGCCCCCCTCTACGGGGGCAAGTCCGCGCACGAGGTCATGGCCGCCTTCACCGCGCGTCCCGACCGCAGCGGCCACGACGTCCTCCGCGAGCACTGGGCACGGCAGCCGGGGCTGGCCGGGGCCGGCTTCGAGGCGGCGTGGCGGCGCGCGCTGCACGACGGGGTGCTGCGCGCCGCCCCCGCGCCCGCCCCCAAGTCGCCGGCCGTGCGCGCGGGAGCCTGGGCCGCGCCCGCCGATGCCGGCGCGCCGGGCCGGCTGGAGCTGATCTTCCGCCCCGACCCGTGGGTGGGCGACGGCCGCCACGCGAACAACGGCTGGCTGCAGGAGCTGCCGCGACCCCTCACCAAGCTGACCTGGGAGAACGCGGCCCTGCTCAGCCCCGCCACCGCGGAGCGCCTGGGCGTGCGCGTGGAGCCCTCCGCGCGGGGCACGCGGACCGACCTCATCGAGCTGCGCTATCGCGGGCGCACGGTGGCGGCCCCGGCCTGGGTCGTCCCGGGCCATCCCGACGACAGCGTGACCGTCCACCTGGGCTACGGCCGCCGGCGTGCGGGCCGCGTGGGCACGGGCCTGGGCTTCGACGCCTATGCCCTGCGCACCTCGGACGCGCCCTGGTCCGGCCCCGGACTGGAGGTGCGGCGCCTGGGCGACCGCGTGACCCTGGCCTGCACCCAGGACCACTGGAGCATGGAGGGGCGCCACCTCGTGCGCGAGGCCACCGCCGAGGAGCTGGGCCGCGACGTGCACGTGATCCAGGCCCTGGGCCACGACCCCGCGCGCGAGCTCACCATGCACCCGAGCTACCGCTACGACGGCCATGCCTGGGGCATGGCCATCGACCTCAACTCCTGCGTGGGCTGCAACGCCTGCGTGGTGGCCTGCCAGTCGGAGAACAACATCCCGGTGGTGGGCAAGGAGCAGGTGGCCCGCGGGCGCGAGATGCACTGGCTGCGCGTGGACCGCTACTACTCCGGGGACCCCCAGGATGCGCGCACGCTCACCACGCGCTTCCAGCCCGTCCCCTGCATGCACTGCGAGAACGCCCCTTGCGAGGTGGTGTGCCCCGTGGCCGCCACCGTCCACAGCGACGAGGGGCTGAACGACATGGTCTACAACCGCTGCGTGGGCACCCGCTACTGCTCCAACAACTGCCCCTACAAGGTGCGTCGCTTCAACTTCTTCCTCTACAACGACTGGACCACCGAGAGCCTGAAGCTGCAGCGCAACCCCGACGTGACGGTGCGCAGCCGCGGCGTCATGGAGAAGTGCACCTACTGCGTGCAGCGCATCAACGCGGGCCGCATTCAGGCGAAGCGCGAAGACCGCAATATCCGCGACGGCGAAGTGCTGACGGCGTGCCAGTCGGTGTGCCCGACCGATTCGATCGTGTTCGGCGACATCACCGATCCCAACAGTCGCGTCTCGCAGCTCAAAGCGAGCCAGCGCAATTACTCGA
>DATBIO010000030.1:0-26153 GCA_036556965.1 Vicinamibacteria bacterium
CGCCGCTGCCCACCACCCGCTGGATCGCCCCGCTGATCTTGCCGTCCCAGCGCGCCACGAGCTCGTCGAAGGCGTCGCGGTCCCCCGCCTGGAAGGCGGCGACCAGCTCTTCGTCCGTGCGCGCCATGCCCACCTCTAAGACGATCGCCGAGGGCGGGCGGCCGGCACGGCCGCTTTCTGTCGATCTACTGCCGTCACGGCGCGCGGGTGGGCCTGACGGTAGACCGCCATCAGATAGGGCGTGTCGACATGCGTGTACCGTTGCGTGGTCGAGAGGCTGGCGTGTCCCAGCAGCTCCTGGATGGCGCGGAGGTCGGCACCCCTCTGGAGGAGGTGCGTGGCAAAGCTGTGTCGAAAGACATGCGGACTGACCCGGTGCGCCGTCGCGACTGCCCTTGTTCGAGCAGCAACTAGCTTTCTTACATAGCGATCTGTCAATCGACTACCGTTACTGGAGACGAAGACAGCGTCATCGCGAGGCCGCAGGGAGGGACGGACGCGCAGGTAGGCCTCCAGGGCCGCTTGTGCTGGACGACCAAAGGGCACCACCCGCTCTTTTCTGCCTTTACCCAGTACTCTGAGCATCCGGCCCCCACGATCGAGGTCGCCCATGTCGAGGCCCACGAGCTCCGCGCACCGTATTCCCGTTCCGTAGAGGAGCTCCAGGACGGCACGGGCACGCAGCGGCCCTGGACCCTCCCCCGGCACGTCGAGGAGGGCCGTGATCGTGGCGTCGTCCAGTCGGGAGGCGAGGCGGCGCTCCAGCCGGGGCGAGAGGATCGCCCGCGCCGGGTTGCGCGAGACCACGCCCTCACGCTGCAGGTAGCGGAAGAAGGTCCGCAGCGCGGCCAGCTTGCGCGCGGCCGAGCTCTTGCGCCGTCCTTCGCGGTGCAGGTCGGCGAGGAAGCTCCTCACCATCAGGTGGTCGGCGTCCTGGGGACGGGGCGCACGCCCCAGGACCGCCTTCATGTGGGCGGTGAACTGGCCCAGGTCGCTGGCGTAGGCGCGCAGCGTGTGCGCGGAGACGTTGCGCTCGTCGGCCAGGTGGCGCAGGAAGGCGCTGACGGCGCGCTGCACCGGGAAGCGCTCAGGGCACGGCGGCGGCCGCCACCGGCTCCAGGCTCCTCCGGAAGCGGTCGAGGCTGGCCAGGGCGCGCGTGGACAGGGCCAGGCGACGCTCCGCCTTGTCGCGGACGCGCCGGGGGAGGTCGGGCAACAGCCCGAAGGCGATGTTCGTGGGCTGGTAGTGGCGGGGGTCGCTGCGCGCGATGTAGCGGCCCAGCGCGCCGAGGGCCGTGTCCTCGGGCAGGGCCTGCGGCTCCAGGCCCGCCACGCGGCGCGCCGCCCCCAGTCCCGCGAGCAGGCCGGAGGCCGCCGACTCGACGTACCCCTCCACCCCCGACATCTGCCCGGCGAAGAAGAGCCCCGGGCGCCGGCGCGTCTCGAAGGTGGGCTCGAGGGTGGAGGGAGCGTTGACGTAGGTGTTGCGGTGGATCATCCCGAAGCGCACGAACTCCGCCCGGGCCAGGGCCGGGATCATCTGGTAGACGCGCTTCTGCTCACCCCATTTGAGCTGGGTCTGGAAGCCCACCATCGAGTAATGGCTGGCCGCCAGGTTGTCCTGGCGGAGCTGGACCACGGCGAACGGCCGCCGGCCCGTCCGCGGGTCGACCAGGCCGACGGGCTTCATGGGCCCGAAGCGCAGGGTGCCCTCGCCGCGGCTGGCGATCACCTCCACGGGCAGGCAGCCCTCGAAGAAGAGCTCGTGCTCGAAGTCGTGCACGGTCGCGCTCTCCGCGCCGCGCAGGGCGGCGTAGAAGGCCCCGTACTCCGCCTCGTCCAGCGGGCAGTTGAGGTAGTCGTCTCCGCCCTTCCCGTAGCGTGAAGCCCGGAAGGCACGGTCGAGGTCGATGGTCTCGGCCTCCACCACCGGGCTCACCGCGTCGTAGAAATAGAGGTGGTCCTGCCCCACGAAGCGGGCGATGTCGGCGGCCAGCGCCTCCGCGGTGAGGGGCCCGGTGGCCACGATGGCTACCGGGCCCTCGGGCAGGCGCGCCACCTCCTGGCGATGGATGCGGAGCCCCGGCAGGGCGGCGACGGCCTCCGTCACGCGCCGGGCGAAGAGCCCGCGGTCCACGGCGAGGGCGCTGCCCGCGGGGACCCGCACCGCGTCCGCCACGCGGATGATCAGGGAGTCCAGCCGGCGCATCTCTTCCTTGAGCAGGCCCGCCGCCTGGTCGAGGGCGTTCCCGCGAAGGCTGTTGGAGCAGACGAGCTCGGCCAGGTCGCCCGTCTGGTGGACGGGCGTCCCGCGCGCCGGCCGCATCTCGAAGAGGTCGACGCCGACTCCGCGGCGCGCGAGCTGCCAGGCGGCCTCGCAGCCGGCCAGCCCGCCCCCCACGATCGTGACGCGCTCCGCCATGGCCGAACCCCGATTATGGAACGCCGGTGAGGGCGAAACCACAGGACGCGGTGGAGCGTGGGCGGGGGCAGCCCCGCGGGCGGGGCCGGACGGCGGCGCGGGGCGGGCTCAGGCGGCCTTGCGCTGGTAGTGGCAGGCCTCGTTGCCGCAGAAGATGACACGGCCTTCGCGCTTGGTCTCCTTCTCGAGCAGGAAGGAACGGCCGCAGTCCGGGCAGGGCTCCGGGATGGGCCGGTGGTAGGCCGTGAAGCGGCACTCCGGGTAGCGCTTGCAGCCGTAGAAGAACTTGCCCCAGCGCCCCTTGCGCTCGACCACCTGGCCCTGGCCGCAATCGGGGCACAGGAGGCCGATCTCCCTGGCCTCCTTCTTCTTGATGTACTTGCAGTTGGGATAGTCGCTGCAGGCGATGAAGGGGCCGAAGCGGCCGCGGCGCCACATCAGGTCCTTGCCGCACTCGGGGCACTTCTCGTCGAGGGGGGGCAGGACCTCCACGGTGAGCTTGCCCCCCTCTCCGCGGACCAGACGGCGCGTGCCCTTGCAGTCGGGATAGCGTGAGCAGGCCAGGAACGGCCCGAAGCGGCCCTTCTTGAGGACCATCACGCCGTGCTCCGCCTGCATGGGGCACACCGTGGAGGCCACGCCCTCGTCGAGCTGCGGCGCGCCCTCCTCCTCGCCCGCGAGCTGGCGGGTGTTCTTGCAGTCGGGATATCCGGAGCACGCGAGGAACCGCCCGTAACGGCCCCACTTGATGACCATGGGGGAGCCGCACTTGTCGCAGACCTCGTCCGTCTGCTCCTCCATGCGCTTTACGTCCTTCATGGTCTTCTGGGCCGCTTTCAGGTCCTTCTCGAACTTCCTCCAGAACTGGTTGAGGGTGTTGAGGAGGTTGTCCGTTCCCTCCTCGATCTGGTCCAGCTCCTCCTCCATGGCCGCCGTGTACTCGACGTTCATGATGTCGGCGAAGTGCTCCACCAGCAGGTCGGTGACCAGGAAGCCGAGCTCGGTGGGGTGGAGCTTGCCCTCCCGTTTCTCCATGTACTCCCGCGCCTCGATGGTGGCGATGATGCTCGCGTACGTGGACGGCCGTCCGATGCCGTTCTCCTCGAGCTCCTTCACCAGGGTGGCCTCGGAGAATCGGGGCGGCGGAGCCGTGAAGTGCTGGTCGGTGTCCAGCTTCTGCAGGGCCACCACGTCTCCCTCCGCGAGGGGGGGGAGCTGGTTGGGCGCGTCCTCGGGGGCGGTGTCGTCGGCGAGGACGTGCGGCTCCTCCCGCGCCTTGGTCTCGCGCTTCTCGTCGGGGGTCTCCTCGTAGACGGCGAGGAACCCCTTGAAGCGGAGCACCGAGCCCTTGGCCCGCAGCAGATAGGCGTTCCCCGGCGCCGCCACGGAGACGTCGACCACCGTCTCGTCGTAGACGGCCGGCTTCATCTGCGAGGCGACGAACCGGTTCCAGATGAGCTTGTAGAGGGCGTACTCGTCCTTCCCCAGGAAACGCTTGACCTCTTCGGGGTCGCGGTCGAGGTAGGTGGGGCGAATGGCCTCGTGCGCGTCCTGCGCGTCCTTCTTGCTCTTGTAGAAGATCGGCTTCTCGGGGAGGTACTCCTGCCCGTAGGTCTGGGCCACGCGCTCCCGCACGGCGCCGAGGGCGTCGTTGGACACGCGGGTGGAGTCGGTGCGCATGTAGGTGATGAGGCCCAGGCTGCCGTCCGCGCCCAGCTCGATGCCCTCGTAGAGCCGTTGCGCGACCTGCATCGTCTTCTTGACGGTGAAGCGCAGCTTCTTGAAGGCCTCCTGCTGGAGCTTGGAGGTGATGAAGGGTGGCACCGGATACCGGCGGCGCTCCTTGCCCTGGACCCTGTCCACGCGAAAGGGAGCCTTCTCCAGGTCCGCGCGGACGGCGCTGGCCTCCGCCTCGCTCCCGATCTCGATGTTCTTGCCGTTCTTCTTGAGGAGGTTGGCGGGGAAGACGGGCGGCTGCGCGCCGTGCAGGTGGGCGGTCACCGTCCAGTACTCCTCGGTCACGAAGGCGCGGATCTCGCGCTCGCGCTCGCAGATGAGCCGCAGGGCCACGGACTGGACGCGGCCGGCGGAGAGGCCGCGGCGCACCTTCTCCCACAGCAGCGGGCTCACCTTGTAGCCCACGAGGCGGTCCAGGATGCGGCGCGCCTGCTGGGCGTCCACCTTCTTGTCGTCGATGTCGTGCGGCTGCTCGAAGGCCTGCGTGATGGCGTTCTTCGTGATCTCGTTGAAGACCACGCGCCGCACCTTCTTGCGTTGGCCCCGGCCCAGCTCCTCCGCCAGGTGCCAGCAAATGGCCTCGCCCTCGCGGTCGGGATCGGCGGCCAGGTAGATGGCCGTGGCCTCCTTGGCCGAGGACTTCAACTCGTCGAGCACCTTCTTCCGCGTGGGCAGGACCTCGTACTCCGCCTCGAAGCCCTTCTTGACGTCCACCCCCAGGGTCTTCTTGGGCAGGTCGCGCACGTGGCCCATGGAGGCCTTCACCTGGAAGTCGCGGCCCAGGTACTTGTTGATGGTCTTGGCCTTGGCCGGCGACTCCACGATCACGAGGTTTTTCGCCACGACCTCCGCTTCCTTCCTTACTGAAGTGCCGCTCGTCCGGCGCTCAGGCGCGTGCGAACAGCGCGCCGGGCAGCCGGCGCACCCTCTGATCGAGCTCGAGGGCGGTCAGGCGGCCCAGCAGCTCCGCCGCACTCCATCCTACCCGCTCCACGAGCTCGTCCAGGCTCAACGGCACGTCCCGGCCCAGCGCGGCCAGGATCGCGTCGCCGGGCGGCTCCTCCGTCGCCGGCGAGAGTCCGAGCTCCTCCGACACGTCCCGCGCGTCCCGGACCAGCCGCGCGCCGTCGCGCAGGAGCGCGTTGGTCCCGGCGGCGCCGGGGTGAGAGGGGTGCCCGGGAACCGCCATCACCTCGCGACCCTCGTCCAGGGCCAGGCGTGCCGTCACCAGCGCCCCGCTACGCTCCCGCGCCTCCACGACCACCACCGCCCGCGCCCAGCCTGCGATGATCCGGTTGCGCCGGGGGAAGTGTCCTGGCAGGGGAGGGGTGCCCAGGGGGAACTCCGTCACCACGGCGCCCGTTTCCGCGATGCGCTCGGCGAGCGAGGCGTTCTCGCGAGGATACAGCCGATCATGGCCGGATCCGAGCACGGCCACCGTCAGCCCCTGCGCGTCCAGGGCTCCCTGGTGGGCGGCGGTGTCGATCCCACGCGCCAGCCCGGAGACGACCGTCACCCCCGCGGCGGCAAGGTCCCGGCCCAGCCCGCGCGCCAGGGCGAGCCCCTGCGGCGACGCCGCCCGCGAGCCCACCACCGCCACGGCGGCCGCGGGGGCCGCTCCACCGAGCCGGCCGCGCGCGTAGAGAACGGGGGGAGGATCGAAGGTGTGATGGAGAAGGGCGGGGTAGTCGGCGTCGTGCCAGCCGATCACGGACAGACCCCTCTCCAGGGCGCGCCGCCGCTCCGATTCCGCACGGGCCACGGCCTGGCCGCCGGCCAGGGCGCGCACGGCCGCGTCCGGCAGCACTTCCCGGCAGGCCGCGGGGTTGCGCAGGGCGGCCGCGAGACCCGGGCCGGCGGCCAGAGCGCGGACCTGGCGCGGCCCCACGGAGGGCAGCAGGCTGGCCACGAGAAGATCGAACGTGTCGTCCATTGGCGCCTCCACGCCCGCCGGGGGAGCAGAGGGCGCGGCATTGTAGGAAGGGTGGCCTGCCTGTCAAGGTCCGGCCCCATGGATCCGTCTGGGCCGCACGCTCTGTCTTTTTGGACTCCGGAGGTCAGCGCTGTCCTCCAGGCGTAACACCGGAAGCGGGCCTGGCCGCGGAAATCGGCGCGCTTCCCGCCCCTTTCCGTCCGGACGCGACTGTGAAACGATGGCACCTGCCTTGCTGGCCCGGGGAGCGCAGAGCTAAGATGCGCCTCTGGGTCCCCCTCGCGGGGAGGTGAGATGGCACCCCTTCCTCTCGTAGCCCTTCTCCTTCTCGGACCGGCCGACCTGCACGCCTCGAGCGGGCAGGAGCTCTCGTTCGGCATCGAGGCGGCCCGCCGCGGCCTCTGGAACGAGGCGCGCTTCCGTTTCGAGAAGGCAGTTGCCCTCTCCCCCGAAGACACGGAGGCCCTCAACAACCTGGCCGTGGCCTACGAACAGCAGGGTGACTTCGAGAAGGCGCGCGCCACCTACGACAAGGCCCTCCGCCTCGACCCCGGGAACCTGTATGTCCAGCAGAACTACGACCTCTTCCGAGAAGCCGATGACAAGCGCAATCGAAAGAAGAAGAAGCCACCGTCGCAACTGCAACCACAGCCACAGCCGCAGCCGCAGCCGACACCTGAGCCGTAGCCTCCTCGGCGCGGCGCTCCTCATGGGGGCGTGGGGATGCGCCAGCTTCGTGGAGGTTCCCATCGAGACGCCGCTGCAGAGCAAGATCGACGTCAGCCGCTTCCGTCGCGTGCTGGTGGCTGGGTTCGTGACCGACATCGCGGAGGCGGACGTGGACGTCGGTCCCGAGACCACCCGGCTGCTCCAGAACCAGCTGCGCTCGGGCAGCAAGATGCAGGTCCTGGAGCCGGACCATCCGCCGCTGCACGACGCCCTGGAGACGGCGCTGGAGAAGCTCGGAGAGGGCGGGCGCTACACGAAGCAGGAGAAGGACCAGTACCGGCTGGAGGCGGACCGCATCCTCCAGGACCAGGAGTACTGGCGGAGGGTGGGGGAGGAGTTCCAGCAGCCCCTGATCGTCACGGGCAAGGTGGGTCTCGAGCAGCAGAACCGCTCGGGCTTCCAGTCGGAGGAGCGCGTGGTGACGGACCCGGTCACGAGGCGCCAGCGCCTCATGCGCGGCAACCGCTACCTCGAGCGCAAGGGCTTCTCGCTCAGCGCGGAGTTCCACTTCGTGGACGGCCGCACGGGGGAGACGCTGCACAAGGAGAAGTTCACGGAAGAAGTGCTCTACGGAGAGGACCAGAAGATCTCTCCCCTCTCGTCCTACTTCGAGTTGATGGACCGCCTGCTCCCGAACTTCCTGGGGGTGATCTCGCCCCAGCGCGTCCGGGGCACCCGCGTACTGCTCAAATAGATCGAGGCGCCCCCATGCTCCTGCCCCGCGGCCGGCTTCGCGCCGGCGTCCTCGCCGTGTCCCTGGCCCTGCCCGCCGCCACTGCCTGGGCCCAGTACATTCCCTACTACGGCAAGAACAAGGTCACCTACGACCAGTTCTCCTGGCGCGTCTACCGGAGCCCCCACTTCGAGATCTACTACTACCCCGAGTTCGAGCAGCACCTGGCGCGCGTGGCCTCCTACGCGGAGAGCTCCTACCTGAAGGTCTCCTCCGCCCTCAAGCACGAGATCGACGAGCCCATTCCCATCATCCTTTACAAGACGCACTCCGAGTTCGAGCAGACCAACCTCTTCCCGGACTTCGTGCCGGAGGGCGTGGCCGCCTTCGCGGAGCCCGTGCGCGGGCGCATGGTGCTGCCCATCGACGAGCCGCCGGACAAGCTGCAGGGCCTCATCACCCACGAGCTGACCCACGTCTTCGCGTTCGACATCATCCCGCGCAACCTGGTGCAGCGGCAGGTGCCCCTCTGGGTCGACGAGGGGCTGGCGGACTACATGCGCGGGACCTGGGACCCCCTCGACCTGATGAGCATCCGGGACGCGGCGGTCACCGACCAGATCCCCCGCCTGAGCCGCTTCGAGGACCTGGCCCAGGTGAGCAACCCCCGCCTCGTCTACAACCTCGGGCACGCCGCCTTCGAGTTCATCGAGGCACGCTACGGGCAGGAGGGGATCCGGCAGTTCCTCTACACCTTCCGCAAGAACATCGTGGGGGGCGGGCTCAACGACATCTACAACCAGGCCTTCCGCATCAAGCCCGAGGAGTTCGACGAGGCCTACGACAAGTGGCTGAAGGAGCGCTTCAAGCCCTTCCGCGACAAGCAGCGGCCCAGCGACTACGGCCGCGACCTGGCCCCCGACTCGGAGAAGACGCGGTACACGCAGGTCTTCGCCTTCGCCGCTTCTCCCTCCGGAGAGATCGTGGCCGCCCTCACCGGGAACCGGGCGGAGGGGGAGGCCGACCTCATCCTGCTCTCCGCCCGCGACGGGGCGGTGGTCGAGAACCTCACCAAGGGCTTCACGGAGAAGTTCGAGAACATCACCTTCAACGGGGAGTTCGTGGCCGGCCGTTCCATCGCCTTCGACCCGCGCGGGGACACGGTGGCCTTCTTCGCGCGCAAGGGCAAGCGCCGCAGCCTGTTCCTGGTCTCGGTGCTGACGGGGAAGGTGGTGCGCCGGATCCCCATGGAGCTCGACGAGGCGCAGGCCCCCTGCCTCCTGCCCGACGGCCGGCACGCCCTGGTGGCCGCCCTGAAGGACGGGGTCAGCGACATCTGGCTGGTGGACCTGGAGACGGGGTCCACACGCAACCTCACCAACGACCCCTTCTACGACACGGATCCCGCCATCTCCCCCGACGGGAAGCTGGTGGCCTACGCGCGGCGCGTGAGCGGGCACGACAAGGTCTACGTGTTCCCCGTCAGCGATCCCCAGCGCAAGGTCCAGCTCACCTACGGCACCCACGACGACACCGCGCCCACCTTCACCCCCGACGGAAGCCGGCTCTTCTACTCCTCCACCGAGGACGACTCCGTGTACAACGTGCGCTCCATCGACCTGAAGACGGGCGTGGTGCACCAGTACACGGACGCCCTGGGCGGGGCCATGACCCCGGCGGTGCTTCCCAACTCCTCCCCGGAGCGCGTGGCCTTCATCAGCTACTTCAAGGGGGAGTACCGCCTCCAGACCGTCGACGCCACCGAGCCCCTGCGGGACGTGGAGCAGGAGGTCACCGGCACCTCCGTGGCTGACCTCGTGGACTTCCAGCCCGACGTCGTGCACCAGGTGGTGGCGGAGAACAAGCGCAAGAAGCGCCTCTTCGAGAAGCTCTTCCTCGAGGGCCGCCCGCCCCTGAACGTCGGGGTGACTTCCAGCGGCGACTTCTTCGGGGGGAGCCAGGTCGCCCTGGCCGACGTGCTCTCCGACCACACGTTCCTGTTCACGGTGGCCTCCGTGCGCGAGTTCCGCACCTACACCGGGACCTACGTCAACCAGTCACGCCGGCTCCACTGGGGGGCCACCGGCTTCGACACCACGCAGTTCTTCTACGCCTCGCCCTTCGCCCTGCAGGCGGGCTTCTTCCGCGAGGGCGCCTTCGCCACCCAGCGCAACACGGGGGGGCTGCTCCTGGCCTCCTACCCCCTGGACAAGTTCCGGCGGCTCGAGCTCTCCGGGGGCGTCGTCCACATCAGCGAAGGGTTCGAGAACCCGCTGGCGGAGGCGGCGGTGCGCGAGGCGGCGGAGCAGGCGGGCGTCCCCTACATCCTCAACAACGGGACGCTGGTCCCCCTGGCCGTGTCGCTGGTCGGGGAGACCACGCGCTTCCGGGAGTTCGGCCCCCTGGCCGGCCATACCTTCAACCTGGGCGTGCAGTTCTCGCCGGACCTCGGGGGCTCGCTGAGCCGGACCACCTTCTCCGCCGACCTGCGCAAGTACTTCCGCATCGGGCAGGGGACCGTCTTCGCCCTGCGCGCCCGCGGCTTCCGCTCCTCGGGCGAGAACCCCGACATCTTCTACTTCGGCGGGAACATGGAGCTCCGCGGCTACCCCTACCTCTCTTTCTCGGGCCACGAAGGGTTCCACGTCAACGCGGAGTTCCGTTTTCCCATCATCGACGTGGCCAAGACCCCGCTCGGGTTCCTGGGCCCGGTGCGCGGCACCCTCTACGCGGGCATGGGCGGCGCCCGCTACAAGGGCGAGAACTACACCTTCGCCAGCAGCGATCCCGGCCTCTCCTTCGTGGACGACCCCATCTTCGGAGAGCCCGTGGACGGCTTCCATCTCGTGGACGGACGCGCCTCCTACGGCATGGGCATCCAGCTCTTCTTCCTGGGCTACCCCATGCACTTCGACTGGTCGAAGGGGACCGACTTCAAGAACAGCTCGAACAACTGGCGCTTCGACTTCTGGGTGGGCTACGACTTCTAGGCGCCGCTGAGACGGACGCGGGCGCGCCGCGCGCCCGACCGCCGTAGGGCTCGGGTGGTTTGACCGGCCGCCCGCGGCCGTGCTAAATTCTCGCGTTTGGTCCGTGTTCGGTAGAGGAGGAAGCGCCGTGTACGCCATCGTGAAGAGCGGAGGCCGCCAGTACCGGGTGCAGCCCGGTGAGACCGTCTACGTGGACGCCCTCGACGCCGCCGCCGGAGAGACGATCAGCCTGGGCGAGGTGCTCCTGGTGGCGGGGGAGGGCGAGCCCCGCGTCGGCTCGCCGCTGGTGAAGGGCGCCTCGGTGCGGGGAACCGTGCTCGGGGACACGCGCGACCGCAAGATCCGGGTGTTCAAGTACAAGAAGCGCAAGCACTACCGGCGCACGCGGGGCCATCGCCAGTCCTACACCGCCCTCCGCATCGAGGCGATCGAGCTCTAGCGACGGCCGGACCGTGACGTGACGAGCGGCCCATGGTGGGCCGCTTCACTTATTTGGGGCAGGACAGGCATGGCGCACAAGAAGGGACAGGGCTCCAGCCGCAACGGGCGCGACAGCAACTCCCAGCGCCTCGGCATCAAGCGCTACGGCGGCGAGCAGGTGAAGGGCGGGACCATCATCGTGCGCCAGCACGGCACCAAGTGGCGCCCGGGCAAGAACGTGGGCCTGGCCAAGGACCATACCCTCTTCGCCCTCGTGGACGGAGTGGTGCGGTTCGAGGATCACGGCGGGCGCGGCCTCAAGGTCAGCGTCCTTCCCGCCGAGGCCTCCTAGTCCGCGCGCCGGCCGGCGGCGCTGCCCGCCGCAAGCCATGTTCGTCGATCGCGTCAAGATCTTCGTGAAGGCCGGCGACGGAGGACGCGGCTGCGCGAGCTTCCGGCGCGAGGCGCACGTGCCGAGGGGCGGCCCCGACGGGGGCAACGGCGGCAAGGGCGGAGACTGCCTCCTGGTCGCGGTCTCCCACCAGAACACGCTCCTCCCCCTGCGCTACCACACTGAGTTCCGCGCCGAGCGCGGTGCGCACGGGGGTCCCGCCAACCGCACGGGAGGGGACGGACAGGACCTGCTGATCGCCGTGCCCCCGGGGACCATGGCCACCGAAGAGGCGACCGGGCTGCCGCTCGGAGAGGTGGTGGCGGACGGCGAGCGCCTCCTGGTGGCGCGCGGAGGGCGGGGCGGACGGGGAAACCGCGCGTTCCTCTCCAACCGCAACCGCGCCCCCCGGGAGGCCGAGCCCGGCGGCCCCGGCGAGGAACGCTGGCTCCTGCTCGACCTGAAGCTGATCGCGGACGTGGGCCTGCTGGGTTTCCCCAACGCGGGCAAGAGCACGCTCCTGAGCCGGATCTCGGCGGCGCGGCCCAAGGTGGGAGACTACCCCTTCACCACGCTCTCTCCCGTGCTGGGCGTGGTGGAGGTCGGCGACGAGTCCTTCGTGGCCGCCGACATTCCCGGGATCATCGAGGGCGCCCACCGCGGAGCGGGCCTGGGGCTCACCTTCCTGCGCCACGTCCAACGCACGCGCGCGCTCGTCCACGTCGTGGACGCATCGGGCACCAGCGGACGCGACGCGGCACGAGATCTCCTCGCCGTGCGCGACGAGGTGCGCGCCTGGGACGCCTCGCTCCTCGACCGGCCGCAGGTGGTGGCCGCCACCAAGCGCGACGCGGTGGCCGGGTCCGACCCCCTGCCGGGCCTCCGCGCGGCGGCGGCCACCCTGGGCCTGGAGGTCTTTCCCCTCTCCGCCGCCACCGGACAGGGCGTGCCGGAGTTCACACGCGCGCTGGCCGCCCTCGTGGTGCGCGCGCGGCAGGAGCCGGTGCCGGCATGAACGTGGGCATCCTGGGGGGCACCTTCGATCCCATCCACCTCGGGCACCTGCGGGCGGCGGAGGTCGCGCGCCAGGCGCTCGGCCTGGACGAGGTGCTCTTCGTGCCCGCCGGCTCTCCTCCCCATCGCTCCGGCCCCCTGGGCGCGGCCCTCGACCGCTTCGCCATGGTCGCCCTGGCCACCGCCGCCCACCCCGCCTTTCACCCCAGCGACGTGGAGCTGCGCGACGGGGCGAGCTACACCGTCGACACCCTCGCCGCCCTGGATGCCGCGAGGCCGGGGGACGCCCTGTTCCTGATCGTGGGCAGCGACACCTATGCGGAGATGACCACCTGGCGGGAGCACGAGCGCGTGTTCTCCCTCTGCCAGGTCGCGGTGGTGGCCCGTCCGGGGGCCGAGGCGACGCCGGCCGCCGCGGGGCAGGGGCGCCGCGTCCACGTCGTTCCCGGCGACGGCCTGCCGGTGTCCGCCACCGACGTCCGCCGGCGCCTGCGCGAGGGCCGGTCCGTCCGCTACCTCGTGCCGGAAGCGGTGGACGACTACATCCGCAAGCGGCGGCTGTACCGGTGAAGGTGCCGCCCGCCGTGCAGCGCGCCGCCCAGGCCGCCCTCGACAAGAAGGCCAGCGAGGTCGTGGTCCTCGACCTGCGCAAGGCCACCGCGTTCACCGACTACTTCCTGCTCGCCTCCGCCGCCAACCAGAAGCAGCTGGTGGCCATGGCGGACGCGGTGCTGGAGGGGCTGCGGGACGACGGCCTGCGGCCCGTCCACCGCGAGGGATACCCGCGCCAGGAGTGGATCCTCCTCGACTACGACGATTTCGTGGTCCACCTCTTCACGCCCAAGAGCCGCCGCTTCTACGACCTGGAGCGGCTGTGGGGCGGGGCCGCGCGCTTGGAGATGGACCCGTCGTGACGACGGCCGCCACCGAGCTGCTGGCCGGCGTGGTCGCCACGTCCCCGGCCATGCGCGACGTGCTGGACCTGGCCACGCGCCTGGCCGCGGCCCGGAGCCCGGTGCTGGTAGAGGGGGAGAGCGGGTCGGGCAAGGACCTGGTGGCGCACTGGCTCCACTACAAGGGCCCGCGGCGAGACGGGCCCTTCCTCAAGATCCACTGCCCCTCCATCCCGCCCGAGCTGCTCGAGTCGGAGCTCTTCGGACACGAGCGCGGCGCCTTCACCGACGCGCGCCATGCCAAGGCGGGGAAGCTCGAGCTGGCCGACGGGGGCACCCTCTTCTTCGACCAGGTGGAGGACCTGAGCCTTCCCTTGCAGGCCAAGCTGCTGCGCGTGGTGGAGGAGCGGCGCTTCGAGCGCCTGGGCGGCACTCGCACCCTGGAGGTGGACGTGCGCTTCGTGGCGGGCTCCACCGCCGACCTGCGCAAGGCGGTGGCCGCGCGCACCTTCCGTGAGGACCTCTACCATCGCCTGAGCGTCGTGCCCCTGCGCATCGCGCCCCTGCGGGAGCGCCGCGACGACGTGCTGCCGCTCGCGCGGCTCTTCCTCGCGCGCGAGCGCGAGCGGCGCACCACCACGGCCGCGGGCTTCTCCGCGGAGGCGGAGGCGGCGCTGCTCGGCTACCACTGGCCCGGCAACGTGCGCGAGCTCCGCTCGGTGGTGGAGCGGGCCGCCCTGTACACGGCGGAGGGCGACGTGCGCCCGGGGGCCCTGCCCCCCCACATCCTGGAGTCGCCGTCGGTGCTCTGGGCGGGCCGGGACCGCCGGCCTTCGCTGCGGGACGTGGAGGTGGCGTACATCCGCTACGTGCTGGAGGCCGTGGGGGGCAGCCAGACGCGGGCGGCGGCGGTACTCGGCATCAGCCGCAAGGCACTGTGGGAGAAGCGGCGCCGTTACGGGATCCCCTGACGGGGAGGGGGCCGCGGTGACGTCCAACCTTAGGGAACAGGAGACGGGCTAGAAGCCATGGAACACAAGAAGATCAAGGGCTACCGGGAGAAGCTGATCGCCAAGAAGCAGGAGATCCTGGAACAGTTCAACAAGAACAAGACCTACGGCAAGGAGGCCGACGAGGAGGGCGCCCAGGACATCGCGGACAAGGCGGCCAACTCGTACACCAAGGAGTTCCTCTTCAGCCTCAGCAGCGCGGAGCGCGACCTCCTCCAGCTCGTGGACGACGCGCTCACGCGCCTGGAAGGCGACCGGTTCGGCGTCTGCGTGGTGTGCGACGACGAGATGGACCGCAAGCGCCTGGAGGCGGTGCCCTGGGCCCAGCGGTGCATCTCGTGCCAGGAGAAGCAGGAGCAGGGCCTGCTGTGAGCGCGGCCCCCGGGCCACCTCCCGCCGTCGTCCCGCGGGCGCGGGCGCGGACCGCCCTCGCCGACCGCGTGGGCCGGGCCGCGCGGGCGGCCTCGGCGCGCGCGGCGGGGCTCCTGCAGCCCGTCCTGGCCCTGGTCTTCCCGTCCGCCTGCCGGGAATGCGACGAGCCCCTGGCGCACCCGAGCCGTGGTCCCTTCTGCGCGGCCTGCTGGGACGCCCGGCCGCGTCACCGCCAGCCGCTCTGCCGCTGTGGGCTGCCGGTGACCCCGGCCGCCGGGGGTGTCTGCGGGCGCTGTCGTCGCGGCATCAATCCCATCGTCCGGGGCGCCAGCCTCGGCCCCTACGAAGGCGTGCTGCGCACCGCCGTGCACGAGCTCAAGTACCGGGGACGGCGGCGGCTGGCCCCGCGCCTGGCCCGGGCCCTGGCCGACGAGCCCGCGGTGCGCCCCCTCCTCGCGGAGGGCGCGCTCCTGGTGCCGGTGCCCCTTCACGCGCGCCGCCTGAGGGCGCGCGGCTTCAACCAGTCGGCGCTGCTCGCGCGCGGCCTCTCCGCGCGCACCGGCCTGCGGGTGGCCGAGGTGCTGCGTCGCCGCCGCGACACCACGCCGCAGACCGGGCTCAGCGCGGCGCGCCGGCGCGCCAACGTGCGGGCGGCCTTCGTCGTGCGCCGGCCGGCCTGGGTGCGCGGGCGAACCGTCATACTGGTGGACGACGTGCAGACGACCGGCGCCACCGCTCTTTCCTGCGCGCACGCCCTGCTGGGGGCGGGGGCGGCCGAGGTGCGCCTGGTGACGGTGGCGCGCGCGTGATGGGCGAAGGTCAAGGAGGTCCCGTGTTCACGTGGCTGAGGGCCGTGGGTGTCCTGGCGGCGCTGGTCCTGGCCGGGCCGGCCCCGGTGCTGGCCTGGGGTCCGATCGTCCACCAGACCGTCACCGAGCGCGCGGTAGACACGCTCCCCAAGGGGCTCAAGCCCTTCTACAAGAACCACATGCTCGAGCTGCCGTCTCTCTCCCCGGACGAAGAGGAAGCCGGCGAAGAGGGGCGCGAGCGGCGCTTCGCCATCGACCGCCTCGCGCCGTTTCCCTTCACCGAGGTTCCGCGCCGTGAGGCGGACTTCAAGGAGAAGTACGGCGCCGCGGGCGCCGAGATCGGCCGCCTGCCCTGGATGATCCAGGACACGTTCGCGCGCCTGGTGGAGGCCTTCCGCTCCGGGGACAAGACGCGCATCCTCGCGGAATCCGACACCCTGGCCGCCCTGGTCACCGACCTGCGCAACCCTCTCGCCCTCACGGACAACTCCGACGGGCAGAAGTCGGGCCAGCACGGCCTGTGGGTGCGCGTGGCCGCACGCCTGCCCGGGGGGATGGGCAAGGCCCTCAGCCTGAATCCCGACGCGGCCCATCTGCTCGAGGACCCGGCCGGCCACGTGTTCGGGGTGATCAACGCGACCTACGTCTGGGTGGACAACATCCTCTACCAGGAGGAGCTGGCCAAGCGCGGCACGGGCGGCTACGGCGAGATCTACTACGAGGCGCTGGCGGAGCGCGCAGGGCCCATCCTCCGGCAGCACCTGAGCGCCGCGGCGGGGGACGTGGGGAGCTTCTGGTACACCGCCTGGACGCAGGCCGGCCGGCCCGAGCTGAAGTGACGCGCGGGGTCGCGGTTTGACCCCTCGCGCCGCCGGCCACTAACATCGGTCCTTCGGGCCGCGCGAGGGCCCGCTGCGCGTGGACACCTCCCCTTCCGACGTCGACCTCATCGAGCGGTGCCTGAAAGAGGAAGGCGCGGCCTGGGACCAGATCGTCGCGCGCTACCGCCGCAAGGTCTTCCACATCGCCTACAAGTTCACGGCCCGCCACGACGAAGCCGAGGACCTGACCCAGGAGATCCTGCTCAAGATCTTCCGCAGCCTCGACAAGTTCAAGCGCGACGCCGACTTCTCCACCTGGCTCAGCTCGGTCGCCCGCAACTACTGCATCGACCACTACCGGGCCAGCAAGCGGGAGAAGGAGGTGCTGGTGGACGACCTGCTGGCCATGGACCTGGCCGCCGCGACCTCGGGCAACCCCCAGCGCATCCTGGAGGACCGAGATCGCAGGCAGTTCCTGCGCCGGGGCCTGGAGATGCTGCCGCCCAAGTTGCGGGAGGCCGTGGTCCTGCGCGACCTGCAGGGGCTCAGCTATCAGGAGATGGCGGAGCGCCTGCGGCTTCCCGAGGGCACCGTGAAGAGCCGCATCAACCGCGGCCGGGAGGAGCTGTCGCGCCTGCTGCTGCGGGCACAGCAGCCGCCGCGCCGGATGCGGGGGGCGCCGGCGCGCCTGCCCGCAAGGAGGTGAGAGGGACGATGCAACTAGCGCTCGAGCACAGCGGTGACGTACGCATCCTGCGCGTCAAGGAGGCCAAGCTCACCTATCCCACCCTGTCCGCGTTCTTCGCCGAGGTCCGCCAGCTCGTCGAGGCGGGGACCCGGAAGCTGGTCATCGACCTGGGGGCGGTGGGCTACATCGACAGCGCGTCCATCGGCTGCCTCATGGACATCCGGCGGCTCCTGCAGGAGAAGGGGGGGGCGCTCCGCCTCGCCGCCCTGCAGCCGCGCGTGGAGACCATGCTGTCCATGACCGGGGTCAACAAGATCATCGACATCCATCGCGCGGAGGAGGCGGCGGTGGCCGCCTTCGCGGGGGCCGCGGCCGGCCCCGAAACGGGCAAGGGCGATGCATAGCGTCCGTCTCTCCACCGGCCTGGAGCTGAACCTGGACGGCGACGTGCTGGCCGTCCTGGAGGCCCTCTACCGCGAGGTTACGCTGAAGCAGGCCCTGCAGGTCTCCTTCGAGGACGTGATGAAGGAGATCCGCTCCCTGGTCGAGCAGATGCCGGAGGAGGAGCGCAAGCGCTACCTGGTGGAGAGCCTCTTCCTCAACTCCGTGACCTACGAGAACGAGATGCTCGACGCCTACATGCGCCGCATCACCGCGGCCGCGCCGCGCAAGCCGAAGGGCAAGCAGCCCGGCGACGCCGTCTGAGCCCGCGCGTGCGACGCGTCGCCCTGGCCGCCCTCCTGGCGCTGCCCCTGCCCGCCTGCGCCCCCGCCCCACAGCCGCCGCCGAAGGCCCCCTCCATCACCGTGGAGCCCGCGCGCTTCGACTTCGGCCGCGTGCTGGTCCGCCGCGTCGTGCACAAGGACTTCACGGTGCGCAACCATGGCGGGGCCGACCTCGTGATCGAGGACGTCTCCACGACCTGCGGCTGCGCGGCCGCCCTCCCCGACCGGACGGTGGTGGCGCCCGGGACCGCCACGCCCCTGCGCGTGAGCCTGGACACCGAGGCGTCCCCGGGCCGGGTGACGCGCCGTGTCCGGCTGCGCTCCAACGATCCCCGGCGCCCGGAGGTGGAGCTGGTGCTCGAGGCCACCGTGGTGGCCGCGGAGTCCTGACCGGCTAGGCCTCCGCCAGCCCCGGGTTGGGAGCGCCCGGCCCCAGGTCGAGGGAGGGCATGGCGGGATGGGCGGCCAGCGTCCAGGCCTCCGGTGTCTGCATCAGCTTGAGGGCGAGGGCGGTGTGCAGCGCGTGGCCCGCCTTCACCGCCTCCACGTGCCCGAGGAGCGGGTGGCCGAGCAGGCTCAGGTCGCCAATGGCGTCGAGCATCTTGTGGCGCACGAACTCGTCGGGGAAGCGCAGCTTGTTGTTGAGCACGCCGCTCTCCCCGATGACCACCGCGTTGTCCAGGCTCCCCCCCAGGGCCAGCCCGTTCTGCCGCAGCGTCTCCACCTCGCGCAGGAAGCCGAAGGTGCGGGCGGGCGCGATCTCGTCGACGTAGGTCTCCGTGCTCACGCGCAACGACAGGTGCTGCCGGCGCAGGAGGGGATGGTCGAAGCCGATGGTACAGCTCAGGCGCAGGTGGTCGCTGGGACTGACGCGCATGCTCTTGCCGCCCCGGACGACCTCGATGGGCTGGAGCACCTTGAGGTAGCGGCGCGCCACGGGCAGGGGGCGGGTCTCCGCCTCGTGGATGAGGATGACGAAGGGCGCCGCGCTGCCGTCCAGCACCGGCACCTCCGGCCCGTTGACCTCGACCAGCGCGTCGTCCACGCCCAGCGCGTACAGCGCGGACAGCAGGTGCTCGACCGTCTCCACGGACACCCCGCCACGGCTCAGCGTGGTGGCGTGGTCGAGACGCGCCAGGTGCTCGAGGGTGGCGGGGATCTCGACCCCGACGTCGGTCCGGCAGAAGCGGATGCCGTGGCCGGCGGGCGCCGGCTTGAGCTCGAGGCGGACAGGGCGCCCGGAATGGAGTCCGATCCCGGTGCAGCCGACCGCGCGCTTCAACGTCCGGCGATAGGCCATAGGTCCGGTCGCCCGCGTGCAATCGATGTTCCACTGACCATTGACGTGCTATTTCAATGACTTACCGGCGCGCCGGTCGCCGCCTTTGGTCGCGGCGCCACAGTCCGACGGCCACGCCGTGGCCTGAACACCACAGCGCCACGCCCCTCAGAAGGCGGGAGCCCCGGCGCGCTCGTACGGCCGGTAGGCACCCGAGTCGAGTATCTCCCGGATCTCCGCGACCACGCGCTCGACCTCGTCGTCGCGCGTGTAGAAGTGCGGAGAGACACGGATGCCGGCTCCGGGCCGGAAGTCGACCAGGATCTCGCGGCGCAGCAGCTCGCGCGTGACCGCTTCTCCGTGGGGCACCTCGAGCACCACCATGCCCCCGCGCTCCTCCGCCCGCGCCGGCGCGCGGGGCACGAGCCCGGCCTCCCGCGCCCCGTCGATCAGGGCCTGCACCTGGGCCATGGACTTCGCGCGGATGGCCTCCACCCCCACCGCGCCCACCGCGGCGTACCCGGCGCGCGCCGCGAACAGCGCGGGCACGGCGGGGGTCCCGTGCAGGAAGCGCGAGGCGTCCTCCGTGTAGTCGACGGGCCCCGCCTCGAAGGCGAAGGGCCGCTTGTGCGCCATCCACCCCGTCACGCGCGGCCGCAGGCGGCCGTGCAGGCGCGGGGCGACGTAGAGATAGCCGGCTCCCGGGCCTCCGCACAGCCATTTCACGGAGCCGCCGGTGGCGAAGTCTACGTCCCAGGCCGTCACGTCCACGGGGACGGTCCCCGCCGACTGGTAGAGGTCGGCCAGCACGTAGGCCCCCACCTCGTGCGCGCGCCGGGTGATGGCGGCCACGTCCTGCACCGCCCCGCTCTTGAAGATCACGTGCGAGAGCGGCACCAGGAGGGTCTCCTCGTCGATGGCCTCGAGGAAGCGCTCCGTGGACACGGTGACCCCGTCGTCGCTGGGGACGGTGACCACGCGCGCTCCCAGCGCCGCGTGCGCCTCGTGCACGTACATGACGGAGGGGAAGTTGAGCTCCTCGTAGACCACCTTGTTGCGCGGGCCGCCGAGGTCGAAGCAGGAGAGCACCACGGCCTGGCACACGGAGACGTTCTGGTGCATCACCACGGAGCCCGCGGGCGCGCCGATGAGGCGGCCCACCTCGTCGCCCACCGTCCGGGGCATGTCCCACCATCCCTCCGCCCACGCGCGCACGCCGCGCGTGGCCCACTGCGCGGCGTACTCCTCGAGGGCGCGGGCGGCCCCGCGCGGCATGGCGCCGAGGGAATGGCTGACCAGGTAGGCGGTCCGCTCCAGGATGGGGAACTCCGCGCGCCAGCGGGCGACGTCGATCACGACGCCTCCGGCGCCTCCGCTCCCCGTCCGCGCCGGCGCTCGATGGCCGCGCGCAGGTGCCGACCGGTGTGGCTCTCCGCGCAGGCCGCCACCTCCTCCGGCGTGCCCGCCACCACCACCTGGCCGCCGGCGGCTCCGCCCTCCGGCCCGAGGTCGATGACGTGGTCGGCCGACTTGATGACGTCGAGGTGGTGCTCGACGACCACCACCGTGTTGCCCGCGTCCACCAGGCGCCCCAGCACGCCGAGAAGCAGGCGCACGTCGTCGAGGTGCAGGCCCGTGGTGGGCTCGTCGAGCAGGAAGAGGGTGCGGCCGGTCTGCCGGCGGCTCAGCTCGCGGGCCAGCTTCACCCGCTGCGCTTCTCCCCCCGAGAGGGTGACCGCGTCCTGGCCCAGGCGCAGGTACCCGAGGCCCACCGCGCACAGCGTGTCCAGGATGCGGTGGAGCGCGGGATGGGCGGAGAAGAGCGCGCGCGCGTCCTCCGCCGTCATGTCCAGCACGTCCGCGATGGAACGGCCCCGGTAACGCACCTCGAGCGTCTCGCGGTTGTAGCGCCGGCCCCGGCAGGCGGGACAGGTGGTGTAGACGGGGGGGAGCAGGCGCATGCGCAGGACGTGGCGGCCGTCGCCGCGACAGGCCTCGCAGCGTCCACCCTTCACGTTGAACGAGAAGCGCGCGGCACCCCAGCCCCGCGCCCGCGCCTCGGGCAGCCAGCTGAAGAGCCGCCGGATGAGGGCGAAGGCGCCCGTGCAGGTGGCGGGGTTCGAGCGCGGCGTGCGGCCCAGGGGGCGCTGGTCGACGGCCACCACCTTGTCCAGGGCCTCCCAGCCCAGGAGGCCGCGGTGGCGGCCGGGCTCCGCGGCGGCGCCGTGCAGCGCGCGGGCCAGGACGCGGTGCACGATGTCCTCCACCAGCGTCGACTTGCCGGAGCCGCTCACCCCGGTGACCGCGGTCAGCACGCCCAGCGGCAGCTCCACGTCCAGGCCCCGCAGGTTGTTCTCGGCCGCGCCCAGCACGCGCAGGGACCCTCGCGGCGGCCGGCGCGCCGCGGGCAGGGCGATGGAGAGCTCGCCGCGAAGGTAGCGCCCGGTCAGGCTGCCGTTGAAGTGGGCGGGCTCGCCCTGGAAGAGCACGCGCCCTCCCCGCGCCCCCGCGCCCTCGCCGAGGTCCAGCACCCAGTCGGCGGCGCGGATCGTCTCCTCGTCGTGCTCCACCACCACCACCGTGTTGCCCAGGTCGCGCACGTGCCGCAGCATGGCGAGCAGGCGCTGGCCGTCGCGGGGGTGGAGCCCCACGGAGGGCTCGTCGAGCACGTAGAGCACGCCCTGCAGCCGGGCCCCCGCCTGTGCGGCCAGCCGCACGCGCTGCGCCTCGCCTCCGGAGAGCGTGTAGACCGGCCGGTCCAGGGTGAGGTAGCCCAGGCCGAGAGCGTCGAGGAAGCGCAGGCGGTCCAGGACGGGGGCGAGCAGGCGGGCCGCCGCCGCGCCCCGCTCTCCCTCCCCGAGGCGCAGGGCGCCCAACGCCGCCTCCGCCTCGCGCACCGTCAACCGGCAGTAGTCGGGGAGCGACCGTCCGCCCAGGCGGACGGCGGCGCTCTCCTTGCGCAGGCGGCCGCCCCGGCACGCCGGACACGGCACCGCGGCCAGGTAGGGCCGGACCTCGTCGAAGCGCGCCGCCGCGTCGGCGCCGTCCGCCTCCGCGGCCAGACGGAGGGCCGCCTCCAGCCGCCGCCGGAGCGGCGGCAGCGCTCCCTCGAAGGCGGCGCCGTCGCCTTCGAGGATGGCCTGGCGCGCGCCGGGAGGAAGCAGGCGGAAGGGCTGGTCGACGGCGAAGTCGTGCCGCCGCCCCAGGGACAGGAGCGCCTGGCGCAGGGTGCGGGAGAGAGGATGTGGCCACGACCGGACCGCTCCCTGGAGGAGGGAGCGGTCCTCGTCCATCACCACGCGCGCCCCCTCGACGTCCCAGCGCTGCCCGAGGCCGTCGCAGCCGGGGCAGGCGCCCTGGGGGCTGTTGAAGGAGAAGGAGCGGGGCGTCGGCTCGGCCAGGGAGACGTCGCAGGCCAGACAGGCCAGCCGCCGGCTGAGCAGCCTCTCGCCCGCCCCCTCGACCACCACCACCGCCGTCTCACGGCCCAGGGAGAGCGCGCGCTCGAGGGCCGCGCGCAGCCGGCGCGACGCGGCCGGGCTCACGGCCAGGCGGTCCACCACCACCTCGACGGTGTGGCGGCGCCGCGCGTCCAGGGTGAGCGCGCCCAGGTCGCGCACGCGACCGTCCACGCGGGCCTTGCGGAACCCCTGCCGCACCAGGGCCGCCACCTCCGAGCGCAGGGCGCCGCGCCGCGCGCGCGCCACCGGGGCCAGCACCACCAGGCCGCTGCCCTCGGGGAAGCGGAGCAGCCGTTCCGCCATCTGCTCCACCGTCTGCGCGCCCAGCGGGCGGTCGCAGGACGGGCAATGGGCCTGGCCGAAGGCGGCGAAGAGCACACGAAGGTGGTCGTGGGCCTCGGTGAGGGTGGCCACCGTGGAGCGCGGGTGGGCGGTGGCGGAGCGGGCGTGCACGGCGATGGCGGGGAGCAGCCCGGTGATCGAGTCGACGGCCGGCTTCTCGGCCACCCCGAGCACGGCGCGCGCCTGGGGGGAGAGGCTCTCCACGTACCGCCGCTGGCCCTCGGCGTAGAGGGTGTCGAAGGCCAGGCTGCTCTTGCCCGAGCCCGAGGGGCCGGTGACCACGACCAGCCGCCCCCTGGGCAGGTCGCAGTCCACGTCCTTGAGGTTGTGGACGCGGGCCCCCCTTACGGCGATGCGTTCGTCTGTCGGGGCACGCGGAGGCGGGCGCAAGCGGCCCATCTTATCAGCGCGGCCCGGCCGGGCCGGGTCCGGCCACGGGTTGCCGCCCTTGCCGCGCGCTGGTATCCTTTTTGGCTTTGCTGCCAGGCGGGAAGGGGCGACGCTAGAGATGAGCACGAGCGCGAAGAAGCCGGTCACGGGCCCGGAGCGGCGCACCAACCAGGCCGTGGAGGTGTTCCAGAAGGGCATGAAGGCGCTGGGCAAGCGCGAGTTCGACCGTGCCCAGGAGCACTTCGACGAGATCATCGCCTCCTACCCGGAGGAGAGGGACGTGGTCGAGCGGGCCAAGTCCTTCCGCGCCCTCTGCCGGCGCTCCCTGCACAAGGGGCCGGCGGTCAAGCCCAAGACCTTCGAGGAGCTGGTGCAGCACGGCGTCTACCTGCACAACCGGGGCGAGTTCGAGGACGCCCTGAAGTACCTGCGCCAGGCCACGGAGATGCACCCGCGCAACGAGCACGCGCTCTACTGCCAGGCGGCCACGGCGGCCCGCGCGGGCGACGGCGCCCTGGCCCTCAAGTCCCTGCGCTCGGCCATCGCCGCCTCCCCCGAGAGCCGGGCCCATGCGCGCCGGGACTCCGACTTCGACTCCCTGCGCGACGAAGACGAGTTCCAGGCCATCCTGCACGGCGAAGACTGAGCGCCGTCGGCGCGCACCGCGGCGCGCCGCGCGGGAATAGCCGCAAAAACCCGCGTGCTAACATCGACGACATGGCCTCTCGCCCGCGATTCTCACCACAGTCCTCGCAAGCCCTGATCCTGGCCGCCGGGAAGGGGACGCGCATGAAGTCGGCGCATCCCAAGGTCCTGCACCCGCTGCTCGGCGTCCCCCTCCTCGAGCACGTGCTGCGCGCGGTGGAGGCGGTGGGGGCGAGCCCCATCACGGTGGTGGTGGGCCACCACGGCGACGCGGTGGAGGCCGCCTTCGCGGGCCGCGACCTGCGCTTCGTCCGCCAGCACCCCCCGCTGGGCACGGGCCACGCCGTGCAGGCCGCGCGCGAGCAGCTGGCCGCGCTGCCCGACCGTACCGTGCTCGTGCTCAACGGCGACCTGCCGCTGCTGCGGGCGGAGACCCTGACCGCGCTCCTGCGCGACCACAAGCAGGCCCGGCCCGCGGCCACCCTGCTCACCATGGTCCTGGAGGAGCCCGGCTCCTACGGGAGGGTCCTGAGGGACAAGGCGGGCGAGGTGCGGGCCATCGTGGAGGCGGCGGACGCCAGCGAAGAGGAGCGAGCGGTCACCGAGGTCAACGCGGGCATCTACGCCTTCGAGGTGCCCGCCCTCCTGGAGGTCCTGGGCGGCCTCCAGGCGCACAACGCCCAGGGCGAGTACTACCTGACCGACCTCGTGGGCCTCCTGCGCTCCGCCGGCCGCACGGTGCGGGCCCTGGCCGCCATCGAGCCCGCCGAGACGCACGGCGTCAACACCCAGGGCGAGCTGGCCGAGGTGGCCGCCCTCCTGCGCGGGCGCCGGGTGGCCGAGCTCCAGAGCCAGGGGGTGGCGGTGGAGGACCCCGCCTCCACCCACGTCGGGCTCGACGTCGAGCTGGAGGCGGACGCCGTGATCCGGCCCTTCACCATGCTCGAGGGGCGGACGCGGGTGCGGGCGGGCGCGATGGTGGGCCCCTTCGCCCGCGTGGCCGACTCCGAGATCGGGCCGGGGGCGCGCATCCTGGACCACTGCTTGCTACGGGAATGCGTGGTGGAGGCGGGAGCGACCGTCGGGCCCTTCGCGCACATCCGGCCGGAGAGCCGCATCGGACCCAACGCCAAGGTGGGCAACTTCGTGGAGCTGAAGAAGACGGAGCTGGGCGGGGGGAGCAAGGCGCCCCACCTGTCCTACCTCGGGGACGCCGTCATCGGCACCAACGTGAACGTGGGCGCGGGCACCATTTCCTGCAATTACGACGGCGCGGCCAAGCACCCCACGCGCATCGAGGCCGACGCCTTCATCGGCAGCAACTCCACCCTGGTGGCCCCGGTGACGGTGGGCCACGGCGCCTACGTGGGCGCGGGAAGCGTGATCACGGATGACGTCCCCGCCGGCGCCCTGGCCCTGGGCCGGGGCCGGCAGGTGGTCAAGGCGGGCTGGGCCGAGCGCCGGCGCGGGGCGACCAAGGGCCGCCGCTAGCGCCATGTGCGGCATCGTCGGCTACGTGGGGCCGCGCGACGCGGTGCCCGTGATCGTGGACGGCCTGCGCCGCCTGGAGTACCGGGGGTACGACTCCGCGGGCATCGCGGTGGTGGCCAACGGCCGCCTGGAGCGCCGCCGCGCGGTGGGCAAGCTCCGCAACCTCGAGGAGAGCCTCCGCGCCGACCCGCTGAAGGGCGACTTCGGCATCGGCCACACCCGCTGGGCCACGCACGGGCGCCCGAGCGAGGAGAACGCCCACCCCCACCAGGACTGCCACGGGCGGGTGGTGGTGGTGCACAACGGCATCATCGAGAACTACCTGCCCCTCAAGCAGCGGCTCAGCCGGGCCGGGCACCGCTTCGTCACCCAGACGGACACCGAGGTGGTGGCCCACCTCGTGGAGTCCCACCTGGACGGGCCGGGCAGCCTGGAGACCGCCGTGCGCCGGGCCATGGGGGAGATGGAGGGCATCTATGCCCTGGTCCTCATCGACCGCGACGAGCCCCAGCGCCTCGTGGGCGCGCGCAAGGGTCCGCCCCTGGTGGTGGGACTGGGCGAGGGCGAGCAGTACCTCGCCTCCGACGTCCCCGCCCTCCTGGCCCACACCCGCGATTTCGTCTTCCTGGGGGACGGCGAGGTGGTGGTGCTCACCCCGCAGGGCGTGACGCTGACCGACGAAGGGGGCCGCCGCCTGGAGCGGGCGCCCCAGCGCATCACCTGGGACCCCGTGCAGGCGGAGAAGGGCGGCTACCGCCACTTCATGCTCAAGGAGATCCACGAGCAGCCCACCGCGGTGCGCGACACCCTCCTCGGGCGCTTCAGCCTCGACGAGGGCGAGGTCCACCTCGAAGAGCTGGGCGCGGCCGCGGAGGAGCTCCGGCGGGCGCGCCGCGTGCTCCTCCTGGCCTGCGGCAC
>DATBIO010000031.1:0-18505 GCA_036556965.1 Vicinamibacteria bacterium
GGGCGGGATAGCAGTTCCACCACAGGAAGCCCATCGAGGCCCCCACCATGGCCCCGCAGAACACCGTCACCTCCCCCACCCGCGGGAGGTAGATGACGTCGAGGTAGTCGGAGAAGACCCGGTGGCCGGTGACGTAGGCCAGGGCGGTGAAGGTGGCGGCGGCGATGAGGGTGGAGCCGATGGCCAGGCCGTCGAGGCCGTCCGTCATGTTGACGGCGTTGCTGGCCCCCACCACCACGACCACGGCGAAGAGGATGTAGAGCATGCCCAGGTCGGGCATGGCCTGCTTGACGAAGGGGATGATGAGGCGCGTCGAGTACTGGGCGGGGCCGTAGAGCGAGTACCAGTAGACGAAGGTGCCCAGGCCGAGCCCCACCGCGATCTGGCCCCCCATCTTGGCGCGGCCGCGCAGGCCGAGGTTCCGCTTCTTGACCACCTTCAGGTAGTCGTCGGCGAACCCGATGGCGCCGAAGGCGAGGGTGGAGAGCACGAGGATCCAGATGTTGGGATTGGTGAGGTCGCCCCAGAGCAGGGTGGGCACGATGATGCCGGCCAGGATGAGCAGGCCGCCCATGGTGGGCGTGCCCGCCTTGGTCTGGTGGGCCTTGGGACCCTCCTCGCGGATGAACTGGCCGACCTGCAGGCGGCGCAGGCGCTCGATCATCCAGGGCCCCAGGAAGAGCACCAGGAAGAGGGCGGTCAGGCTGGCCACGGCGGTGCGGAAGGTGATGTAGCGGACGACGCCCAGGCCGCTCAGCTCGCTGCGCAGCGCGTAGAAGAGGTGGTAGAGCACTAGGCCTCGAGCGCCCCGAAATGCCCGGCCAGGGCGTCCACCACCTTCTCCATGCGCACGCCGCGCGAGCCCTTCACGAGCACGGCGTCGCCCGGCCGCAGGAGGCCCGGCGCGGCGGCCGCCGCCTGCTCGGAGTCGGCGAAGGCGTGCAGCGCCTCCGCGGGCAGCCCACCCTCGCGCGCGCCCGCGAGCAGGTGCTCGGCCTGCGCCCCTACCGCCACCCGGGCCCGGAGGCGCGGGGCCACCGCGCGCGCGGTGGCGCGGTGCAGCTCGGGGCCGCGCGGGCCCAGCTCGAGCATGTCGCCGAGGAAGGCCACGCGGCGCCCCTGCGCCGCCATGTCGAGGGCGGCCACCGCCGCCTCCACCGCGGCCGGGTTCGAGTTGTAGCAGTCGTCGAGGAGCGTGACCCCCTGACCCAGGGCCAGCACCTCTCCGCGATGGCGGGCCGCCTTCATGCCGGTGGCTCCCTCCGCGATCTCCTCCGCGCTCAATCCGAGCACGTGGGCGGTGGCGGCCGCGGCCAGGAAGTTGGTGAGGAAGTGCGGGCCGGGCAGGGGCAGGGCGACGTCGACGGACCGGCCGTCCACGCGCAGGTCGAAGCGCATGCCGTGCACGGTGCCGCGCCAGTTCTCGGCGCTGACCTGGCAACGGCGGTCGCGGCCGAACCAGACCACCTTGCCCGGGTGGCGCTCCCCCGCCGCCCTCACCCGCGGGTCGTCCGCGTTGAGCACGGCGGCGCCCCCGGGGCGCAGCCCCTCCAGGATCTCCGCCTTGGCCGCCGCGATGTCGTCCACGGAGGCGAAGAACTCCAGGTGGACGGGGGCCACCAGGGTGATCACGGCCACGTCGGGGCGGGCGATGGCGGAGAGGGCCCGCAGCTCTCCCGCCGCCGACATCCCGAGCTCCAGGACGGCGTGGCGATGCGCGGGCGCCAGGCGCAGCAGGCTCAGGGGAAGGCCGTACTGGTTGTTGAGGTTGCCCTCGGTCTTGAGGACGGCGCCGCGCCGCGCGAGCAGCGCCGCCGTCATCTCCTTGGTGGTGGTCTTCCCGGCGGATCCCGTGATGCACACCACGGGGATGGCCGCCTGCTCCCGCCGGTGCCGGGCCAGGTCGGCGAGCGCGCGCGTGGTGTCGGCCACGCGCACCAGGGGCAGGGGAGCGTCGGCCAGGTCGCGATGGACCACCGCCGCTTCCGCGCCCGCCGCGCGCGCCTGGGCCAGGAAGTCGTGCCCGTCGAAGCGCGGGCCCTGGATGGCGAAGAAGACCTCGCCCGCCCCCAGCGTGCGCGAGTCGATGCCCACGCCGGCGAAGGGGCCTACCGGGGAGCGGCCCACCACCCGGCCGCGCGTGGCCGTGACCACGTCGTGGAGGGTGAGGGGGGCGAGCATCAGGCCTTCCTCCGCGTCCCCGTGCGGGAGAGGGCCTGGCGCGCCACCTGCCGGTCGTCGAAGGGCACCGTGCGGTCGCGCAGGACCTGGTACGTCTCGTGGCCCTTGCCCGCGATCACCACCGCGTCCCCCTCGCCCGCCATCTCCATCGCCCGGGCGATGGCCTCCCGGCGGTCGGTGATGGCGTGGCGCTCGGCGCCGCGGCCGCCGTTCATCCCGCGCTGGATCTCTTCCAGTATGGCTTCCGGCGGCTCGCTGCGGGGGTTGTCCGACGTCACGATGACCACGTCGCTCATGCGCGCGGCCACCGCCCCCATGAGCGGCCGCTTGCTGCGGTCGCGGTCGCCGCCGCAGCCGAACACGGTGATGACTCGCCGCGGGCCCAGCGTGCGCACGGTCTCCAGGAGGTTGCGGAGGGCGTCGTCGGTGTGGGCGTAGTCCACCACCACCGTGAACGGCTGGCCGGCGTCCACGCGCTCCAGCCGGCCGGGCACGCCCGTCACCGAGCAGACGCCGGCCACCGCCGTCTCCGGGGGCACGCCCAGGGCGAAGGCGGCGCCCAGGGCGGCCAGCAGGTTCTCCACGTTGAAGCGGCCCAGGAGCGGGGACCGCACCTCCAGCGTGCCCACCGGCGTCACGGCGCGGAAGGAGGTGCCGGCGAGGCTGAGCCGCAGGTCGTGGGCGGTGATCTGGGCCCCCTTGGCGGCGTCGAGGCTGTAGGTCCAGACGTGCCCGCGGGAGGCCCGGACCAGCTCCGCCCCGCGGTCGTCGTCCAGGTTGATCACGGCGTGCCCGTCGCGCGCGAGGTTCTGCTCGAAGAGGATCCGCTTGGCCTCGAAGTAGGCGTCCATGTCGCCGTGGAAGTCGAGGTGGTCGCGCGTGAGGTTGGTGAAGACGGCCACCCGGAAGGTGCAGCCGAAGACGCGCTTCAGGGCCAGGGAGTGCGAGGAGACCTCGAGCACGGCGTAGGCGCAGCCGTCGTCCACCATCTCCCGGAAGAGCGCCTGGAGGTCGGAGGACTCGGGGGTGGTGCGCACCGCCTCCGCCAGCCGGTCGCCGATGCGGTATTGCACGGTGCCGAGCAGGCCCACGCGGCGTCCGGCCGCGCGCAGGGCGGCGTCGATCAGGTAGGTGGTGGTGGTCTTGCCGTTGGTGCCGGTGACCCCCACCAGGCCGAGCTGGGTGGCGGGGTCGCCCAGGACGGCGGCGGAGGCGAGGGCCAGGGCCTCGCGCGCGTCCGGCACCTGGAGCCAGGCGCGCGCGGGGGAAGGCGCCTCGCGCTCGGAGGCTACGGCGGCCGCCCCCCGGCTCCACGCGCCGTCGACGTAGTCGTTGCCGTCGGCGGCGGCCCCGCGCACGGCCACGAACAGGGCGCCCGGCGAGACGCGGCGCGAGTCGTGGGTCACCGCCGCCACCTCGGCCTCCGGTCCCGTGGCCCGCGCCCCGGGCACGCGGCGGGCCAGCGCGCTCAGCATCACGGCTGGCCTCCGCCCGCCGCCGCCTGGCGCGCGAGCACGAGGACGCAGCCCGTCTCGGGCTCCACCTCCGCGCCCGGCGCGGGCTGCTGGTCCACCACCACGCCCGAGCCGCGCAGCTCCACCACCAGGCCCCGCCGCGCCGCTTCGCGGGCGGCCTCGCGCGCGGACCGGCCGCGCAGGTCGGGCATCAGCCCCTTCGCCGCCGCCGGCGCGCTGGGCGGCGTGACGGGGGCGGGCGGCGGGTAGGCGGCGGGGGCCACGGGCCCGGGCTCCTCCGCCGCGCGCAGCGTGCGCGCGGGGTCGTCCGAGGGCACGCCGAGATGGCGCAGGGCGGGCTCGGCGATGCGCGCGAAGAGGGGCGCCGCCACGTGGCCGCCCTCGTTGAGCGCTCCGCGCGGGGTGTCGAGGGAGACGAGCAGGACGAAGGCCGGCCGCGAGGCGGGGACGAAGCCGACGAAGGAGGCCACGTGGTCCACCATCGAGTAGCGGCCCGAGGCGTCCACCTTCTGCGCGGTGCCCGTCTTGCCCGCCACCGCGTAGCCGTCGATGGCGGCGCGCTGGCCGGTGCCGCCGCGCACCACGCCGCGCAGCAGGTCGGTGAGCACGTCCACCGTTTCCGGCTCGAGCACCCGGCGGACGGCCTGCGGCTTGCCCTGGCGCACGACGCTCCCCTGCGCGTCCTCCACCCGCCGCACCATGAGGGGCCGCATCAGGTAGCCGCCGTTGGCCACCGCCGCCACCGCGGTGGCGAGCTGGAGGGCGGTCACGCCCACTTCCTGGCCGAAGGAGAGCGAAGGCAGGGAGAGGGCGCTCCAGCGCGCGGTGGGGCGCAGGAGCCCGGGTGACTCGCCGGGGAGGTCCACGCCCGTCGGCTCGCCGAAGCCGAAGTGGCGCAGGTAGCGGTTGAAGTTCTCGCGGCCCAGGCGCTGGGCCACGCGGATCACGCCCACGTCCGAGCTGAGGGCGATGACGTCGCGGAAGCTCAGATCGTGGAAGACGGCGTGGTCGTTGATGCGGACGCCCGCGATCTCCACCCCGCCTCCCCCGCAGTCGATCGTCTCGTCGGGGTCCACCACCTTCTCCTGCAGGGCGGCGGCGGCGGTGAAGATCTTGAAGACGCTGCCCGGCTCGTAGGCGTCGGTGACGGTGCGGTTGCGCCAGTGCGTGCTGGGGTAGGCCCCGAAGCGGTTGGGGTTGAAGGTGGGCTGTCCGGCCATGGCCAGGACCTCCCCCGTGCGCGGGTCCATCATCACGGCCAGCCCGGCGCTGGACCGCGTCTCCGCCATGGACCGCGCCAGCTCCCGCTCCGCGATGTGCTGCAGGGTCTCGTCGATGGTGAGGAAGACGCGGTGGCCGTCCGTGCTGGGCTTCTCGGTGTGGCCCGCCGGCCGCCGACGCGCGTCCACGTGCACGGTGACCTTGGCGGCCTTGCCGCGGATCAGGTCCTCCAGGCCGTACTCCACGCCGCTCATGCCGGTGTTGTCCAGGCCGACATAGCCCAGGACCTGCGCCGCCAGCTCGCGCTTGGGGTAGTAGCGCCGGTTCTCGGTGAGGAAGCCGACGCCGTCGAGGGAGAGGGCGCGCACGGCCCGCGCGGTGGCCGGGTCCACCTTGCGGCGCACCCACACGAAGGCGCGGTCGCGCTGGAGGAGGGCATGCAGCTCGCGCCGCCCGGCCGCGTCCAGGCCCAGGGCGCGGCCCAGGGCGGCCGCGGTGCGCGCGGGGTCGCGCACCTCCTGGGGAACGGCGTAGATGCTGTCCGCGTCCACGGAGACCGCGAGCTCGTGGCCGCGGCGGTCGAGGATGGGCCCGCGGCGCGGATCGAGCACGATGGTGCGCTCGCTCTGGCGCGCCGCCTGCTTCTCGAAGGAGGCGCGGCCGACCACCTGGAGCTGCAGAAGCCGCGCCACCGCGATCACCGACCAGAAGCAGAGCGTGAGCGCGGTGAGCATGAGGCGCAGGCGCACCGTGCGCTCGCGCCGCGAGGGGAGGGCGGTGGGCGCCGCCCCCGGCGACGCGGGCCGCTCCCAGGGACTCACCGCGGCTCCTCCGGCGCCCGCCCGCGCTCCGCCACCTGCCCGGCGGGGGCGGGGGGCCGCGGCTCGACCACCACCACGTCCGCGGCGGGCGGAGCCACCAGCCCGAGCTGGCGGGTGGCGATGCCCTCCACGCGCCGCAGGTCGGTGAGGGCCGCCTTCTCCAGGCGCAGCTTGCGGTTCTCCTCGAGCAGCCGCTCGCGCTCGCGCGCGAGCTGCTCGCGCTCCACCCCGGCCTGGCGCAGCTCGAGGTTGGGCCAGGCGTAGAGGACCAGGCCGAGCACGAGGGCGGCCACCACCGCCAGCAGCAGGCCGACCTGGCGGCTCGTGCGCGGGTCGCGCTCGCGCACCACCTGCGAGTTGTCGATGGTCTTGGGCAGGATGGCCAGGCCGTCGATGCTCTCGCCCTTCACGCCGCCGCCCTCTCCAGGCCGCGCAGCCGCGCGCTGCGCGCGCGCGGGTTGCGCGCCACCTCGGCCGCGGAGGGCCGGACGGGCTTGCGGGTGAGCAGCGTGAACCCGCGGCCGGCCAGGGCGCGGAAGGCCTGCTTCACCTCGCGGTCCTCGAGCGAGTGGAAGGCGACGACGGCCAGGCGGCCGCCCGCGGCCAGCCGGCCGGCCAGCCCGGCCAGGGCGGGGCCGAGGCCGTCGAGCTCCGCGTTCACGGCGATGCGCAGGGCCTGGAAGGTGCGCGTGGCGGGATCGAAGCCGGGGCGGCTGCGCACCACGCGCCGCACCAGGGCGGCGAGCTGGCCCGTCGTCTCGATGCGCTGCCGCCGCCGGGCCGCCACCACCTCCCGCGCCACCTTGCGCGAGGCGCGCTCCTCCCCGAAGCGGTAGATCAGGTCGGCCAGCGCGCGCTCGGGCAGGCGGTTCACGAGGTCGGCCGCGGTCGGGCCGCCGCTCCGGTCCATGCGCATGTCGAGGGGAGAGTCGGCGCGGAAGCTGAAGCCGCGCGCGGGGTCGTCGAGCTGCCAGGAGCTGACGCCGAGGTCGAGCAGCACGCCCTGCGGATGACGGCCTTCCTCTGCGAGCAGGGCGGGGAGGGCCCGGAAGTCGGCGTGCACCAGGCGCGCGCGCGCGCCGAAGGGCCGCAGCCGCTCCCCGGCCCGGGCGAGGGCCTCGGCGTCGCGGTCGGCTCCCAGCAGCGTGCCGTCGGGCGCGCAGCGCCGCAGGATCTCCTCGGCGTGGCCACCCAGGCCGAGGGTGCCGTCCACGTAGAAGCCGCCCGGCTTCACGGCGAGCAGCTCCAGGCACTCGGCCAGGAGCACCGGTTCGTGCCGTGGCTCCACATCAGATCCCGTACTGCGAGAGGACGCGCCCGTCCTCCTCGGTGAAGGGCTCCTTCTTGAAGAGCCGCTCCTCGAGCCGCTTGCGGTTCCACACGGCCAGGTGGTTCTGGAGGCCCAGTACCGCCACCTCGCCCTGCATGGCCGCCGTCTCGCGCAGCACCTGCGGGAGCAGGACGCGGCCCTGCTTGTCGAGCGCGCTCGTGTGCCCGAAGAAGTTGACGCGGTCGAGGAAGCGCAGCTTGGACGGGTTGGTGGAGGGCACCTCGGCCAGGCGCCGCTCGATCTCCAGCCAGACGGCCATGGGATAGAGCCGCACGTACTCCCCGGACACGCTGGTCACGAAGAGCTCGGGACCGTGCTGCGCCTCGATCAGGGCGCGGAAGCCGTTCGGGACCTTGAGGCGGCCCTTCTCGTCGACGCGCGCCGGATGGTTCCCGCGAAGCACCGAGTCCTTAGCCCTCCGCTGACACGGTCAGCCCACTTTTTTCCACAATTTTCCACAGCGAGTCTAGGAGACTGAGCGGAACACTGTCAAGGGGAAACCGTTACTACGGCTTGGGTTTCGGCTGTGGACGGAGGGCGGCGGGAGGGGTCCGGGAGGGTGCTGGCGGCCACTGGACGTCGAGGCTGACATCCTCGAGCAGGCGCTCGGAGTCGCGGAGGAAGGAGTCCCAGGCCGCGGGGCTCCAGACCTCGAAGCGGTTGAGCACGCCGACCACCACCGCCTCGCGAACAAGGCCCGCGCCCGCCCGCAGCACGGGGGGCAGCAGGATGCGGCCCTGCACGTCCAGGGTGCAGTCCGCGGCCCGCGAGGCCAGGAGCCGGGTGAGGGCCTTGACCGGCCGGCTGAACGCGGGCAGGGCGCCGAGCTGCTCCTCCAGGCGCTCCCACTCGGGCGGCGGATAGGCGGCGAGGCACTGGTCGAGGAGGGTGAGCACGAGGCGCCCCTCGCCCTCGGCCAGGGCCTTGCGGAAGGCGGCGGGCACCGGAAGGCGCCCCTTGGGGTCGATGCGATGCCGATAAGTCCCTTTGAACACAGCGAGCTAGGAGTCTTCCACACTTTCTTCCACTTTTCCACACTCAGGCCTGGGCTAGAGTGCCCATCGTGAACGCGACCGAGCGGTATCTCGCCCAGCGCGCCCGGTTCGGGGTCAAGTTCGGACTCGACACCATGCGCGCGCTGCTCGCCGCGCTGGGACACCCGGAGCGCTCGTTCCCGGTCCTGGTGGTCGCCGGGACCAACGGCAAGGGCTCGGTCACCGCGTACGTGGACGCGGCGCTCGGCGCGAGCGGACTGCGCTGCGGCCGGTACACCTCTCCCCACCTGGTGCGCGTGAACGAGCGCATCGCCGTGGGCGGGCGGCCCGTGGGCGACGCCGGCCTCGCCCGCGCCGTGGGGGCCGTCCGCGACGCGGCTTCCGCCCTGGTCCGCGAGGGGGCCCTCCCCGATCATCCGACGCACTTCGAGGTCCTCACCGCCGCGGGTCTCGTCCACTTCCGCGCCGCCCGGGTGGAGGCCGCGGTGCTCGAGGTGGGCCTCGGCGGCCGGCTCGACGCCACCAACGCCTGCGCGCCGCTGTGCTCCGCCATCGTGAGCGTGGACTTCGACCACGAGGCGCACCTGGGCGACACCCTGGCCGCCATCGCGCGGGAGAAGGCGGGCGTCCTCCGGCGGGGCCGCGTGACGGTGGTGGGCACCCTGCCCTCCGAGGCGCGGGAGGCCGTCGGCGAGGCGGCGCGCGCGCTGGGCGCGCGGCTCGTGGACGCCGCCGAGGGCGTGCGCGTGACGGAGGCGCGCGGCGGCCTGGTGGTGCGCACGCCCCGCCACACCTACCGCGGGGTGAGGCCCCTTCCCGGCCGGCACCAGCGGGACAACGCGGTGGTGGCCCTCCGCCTGCTGGAGGCGGCGCGGGAGGCAGGCCTGGGCGTGGACCTCGGGCGCTGCGCCGCCGGCCTCTCCCGGGCGCGCTGGCCGGGGCGGCTGCAGCGTGTCCCGGGCCGTCCCCCGCTCCTTCTCGACGGGGCGCACAATCCTGCCGGCGCGCGCGCCCTGGCTGACGCGCTGCGCGGAGGGCCCCCGTTCGTACTCGTGTTCGGGGCCATGGCGGATAAAGACGTGGCGGGCATGGCCGCCGCGCTGTTCCCCCTGGCGCGCGTGGTCGTGCTCACGCAGCCGCCGGGAGAGCGCGCGGCCACGCCGGCGGAAGTGGCGCGGCGCGCTCCGGCGCCCCTCGCCCTGCTCGAGCCCAGGGTGGGCCGCGCCCTGGCCCTGGCCCGCCGCCGCGCCCGCGCCGGCGAGCGCGTGGTGGTGGCGGGAAGCCTGTTCCTGGTGGGGGACGTGCTCCGCCGGCTCAGTGCGGCGAAGCCGTCGCCGACGGCTTCTCGGGCGGCAGCAGCGCGTCCACGCGCCGGTGCACCTCGGTCCGCCAGTGGGCGTCCTCGCCGAAGACGGCCTCCACGCGCCCGGAAGGGCTGAGCAGGTAGACCATCACGCCGTCCGGCCGTCCCCACTTCGCGGACGAGATGCGGCCTCCGCGGTCGTGGACGACGTGGAAGGTCAGCGCGAGGTCGCCCGTGTCCGGCACCTTGGGCGAGTCCACGTCGTCGAGGAGCACGCCCATGGCGCGCAGGCCGCGCTTGAAGTGCTCGCGGTGCAGGCGCTCGATCTCCCGCAGGGTGGTCACCGTGTTCGGCCAGCGGCCGTCGAAGAAGACGAGCAGCGCGGGGGAGCCGCGCATGGCTCCCACATGGCCGGACGCCTCGCCGGGCAGGCCGGGCGCCTCGAAGTCGGGGGCCATGTCCCCCGCTCCCACCGGCGTGGCCGGCGGCGCCTGCACGTAGAAGAAGAGCAGGACGAGCGCCGCCGCCACCAGCGCCGCCCCGGCGATCGTGAGCACGCGTCTCATGCGCGCCATTCTACGCAGATAGAATCGCGGGCATGGCGGGACGGCTCCCGGAGGTCGAGGAGATCGAGGCGGACATCATCGCCCTGCGCCGCGACCTGCACCAGCACCCGGAGCTGTCCTGGGAGGAGCGGCGCACGGGGGACCGCGTGGTCGCGTTCCTGGAGGGCGTGCCCGGCCTCACCCTCCGGCGCGGCCTCGGCGGCACCGGCCTCCTGGCCACCGTCGCCGGCGGGCCCGGTCCCACCGTCCTCCTGCGCGTGGACATGGACGCCCTGCCCGTCCAGGAGGACAGCGCGGCGCCGTACGCCTCGCGCACGGCGGGCGTCATGCACGCCTGTGGCCACGACGGCCACGTGGCCATGGGGGCGGCGGCGGCGCGCGTGCTCGCGCGAAGGCCTCCCGCGGGCACGGTCAGGGTGCTCTTCCAGCCCGCGGAAGAGGGCGAGGGCGGAGCCCAGGCCATGGTGGCGGCGGGCGCCCTCGAGGGCGTGGACGTGGTGCTGGGCGTGCACCTGTGGAACGAGCTGGCGGCGGGCACCCTCGGGGTCAAGGAGGGCGCCCTCATGGCCGCGGTGGACCGGCTGCGCATCGTGATCCACGGGCGCGGCGGCCACGGCGGCACCCCGCACCGCTCCGCGGACCCCGTGGTGGCGGCGGCGCAGGTGGTGACCGGCCTCCAGACCGTGGTCTCCCGCGAGACCTCGCCCCTCCAGTCCGCGGTGGTGACCATCGGCTCCATCCACGGCGGGCAGGCCTTCAACGTCATCCCCGACGAGGTGACGCTGACCGGCACCCTCCGCACCTTCGACACCGGGCTGCGCGCGGCCATGCCGGAGCGCCTCGCGCGCATCGCGGGCGGGATCGCGGGCGCCCTGGGGTGCCGGGCCGAGGTCGAGGTGCGGCCCGGCAACCCGCCCGTGGTCAACGACGGCGCGGCCGCGGCCCTGGCCGCGCGCGCCGCCGCGCGCGTGGTGGGCGAGGCGGCGGTGGTGCGGCCCGAGCCCACCATGGGCGGCGAGGACATGGCCGTCTACTTCGAGCGCGTGCCGGGCTGCTTCGTCTTCGTGGGCTCGGCCAACGCGGCGCGCGGCCTCGACCAGCCCCACCACAGCCCCCGCTTCGACTTCGACGAGCGCGCGCTCGCGCTGGGCTGCGCGTTCCTGGTGGAGGCGGCGGAGGAGGCCCTCCGCGCGCCTCAGTTCACGTAGCCCAGGGCCCGCAGCCGCTCCCTGACGGACGCGGGCGGCTCACGCCGGGCCATGGCCACTCGCGCGCGAGGGACGGCATCCTGGTATGTGTCGATGTACTGGGGCGCCGTGGCGGCGGGAAAGATGCGCGGGTCGACCGTGCCGTCGATGTCCAGGGCCACGGGGGCCCCGAAGTAGCCGATGACGGACGGCCCGACGTCGAGCATCGAGACCGAGTCCGCCTCCTGCCGTCCGGCGTCGGGGCCCTGGGCGAAGAAGATCCCCGGGCTTTCGTACAGGTGGTCGAGCCTCTCGTGCCGCGCCCGGAAGACGGGGGCCACCCCGTGGTCCGACAGGACCACGAAGTTCGCCTCCGGCCTCCTCTCGCGAAGGGCGCCCAGGAAGCGGTCGAGGCGCCGGTAGATGTGCAGGATGTCCTGGCCCCGCGCGGAGGCGAAGTCCCCTTCCAGCAGGCGGCGCCATTCCGCCACGCCCAGGTGGTGGTTGGGCGCGTCCGTCCAGTGCGTGAAGAAGGCCACGAAGTCGAAGGGCTCGGCGTCCAGCGCCCGCAGGGTGAGGCGCTCCAGGGAGTCGAACATCGGCTCGTCGGCCCGCAGCCCGGGCGGCGGGCGGCGCGGCGCGAAGGGACCGTGCAGCCGGTCGAAGGAGCCCGGCGGGTACTCGTACCCCGCCAGGTCCGTGCCGGCGCGGACGGCGTCGAGCTTGGCGTCGTAGACGTCGCCGGCGAGGACGATCCCGTCCACCTTCTCCGCGGGAAAGGAGCCCAGCCAGTTGACGACGAGGCTGCGCCGCCCCGCTCGGGACAGCACCTGCCAGACGCTGGCCCCCGGCCGCTGCGCCGCGTTCGTCGCGCGCGTGGTCATGAGCGGCGGCCGCAGCGTGGCGAACACCCGCTGCGCGCCCAGGTTCGGGGGCAGCGCCTTCCACCACCCGTCGATGGGCTCGCGGAAGAGCACCGGATGGCGGGTGAGGAAGTCGTGGATCCCGTGGCGGCGGGCGCGCAGCCCCGTGGCCACCGACGTCCACACCACCGGCGAGTAGCCCCACCGGTGGTTGTCGAGCGACGACCGGAAGCCCTCCTGCATGAGGCGGCGGAACTCGGGCAGGTCGGTGGCGCCCGCCGCGGAGCGCAGCAGCCGCGGATCGACGCCGTCGAACGCGACGAGGACGAGGGGCCGGCGAGGGACGGGCCTCCAGTCGGGCGGCGTCGCGAGCACGGCGGCGCGCGTCACCGGCGTGGCCGAGGGAAGGGGCGGGATCCACGCGCCGCCCACGAGGGCGAGCGCGCCGAAGGCCATGGCCCCTGAGGGCACGCGCTCCAGCGGGCGGCGCAGCGCCACGAGGAGGGCGAGCACGCCGGCCACCGTGCCGGCGATGAGGATGGCCTCCACCGGCGCCGGCGCGTTCCACAGCGGCGGGGGCGTGAGGAAGACGTCCATCGTGTGCCCGCACCAGTACCGCAGCCACCGCACGGCCAGCGCGGCGAGGAACACGCCGGCGGCGGACCAGGCCGGCCCTCCCGCCAGCCGCCCCAGCCTGCTCTCCGCCACCCGGGGCAGCCGCCACGCGGCGGCGCTCACGAGCCACAGGACCGCCAGGACCGCCGCGTACACGAAGGTCATGAGGAGGAGCAAGGCCAGCCGGTCCGCGCGGCGGATCTCGGCGCGGAGCGATACGGTGAGCACCACGCTGCCGGCCGTCATCACCGCCAGCCAGAGCAGGCCGGCGGCACGCCTCACGCCCGGGGTCACGGTCAGGCCCTCACCCACTCCTCTTGCCAGACCGTGGCCCCCGCGACGCGGGTCCACAGGATCTCGTGCCCGATGCCGGGACGCTCCGGCACCGCGATGGTCCCGTCCGACGATACCGTGACCGGGGGCTCCACGAGGTCTTCCTCGAACATGCGCGCGGAGGCGGAAGTGTCCCCGGGGGTGAAGCCGGGCAGGGTCTGCAGGTGCACGTTGGCCAGCCGTCCGATGCCGGTCTCCAGCATCCCCCCGCACCACACGGGCACGCCGCGCTCCCGGCAGAGGTCGTGGATGGCCACGCTCGCCGCGAAGCCGCCCACGCGCCCCGCCTTGATGTTGATGACGCGGGCGGCGCCCAGCTCCAGGGCCTGCCAGCAGAGGTGGGGCGACCGCACCGACTCGTCGAGGCAGAGGGCGGTGGCGAGCCGGCGCTGCAGGCGCGCGTGGCCGAGGAGGTCGTCCCAGCCCAGCGGCTGCTCGACCATGAGCAGCCCCTGGCCGTCCAGGGCCTCGAAAACGGCGGTGTCGTCCGCGCCGTAGGCGCCGTTGGCGTCCACGAGCAGCGGGAGGTCGGGGAAGCGCCTGCGCAACGCCTCCACCAGCGCGACGTCGCGGCCGGGCTCGATCTTGACCTTGTAGCGCCGGTAGCCGGCCTCGCGCTCGCGGGCCACCACCTCGAGCAGGGCCTCCACGCTCTCCTGGAGGCCGATGGACACGCCGGCGGCGACCTCGCCGCCACGGCCGCCCAGCAGCCGGTGGAGGGGCACGCCCTCGCGCCGCGCCCACAGCTCCCAGACCGCCATCTCCAGCGCCGCCTTGGCCATCTCGTGGCCGCGGACGTGGCCGAAGCGGGCGGCCAGGTCGCGCGGGTGGGCCAGCGGCGCGGCCAGCGCGGCGGGGGCCAGGAAGTCGCGCAGGACGTGGATCACCGTCTCGGTGGTCTCGGGCAGGTAGGACGGCTCGGAGTCGGCCACGCACTCGCCCACCCCGGTCACGCCGTCGGCGGAGACCAGCACGAGCAGCACGTCCTTGACCGTGGTCCGGCCGCGCGAAGTCTGGAAGGGCCGGCGCAGCGGCACGGCGAGGCGCCTCACCTCCACCCGGTCGAGCCGGGTGTCGCGGCTCAGCGGGAGACCGTGCGCGGGGACCGTGCGCACGACCGGCAACGGCCGAAGATGTGGTGGCGGTGGCCCTCGATGACGAACCCGAGGTCCGCCGCGATCTCGTCCTGGATGCGCTCGATCTCCGGGGACGAGAACTCGATGATGTCGCCGCAGGACTTGCAGATGAAGTGGTCGTGGTGGGCGCGCTTGTACTCGCGCTCGAAGCGCGTCTCGCCGTCCAGGGCCAGCTCCTGGGCGAGCCCCGCCGACTGCAGGAGCTTCAGCGTCCGGTAGACGGTGGTGCGCCCGACGTCGGGCCGTCGCTTGTGGACGAGGTGCAGCAGGTCGTCCACGGAGAGGTGGCGCTGGGAACGCAGGAAGGTGTCCACGATGGCCTCGCGCTGCTCGCTGCGCTTCAGCCCGTGCTGCGTCAGGTACTCCGCGAAGACCTGCTTCTCTTCCGAGCCGCCCATGTCCCTGGTCCTCGGACAGCCTAACACACCGTCAAAACTCACCTTTTTGACTCCGATGTCGCGGGGCGGTACCTTGGTGCCTCTCGGGCGCTCCGGTGCCCGGTGGGAGGGGCGGATGCGGGCGGGAAAGCTGGTCCTGGGCGCCGCGGCGCTGGCCGTCGCGGCGGCGCTGGTGCCGGTCCTGGTGGCGCAGACGGGGGCGGTCCTCCACGAGGACTTCGCGCGCAAGCTGGTCGTGGCGTTGGACTTGGAGGACGGGCAGCCGGACCCCCTCCCCGCGCCCCTCGCCTTCTCGATCCTCTCCTGGCGCAACAGCCTGCCCATCCCCTCCGACGCCTACCTGCGCGCCTCCGGCGTCGAGGTCAACGGAGGGGCGGGTGACCGGAAGGTCGTGGCCCGGGACCCGGACGCGGAGGTCGTCTACACCGTCTCCGTGGCGAAGCGCGGCGACTACCGGCTGCGCGTCGAGATGGCGGGCCCCCAGCCGGTGACGGGTGCCATTCGCACCCTGAAGGACAACGCCCCCGCCGCGCAGTTCACGCTCACGCCGCCGGTGGCCGAGGGCTGGGTGGAGGCGGGCACGACCCACCTCGACCCCGGCGTCTACGCCACCTCCCTCTCGCTGCCGGCGGGCACCACCGTGGGCCGCCTGGCCGTCGCCCCCGCCTGCCTGGCCGTGGTGGAGCCGCCCGGCGGGTGGAAGGAGAAGGAGGTCCTCCAGACGGACGGGCTGGCCGTGGCCACCCTCCAGGCGGTGAACGAGGAGGACGAGCTGCCGCCCGCCGACGCTCCCTCGGACATGGCGGCCTCCGCGTTCCGCATCACGTCGCCGCAGGCACGCGTGGCGGCCGCGGAGCCAGAGGGAGAGGACCCGCTCCGCGGCGGCGTGGCGGGCGTCACCGCCCAGGCCGTGGTGGACCTCACGGAATCCGGGCGCTACACGGTCTCCGTCTTCGGCATCGCGGGAGGCGGCCTGAGCTTCCTGTTCGACGAGTGCATGAAGGCGGTGGTCTGCCCGCCCGAGTCCGCCGAGCCCGGGCCGAAGTGGCACCCCATGCTGACCTCCGAGTTCACGGCCGGGCGCCACGCCCTCACCGTGAACCTGGGCTCGGGCGCGATCGTCACCAAGGTCCGCTTCGAGAAGAAGAAGGACACGCCCGCGGACTACGCGGCCACCCTCCAGCGTCTCGGCTTCGACCCCGGGCCCCTGGAGGCCCCGGCCTCGCGGGCCAAGGCCGACGAGGCCGCGAGCTTCGTCTCCGACCGCGTGAAGGCGGCGCCGGAGCGGGCCTGCGGCGACATCGGAGCCCCCGTCCTCCTGGCCGCGGAGCCCGCCCTACCCGCGCAATCCCCGCAACCGCCGTTCACGGGAGGGCCCACCGGACCGCCCGCCCTCCTTCCGCCCCTCGATCAGCCGCCGGCCAGCCCGGTCATCCCGCTTTCGTCTGGGGGCGGCTCGTAGGACGGGTCGTCTTCCCCGCCTTGAGGGCGGTGGGCCGGGTCTCCGCGTAGTAGTAGTAGTAGTGGCTCTTCGCCTTGACGTCCACGGCGTTGAGCACGATCCCCAGCAGGTTCGGGGAGGCCTTGCGCAGCGCGGCCACGCTGCGCTTGACGAGCTTCTTGTCCACGACGTTGTGCTGGACCACGAAGACCGTCATGTTCGCGTGGCGGGTGAGGAGCAGGGCGTCCGTCACCGAGGCCAGGGGCGGCGAGTCCAGCAGCACCCAGTCGTACCGCGCGCGCAGGAGGTCCAACAGCTCGGGGAGGTTCTTGCGGCTGAGGATGGCGGGCGGGTTCGGGGGGATCGGCCCCGCCGTCAGCGCGTAGAGGTTCGGCGTCTGGGTGGGCCGGACCAGCCCGTCCAGGGCCTGGTGGTGCACGAAGTAGTCCACCAGGCCCGGCTCGCGCGTCAGGCGCAGGCGCGTATGGAGCTGGGCCCGGCGCAGGTCGAAGTCGAGCACGACCGCCTTCTCTCCCGACGCCGCCAGCAGCCGCGCGAGGTTGACGATGGTGGTGGTCTTGCCCTCCTGGGGCGCCGTGCCCGTGACGAGCACGACCTGCCCGCCCTCGTCCTTGCGCGCGAAGATGAGGGCGGTGCGCAGGTTCTGGTAGGCCTCGGTGACGAGGTGGGCGGTGGACTCGTCGTACTTGGGCACCGCGGCCAGCAGGTCGAGGTGCAGGTAGCGCTCGACCTCGTCGGGGTCCTTGATCGTGTTGTCGAGGTAGTCGCGCCCGAGGACGAGGCCCACGCCGGCCAACAGGCCCAGCACCAGGGCCAGGCCGGCGATGCGCACCTTGTCCGGGCGCACCGGTGAGCGCGGGGGCGACGCGCGCTCCACCACCGTCACGTTGTTGTTGCGCAGCGAGGCCGCGATGTCGGTCTCGTTCAGCTTCTGGAGCAGGACCTCGTAGAGGTTCTTGGAGGACTCCGCCTCCTTGCGCAGGGCGTCCAGCTCGGCGCCCTTGCGGCTCTGGGAGGTGGCCTGCGCCTTCTGGCTGTCGATGGCCGCGCGGAGCTCGGCTTCCCGGCGCAGGAGCTGCGCGTACTCCGCGCGCATGCCGGCCACGATCTGCCCCGCCTGCTTGTCCTTGGCCTTGCGCACCTCCGCCATCTGCGCCTGGATCTTCTGGATCTCCGGGTGCGCGTCCTTGTACTTCTCGCGCAGCCGCGAGAGGTCGAGGTTCAGCGAGGCGATCTGGCCGTTGAACCCCACCACCAGGGGGTCCACCGCCACCTGCGGGATGGTATCGAGGCTCTGGCCCCGCGCGCGCATCCCCTCCGCCTGCTGGACGGCGGCCTCCAGGGCGATACGGCGGGCCGAGGCCTCGACGTGGTCCTCGTTCAGCTTGGTGATGGACGCGGTCACGGCGGAGACGCTGCCCTCGGGGACGAAGAGGTCCTGGGTCTGGTAGCTCTTGAAGAGGCGGTCCTGGGCGTCGCGCATGCTGGCCTGGGTGGCGGCCAGCCGCTCCTGGAGCCAGTCGTATGCCTTGCGCGCGGCCTCCACGCGCGAGCCGAAGGTCTGCTCGATGTAGACGTCGGACAGGGTGTTGGCCCAGAGCGCCGCCTCCTTGGGGTCCTCGTGCGTGACCAGGAGGTTGACGAGCCGGCTCTCCGGCACCGGCTCCACGCTCACGTGGGCGATGAAGAGCGCGCCCGGGTCAGGGTGGCCCTTGAAGGGGGCGCGGTCCTTGAGCTTGAGCCGCTCCACCGCCTTCTCGCCGAGGCCCTTCGAGGCGAGCACCTTGTACTGGGTGTTGTAGAAGTCCGCGTTCTGCCACCAGTTGCCGCCGCCCACCAGGGCATCGGTGACGGTGAGGCCGGTGGGCGTGGGGGGCTCGATCTGGATCATGGCCGCCGCGCGGTACTCCGGGGTCTGGAGGTAGGCCACGAAGACGCCCAGGGCCAGGCCCACCAGCGCGACGCTCAGCACGATGTAGCGCCCACGCCACAGGAGGTCCGCGTAGTAGCGGACGTCGAGCGATCCCTCGGCCGGTGCGGTGGCGCTGGGCGTCATGGGCATCGGCCCCCCTAGTATAGCCCCACACACCGATGTGTGTTACTTTGTGTAGAAGGGATGCCGACCAACCTCAACATCGACGATCGCCTGCTCGCGGAAGCGGTCAAGGTGGGCGGCCAACGCACGAAGAGGGAGACGGTCAACGAGGCCTTGCGCGAGTACATCCAGCGGCGCAAGCGGCTCGAGATCGTCAAGCTGTTCGGCACCATCGACTTCGATCCGGCGTGGGACTACAAGGCGGCCCGGCGGAGGCCGTGATCCTGCTGGACACGTCGGTGCTCTCCGCGGCCTTGCGGCGCAAGGGGCCGGGGATGGCGTCGGCGCCCACCCTCGAAGCCCTGCGCGCCCTTCTCCGCAGCGGGGCGCGCGTGGCGGTACCCGGCATCGTGGTCCAGGAAGTGCTCTCCGGCGTGAGGGAGCGGCGGCAGTTCGACACGTTGAAGAGCGTCGTGCTCGCCGGCTACCCCGTGCTCGCCGCGAGCGTCGGGGACCACGTGCTCGGCGCGCAGATCTCCAGCACGTGCCGCCGCGCCGGCGTCGCCGTGGCCACCGTGGACGCC
>DATBIO010000032.1:0-6927 GCA_036556965.1 Vicinamibacteria bacterium
GCAGTCCACCGTCTTGCGCAACTGCTTGAGCTTCTCCTTGGCCGCCACCCCGAAGCGCTGCTCCTCGTCCACCACCAGGAGCCCGAGGTCCCGGAACGCCACGTCCTTCGAGAGCAGTCGATGCGTGCCGATCAGGATGTCCACCGCGCCCTCCCGGTTCCGGCGGAGGACGTCCTTCGACTCCCGGACCGAACGGAAGCGCGACAGCATCTCCACGTCCACCGGGAAGGGGGCGAAGCGCTTGCGGAACGTCTTCCAGTGCTGGAAGGCCAGCACGGTGGTGGGGGCGAGCAGCGCCACCTGCTTGCCGTCCAGGACGGCGCGCATGGCCGCGCGCATGGCCACCTCCGTCTTGCCGTAGCCCACGTCCCCGCAGATGAGCCGGTCCATGGGGGAGGGGCTCTGCATGTCCGCCGCCACCTCGGTTATGGCCGCCGCCTGGTCGGGCGTCTCCTCGTACTCGAAGGCCTCCTCGAACTCCCGCTGCCAGGGAGAGGTCATGGTGAAGGCGTGGCCGGGCCGCGCCTTGCGTTCGGCGTAGAGGCGCAGCAGCTCCGCGGCCATGTCGCGCATGGCCTTCTTCACCCGCCGCTTGGTCTTCTCCCAGGCGCCGGAGCCGAGCTTGTCCACGGAGGGGCGGGCGCCCTCCGCGCTCGTGTACTTCTGGACGCGCTCCATGGCCTCCACGGGGACCTTGAGCTTGTCCCCGCCCTTGTAGGAGAGCACCATGAACTCCCGGCGCGCGCCCCCCAGCTCGATCGTCTCCAGCCCCTCGAATCGTCCGATGCCGTGCTCCTCGTGCACCACGAAGTCGCCCGCCTTGAGGTCGCGGAAGTCGGACAGGAAGCTGCGCGCGCGGCGCCCCCGCCGCCGCGGATGGAGGTGGACCTCCTCGGGGAAGACGTCGCCGTCCGCGAGCACGAGCAGGTCCGCGGCGGGCACCTCGAATCCCGTGGAGAGCGCTCCCACGCGCACTTCCACCGGCGCCCCCTCGCCCACGGGCAGCCCACCCTCGAGGAGGACGTCGCGCACGCGGCCGGCCCGGCCGGCGTTGCCGAGATAGAGGACGGATGGCCCCCCGCGCGCGCGCAGGTCCTCGACCAGGCGCAGGAGGTCGCCCTGGAAGCGGGGGGCGGCCCGCGCCGCCACGTGGACGGCATCCGCTTCCTCGAGCGACTGCACCGCGACGGCCGGCCGCCGGACGAGCCGCTCCCGGAGGGCGCCGGGGGCGAGGAGGAGCTCGTCCGGCTCCAGGGCCAGGGCCTCCGGGTCGCGGGCCCGCTCCGCGCGCGCGCGGGCCAGGTAGTCCTCCGCTTCCCGGTCGACCACCTCCGGCTCCAGGACCACGGCCGCCGCCGCGGGCAGGTGCTCCCAGACGGGCACGGTGACGCCGGGCACCAGCGGCAGCAGGTCGAGGGCCTGGTCCCCCGCCGTTCCCTGCTCCAACCGCTCCAGCAGCGGCACCACCTCGCGGTGTCCCTCGAACCGCGCGGGGAGGCGCTCCCGGAGGCCCTCCAGCGCGGAGCGCGTCAGGAACAGGTCGGCGATGGGCAGGACCTCCAGGCGATCGACGGCGGCGGTGGCCCTCTGCGTGGAGGGGTCGAAGCGCCGCAGGCTCTCCAGCGTGTCCCCCAGGAACTCGAGGCGCACGGGCTGCTCCTGGTCGGGCGGGAAGACGTCCAGGATCCCGCCGCGACGGGCCATCTGGCCGGGAGAGCTGACGGGGTCTTCCCGACGGTAGCCCGCCTCGTCGAAGGCCTCGAGCAGGATCTCCGGGGTCATCTCCTCGCCGCGGGCCAGGGTCAGCACGCGCGTGGAGAACAGGCGCGCGGCCAGGGTGGGGTGGAGGAGTCCCGCGGGCGAAGCCACCAGCGCGCGCAGCGTCCCCTTGGCCGCCGCGAAGAGCGCGTGCGCGCGGCGCAGGGCGGCCTCGGGATGGCGGGGCAGGCCGCGATAGGGCGGCGGGCCGGGCGCGGGGAAGGCCAGGACGTCACCCGCCGCGCCCGCCTCCCGCGCCAGGGTGGCGAGATCGTCGGCCACCGCCTCCAGGGCGCGCTCGTGGGGGATCACGATCAGCAGCGGACCCTCCGCGAGGAGGAGGGGCAGGAGCAGGCGCGCAGGACCGGAGGGACCGGCCAGCACGACGCGCCCGCGCGACCGCAGCGTGTCCCGCGCCTCCTCCACCGCGGGCAGGGCGGCGAGGTGGGCAACCCAGGCCGCGGTCATGGCCCCCCGCGAATGCGCGCGAGGAGGGCGGTGGTGGAGAGGCCGGGCACGAGGTCCACGCGCACCACGCGGCCTCCGCTTCCCTCCACCTCGGCGCGGCCCACGATCTCGTCCAGGGCCCAGTCCGCCCCCTTGACCAGGACGTCGGGCGCCAGCTCCCTCACCACGCGCTCCGGGGTGGGCTCGTCGTAGACCACCACCGCGTCCACCGCCTCCAGGGCGCGCAGGGCCTCCGCCCGCTCCCCTTCCGGCACCAGCGGTCGCCCGCCTCCCTTGAGGGCGCGGACGGAAGCGTCGCTGTTGATGGCCACCACCAGCACGTCGCCCTCCGCGCGGGCCCGTTCGAGCAGGGCCAGGTGGCCGGGATGGAGGAGGTCGAAGCAGCCGTTGGTGAGGACCACCCGGCGCCCTTCCGCGCGCCAGCGCGCGCGCGACGCGGCCAGGGCCGCGACGTCGTCGGGGCTTCGTGCCATCCCTTCAGGATAGCCCGCGGCTCAGCCGCCGGCGTCCTCGTCCAGGTCGTGCAGGTCCAGCTCGGGGCGGGCCTGCGGGCGCTGGAGGTCGATGCCCCCCAGGAACTCCCAGTGGTGGGCGGGACGGTAGCTCCCCACGTCCTTGACCCGGCTCTTCACGCGGAAGGAATGCCGGCCGCGGTGGTAGTCGTAGGGCGTGCCGTCCTTCCTGTGGGCGGCCACGTCCAGGAGGTACGTGCCCTCCACCAGGCGCAGGTCCTCCACCACGAAACGCACCTCGCCCTCGCCCACGAAGCGCCGGGCCCGGTGCTCCTCGAGGTGGGTGTTGGTCCCGTACACGTTGACCCCGTCCGCGGTGAACAGGCCGACGCCGAAGACGAAGTCGTCCACCTCGCGCGGCGCGCGCACGGAGAGCGCCACCGTCAGGGGCTCTCCCGGCACGAAGACGTGCCGCTCCTGGCCACGGTCGTCGAGGAGGCGCACGCCCGTGATCTCCACCTCGCGTCCGCCCCAGCGCCCCTCGCGGTAGCCCGCCCCCGCCTCCGCGGGGGCCGCCCCCGACCGCCCCCGCAGGAGCGCTTCCTCGCCCCCCGCCACGTAGGTGAGGTAGGCGTCCACCACCCGGCGCGGGTCGCCGCGGTCCGCCACCGCGCCCTTGCGCAGCCAGAGCACGTCGTCGCACATCTGGTCCACCAGGGAGAGGCTGTGCGTCACGATCAGCACCGTCTTCCCCCGCCGGCGGAACTCCCCGATCTTGTCCAGGCACTTGCGGGTGAAGGACTCGTCGCCCACCGCCAGCACCTCGTCGATGAGGAGCACCTCGGGGTCCACGTGGATGGCCACCGCGAAGCCCAGGCGCGCGTACATGCCGGAGGAGTAGGTCTTGACGGGAGCGTCGATGAAGGGCCGCAGCTCCGCGAACTCCACGATCTCGTCGAACCGGCGCTCGATCTCCCGCCGGCTGAGGCCGAGCATGATGCCGTTGATGGCCACGTTCTCGCGCCCGCTGATCTCGGGGTGGAAGCCCGCCCCCAGCTCGATGAGGGCGCTGATGCGGCCCTCCACCCGGATGCTGCCGGTGGTGGGGCGGGTGATGCCGGCCAGCAGCTTGAGGAGGGTGCTCTTCCCGGAGCCGTTCTCGCCGATGACGCCGAAGGTCGTGCCCCGCGGCACTTCGAAGGAGACGTCGTGGAGGGCGGTGAAGGTCTGGTCGGGCCGGAGGTCGCGGATGAGGCTGCGGCTCACCAGCGCGCTCTTCAGCGTCTTGAGCTGGTTCTTGTGGAGGAAGCGCCGGTAGACCTTGCTCACTCCCTGCGCGGTCACCGCCCTGGTCACACTTCCTCCGGCAGGGTGTCGCGCAGGCGGTCGAACAGGAACGCGCCCAGGGCGAAGGCGAGGGCGGCGGCCACGGCGGTCAGGGCCAGTCCCCGGCCGTGCTGGAAGCGCCCCTGGAACAGGATCTCCTGGTAGGAGACGAGCACGTGGCTCATGGGGTTGAGACGCAGCAGCGTGCGCGCCCGGCCGGTGACGGCGCCGTAGTAGTACAGCACGGGCGAGGCGAAGAACCACAGGTGCAGGAGGTGCCCGAGGATGTTCTGGATGTCGCGGAAGTGCACGGTGAGGCACGCCACCAGGAGGGCCAGGCCCAGGGTGAGCACGAGCTGCACGAGGAGGGGCAGGGGCAGGAGGACGAGGCTCCAGGAGAGGCGTCCCGTGGCGGCCAGGAACACGAGGAGGACGGGCAGGCCGAGGAGGAAGTGGGCGAGGTTGCTCAGCACGCTCACCACGGGGAGGACCTCGGCCGGGAAGAGGACCTTCTTGAGGAGGTTCCCGCTCGCGATCAGCACTCCCGAGCTCTCCGTGAGCGAGCTCTGGAACCAGGTCCAGGGCAGGATCCCGCAGAAGAAGAAGAGCAGGTAGGGCTCCATTTCCGGGGAATGGTGCACGGGGAGGATCACGGTGAAGACGAGACCGTAGGTCAGGAGCTGGAGCAGGGGGTTGATGAAGCTCCAGAAGAAGCCGAGCACGGACCCGCGGTAGCGGGCCTTGAGCTCGCGCGAGACCAGGCTCTGGATGAGCAGGCGGTAGCGGAAGAGCGTGCGGAGCTGGGCCAGCATGCTAGGAGGTGACCCAGTAGCGGCAGCTCTGGAACCCCCCGGGCAGCAGCTCGGTCTGCACGTCGACCACGCGGGCGCCCAGGCTCTGCATCAGGGCCTCCACCTCCGAGCGGGCCACGCAGTTCATCTCCATCCGCGGCGCCGGGCGCGGCGCGGCCGCCGCGCGCGTCCAGGCGCGCGCGCCTTCGGCGGCGGCGCGGGCGGCGCGGTAGACGGCGGCCAGGCCCACGGCCTCCAGGGCGCGCCGGAGACGGGGGCGCCGCTGGAGGAAACGGGTGGTGGCGCGCCCGGGGGGCGCGGCCGGCGCGGCGGGGAGGACACGGGAGGGGAGGGGGCCGGCGCCACCCTCCACCCTGATCTCCAGCCGCTCCGCCTCGGAGCCGGCCTGGGCGAACCAGGTGACCTCCTCCTGCACCACGTCCAGCTCCAGCACGTAGTCGCCGTTGTGGGGCGGCACGGGGACGTCGAGGAGCACCTCCACCGCGTCTCCCGGCGCGGCGTCGAAGGGAAGGGGGCAGCGCGCGTCGTGCTCGTGGTGGGTGGAGCCGTCGGGGTAGAGCCAGTGGCCGGCCACGTTCACCTGGTAGCGGCCGTCGGCGCGCGGCAGGCATGGCCAGACCGCGTCGCCGCGGTTCAAGACCCGCACCGCCAGCAACACGGAGCCGGCCGCCGGCGCCACCGTGGGCGGCTGGTGCGCGGAGAGGCCCGCGCGGAAGGCCCCGGGGGGCAGCGGGCCGGCGCTGGCCGTGCGGGGAGCGCCGGCGGGCGGCTCGGCGGGGGCGCGGTGGCTCGGCAGCTGGAAGACCAGGAGCCCTCCGGGAGCCAGCACGCGCACGAACTCCCGCAGGTAGGACTTGGCGAGCTCGGGGGGGAGGTGCTGGAGGACGAGCATGGTGTAGACGAAGGTGAAGGCGGCGTCACCGAAGGCGCGCAGGTCCGTGGAGGCGTTGAGATGGTACCGGCACGTCTTGCGGTGGCGGTTGTGGCGGCGGGCCAGGGCCACCATGGAGGGCGCGATGTCCACGCCGTCGACCTGGTCGAAGCGCCGGGCCATGGCCTGGGCCAGGCGGCCCGCGCCGCAGCCGAAGTCGAGGGCGCGGCGGGGATCGACTTGCAGGCCCAGCTCGCGCGCGCGCTCCAGCACGCGCGCGATCTCCTCTTCGCCCGTCCGGAAGAACTCGGACGCCGACCACTTGCCGCCGCGCTTCTCGGGCAGGGAGAGCGCGGCCCAGTAGGGATCCGCCTTGCCCAGGCGGTGCCAGTCGTCCTGGAGCCGCGCCAGCTCGGGCGGGGCCTCACGCACGGGCGTTGGCGGCGCCGGCGCGCGGCGCCCGGCGTCCTTCCCGTCTCACGAGACCAGCAGCTCGACCTCGAAGGTGGCCGAGCCCTTCTGCCCGAACCAGACGATGCCCTCGTCGACCATGTCCAGCTCCAGACGGTAGCGCCCCGGGCGGGAGGGGGCGGGAATCTCGGCCTGGATCTCGACGCTCTCGCCGGGCGGTACGGCACGGGCGAGGGGGACGCGAAGGTAGTCCACGGGGGCCTCGTCGCCGAGGCGCAGGCGGCCGCCGAGGGCGACGTAGCCACCCTCCGGCCGCCGCTCGTTGAGCCAGAGGGTGTTCCCGGTGTTGGTGACGCGCGTGCGCAGGCGGGCGGTCCCGCCGGATGGGGCGGTGAGGGTGGCCCCCTCCGTGACCACGATCTCCGCGCGCAGGAGTCCGGGGGCGCGGCTGTCCGGCATCTCGTGCGTGACCTCCACGTCCAGCCAGGCGGTGGGCGAGCCCTGGTGGGCGAACCAGCACACGCCCTGCGCCACCAGGTCCAGCTCCACGCGATAGCGGCCGCCGGACGGCGGCGCCGCGAAGCGGGCCCGCCCTTCCGCGGAGGCGCCCGGCTCCAGCGCCCGCCACAGGGGGGCGCGGAAGAACTCGTGCTCCACCATGTTCCCGGCCGCGTCGTAGAGGTGGCCGCCGATGCTGACGGTGCCCGGCCGGCCGACCTCTCCGTCGAGCCACAGGGTGTCCCCCGCGTTGGTGAGCCGGAGCGGCACCTCGACGTCCGCGCCCGGCTTCACGCCCCGGAACCCCGTCTCTCCGGGCTCGATGCGGGCC
>DATBIO010000033.1:0-41060 GCA_036556965.1 Vicinamibacteria bacterium
GTCCTCGCCCTCGTTCCCGCCACGGGCGCGTTGCGGAGCGCCGCGCCCTCCCCGGCGCGGCCCCGCCTCGTGCTCTTCGTGTCCGTGGACCAGTTCCGCTTCGACTACCTGGACCGCTTCGCCTCCCTCTACCAGGGCGGACTCCACCGCCTGCGGACCAGCGGCGCCGTGTTCGCCAACGCGCGCTACCGCCACTCCAGCACGGAGACGGGCCCCGGCCACGCCGTCCTCCTCTCCGGCCGGCACGGGCGCGACACCGGCATCGTGGCCAACGACTGGTACGACCGCCTCTCCGGCGAGGTGAACGTGGTGGACGACGCCGCGAGCCGCCCGCTCCCGGGGCCGGGACGCGCGGCCTCTCCCGTGAACTTCCTGGGCGTCACCGTGGGCGACCTGCTCAAGCGCTCGTCCCCCGAGTCGCGCGTGGTGGGGGTGGGCCTCAAGGACCGCGCCGCCGTCCTCATGGCGGGCCGGCGCGCCGACGCCGCCTACTGGTACGAGCCCGACGCCGGCCGCTTCGGCAGCAGCACGTACTACATGCGCGCGCTGCCGGACTGGCTCCTGGCCTGGAACGCCGAGGGACACGTGGACCGCCTGCAGGGGCGGACCTGGACGCGGCTGCTCGCGGACCCCGGGCTCTACGAAGAGACGGCGGGTCCCGACGACGTGGCCGGGGAATGGGACGGCAAGGACACCGTGTTCCCCCACCGGATCCGGGGCACGCCGCCGAGCAGGGAGTTCTACCTCGACCTGCGGCGCACGCCGTACGCGGACGAGCTGACCCTGGACGTGGCCCTGCGGGCCATGGACGCGCACGAGCTCGGCCGCGACGAGGCCACCGACCTCCTCGCCGTGGGCTTCGCCGCCTCCGACGCCATCGGCCACACCTACGGCGCGGACAGCCAGGAGGTCATGGACGAGTACCTCCGCCTCGACCGCGTGCTGGGCCGGCTCTTCGAGGCGGCGGAGGCGCGCGCGGGACGGGACGGGGTGCTCCTCGGGCTCTCGAGCGACCACGGCGCCCTGCCCCTGGTGGAGCTGCTACGCGGGCGCGGCCTCGACGCGCGCCGCCTGCCCCCCTCGGCCCTGGACGAGCCCCTGCATCGGGCCCTCCGCGAGCGGTACCCGCAGGCCGGCGCGCTCATCGCCCACGACGAGACGCCCAACTACTACCTCGACCTCGACGCGCTGCGCCGCCACGGCCTGGCGCGGGCGGAGGTGGAAGGGGTGGCCGCGCGGGCCATGATGGCCACGGGCCTGGTGGAGCGGGTGTACACGCACGCGCAGCTCCTGGGCGACCCGCCCGCGGACGATCCCGATTTCGCGCTCTTCCGCAACGCGTTCTTCGAGCCGCGGAGCCCCCACCTCATCGGGCGGCTCAAGCCCTACATCTACATGGAGGACAACTACACGGGCGGCAGCGGCCACGGGACCGTCCACGACTACGACCGCCACGTGCCGGTGGCCTTCGCCGGCCCCGGCATCCGCGCGGGCCGCTACGAGTCCGCCTGCGGGCCCCACGACATCGCGCCCACGCTGGCCGCCCTGCTCGGGCTGCCCTACCGGCTGGACGAGGGCCAGCGGGTGCTGAAGGAGGCGCTGGCTGCGGCCGAGCGCCCGGGAGAAGGACCATGACGGCTACCCTGCCGGCCACGAAGATGCGGCTCACCACCCAGAGGGGGGCCGACTTCTGGAACGACTCCTGCGCCGCCAGCGAGCTGGCGGAGGCGGTGCAGAACGGCGCCACCGGCGCCACCTCCAACCCGGTCATCGTCTTCAGCGCGGTCAAGGCCGACCAGGCCACCTGGATACCGGTCCTCGACGGCCTGGTGGCGGAGCGCCCCGAGGCGGACGAGGAGGATCTGGCCTGGGCCCTCATCGAGGCGGTGGGGGCAAAGGCGGCCGCCCTCCTGGAGCCGGTGCACCGCGAGACGCGCGGGGCCAAGGGCTTCCTCTCCATGCAGGTGAACCCCAAGCTCTACCGCAGCGCGCGGCGGATGGCCGCGCACGGCCGGCGCCTGGCCGCGGTGGCGCCCAACGTGGCGGTGAAGGTGCCCGCCACCACCGCGGGCATCGCCGCGGGCGCCGAGCTGGTGGCCGCCGGCATCAACGTCAACGCCACCGTCAGCTTCACGGTGGCCCAGGCCCTCTACGCGGCGGAGGCCTTCGAGGCCGCGATGGGGCGCGCCGCCGCCGCGGGCGCGGACATGACGCGCCTGCACCCCTACGTCACCCTGATGCTGGGCCGGCTGGACGACCACCTGCAGCGCGTCATGGCGCGTGACGCGGTGAGCATCGAGCCCGGCTTCCTGAACTGGGCGGGCGTGGCCGTCTTCAAGAAGACGCGCCGGCTGTTCGCCGAGCGCGGGTACCGCAGCACGCTCCTGGGCGCGGCCTACCGGCACCACCTGCACTGGTCCGAGCTCGTGGGGCCGGGGGTGATCCTCAGCATGCCCTACGCCTGGTGGAAGCAGTTCGAGGCCTCGGACATCGAGGTCACCGCGAGCCTGGACCGGCCGGTGGAGCCGCGCATCGTGGACGGCCTGCGGCGCAAGTTCCCCGAGTTCGTCAAGGCCTGGGAGGAGGACGGCATGCCCCCCGCCGCCTTCGAGCGCTACGGGGCCACCCTCCACACCCTCAACCAGTTCATCGGCGGCTACCACGACCTGCTCGCGCTGGTCCGCGAGCGGATGCTGCGCTAGGAGGCGGCCGCCGTCCTCACTTCAGCCAGCGCGCCAGCCAGGCGAGCACGGTGTCGTGCCACAGGATGCTGTTGTGGGGCTTGAGCACCCAGTGGTTCTCGTCGGGGAAGTGCAGGAACTGGCTGGGGATGCCGCGCCGCTGCAGGGCGGTGAAGGTCGCCATGCCCTGCGTCTCCACCACCCGGTAGTCGCGTCCCCCGTGGATGACCAGCGTGGGCGTCTTCCACTTGCCCACGTGGTCGACGGGGTTGTGCTTCTGGTAGCTGGCGGGGTTGTCCCAGGGCGTGCCCCCGTGCTCGCGCTCGGGGAACCACAGCTCCTCGGTGTCGAAGTACGCCATGCGCTCGTCCAGGTTGCCGTCGTGCGTGACCAGGCACTTGAAGCGGTCGGGCCAGTTCCCCGCGATCCAGTTGATCATGTAGCCGCCGTAGGAAGCGCCCAGCGCGCAGGTGCGCGCGCCGTCCATCCACGGGTAGCGGGCGAGGGCGGCCTCCAGGCCCTTCTGCAGGTCCACCAGCGGCTTGCCCCCCCAGTCGCCGCCGATGGAGTCGGTGAAGGCCTGCCCGTAGCCGGTGGAGCCGTGGAAGTCCACCATGACCGCCGCGTAGCCGGCCGCGGCGTAGGTCTGCGGGTTCCAGCGGTAGTGGAAGTTGTCGCCGAAGGAGCCCTGCGGCCCGCCGTGGATCAGGAAGGCCACCGGGTAGCGGCGCGAGGCCTCGAAGCCCACCGGCTTCACGACCCAGGCGTGGACGGTCTCGTCGTTCCAGCCCTTGAAGCTGAACTGCTCGGGCTCGCCCATCTGCACCGCGGACAGGCGCTCCGCGTTGACCCTGGTGATGGCGGTGAGCCCGGTCCCGTCCGGCCGCACCGTGTGCAGCTCCGCGGGCGAGCGGAGGTGGTCGAGGGCGATCACGATCCGGTCGGCGGCGGGATCGGGGGCGGCGGCGTGGCCCCCCGCCACCAGGGATCGGGCGCGCCCGCTGGCCACGTCCACCGCGAAGAGGGACTGGCGGCCCAGGTCCTCGGCGATGGCGTAGAGCGTGCGCCCGTCGCGGGACCAGGCCAGCTCGGTGGGGCTGCGGTCCCAGGCCTCCGTGAGCACGCGCTCGGGGCCCTCCGGCCACCCGCGCAGGACGACGCGGAAGCGGTCGGACTCGTAGCCGGGGACGGCCATGCGCATGTAGGCCATGGTCTTCCCGTCCGGCGCGAAGGAGGGGATGGCATCCCAGGCCTTGTTGGCGGCGGTCAGGTTGCGCGGGGGCGCGGAGCCGTCCGCCGGCGCCAGGTAGAGGTCGAAGTTGGTGGACCAGGCCTCCTCCCGGCCGGCGTCCCGCGCGGTGAAGACGACGGCGCGCCCGTCGGGGGTGAAGGCGTACTCCTCCGAGCCGCCGAAGGGCTTGGAGGGCGAGTCGGCGTCCATGCCCTTCATCACGTCCACGGGAGCGCCCCCCGCCACCGGCACCACCAGCACGTGGTTGCGGCGCCCGTCGGCCCAGGTGTCCCAGTGCCGGAAGAAGAGCCGGTCGTACAGCCGTCCCGTGGCCTTGCGCTTCCCGTCGTCCTCGAGCCGCTTGGCCGTGCACGCGAGGTCGGCGCAGCCCGGGAACACCTCGGCGCCCACGGCGAGGCGCGCTCCGTCGGGAGAGAGCCGGAAGCTGCCCACGTCCACGGGCAGCGCCGTCACCGCCACCGGCTCGCCGCCGGCGGTGGCCACGCGCCACACCTGCGACGACCCGGAGCGCGTGGAGACGAAGAAGATCGAGCGGCCGTCCGGGCTCCACTCCGCGCCGCTGTCGCTCGCCTCGTGCGTGGTCAGGCGGCGCAGCCCCGTCCCGTCGATGCCCACCAGCCACAGGTCGGTGCGGCGCCGGTTGGCCTCGAGGTCGAGGGCGCTCACGGTGAAAGCGACCTGACGGCCGTCCGGCGACACCGCGGGCTCGGAGATGCGGTCCATGGCCACCAGGTCGCGCACGCCGAAGGGGTGTTGCTCCGCCGCGGGCAGGGGCGGCGCGGCCAGCAGGGCCAGGGCGAGGAGCGGGCAGCGGGGCATCGGAGACCTCCAGGTCGTTCGTCCGCGGAGGCCCATCATCCCACGCGTTGGCCGGTAAGATCGCGCGGTGCGCCCGGCGCCCCGCGCCCTCGTCGCCGTCCTGGCCCTCGCCGCCTGCGCTTCCGCGCCGTCGCGCGAGACGGGCGCCCTGCGCGCGGCGGACCTCGTGGAGCTGGTCCGCCTCGACCCCACCATCAAGCTGGACGTCCGCTACGCCACCGCCCGCAACTTCGTGGGCCGGCCCGTGTACACGGAGGCGCGCGCCTTCCTGCAGCGCCCGGCGGCGGAGGCCCTGCTGCGCGCGCACCGGGCCCTGCGCGAGAAGGGCTACGGCCTGCTCGTCTTCGACGGCTACCGGCCCTGGTCGGTCACGAAGCTCTTCTGGGAGGTGACGCCGCCGCGGCTGCGTGACTTCGTGGCCAACCCCCGGCAGGGCTCCAAGCACAACCGTGGCTGCGCGGTGGACCTCTCGCTCTACGAGCTGGCCACGGGGCGCGAGGTCGAGATGCCGAGCCCGTACGACGACTTCACGGAGAAGGCCGCGCCCGGCTACCCGGGGGGCACGGACGCGCAACGCGCCGCCCGCGACCTGCTGCGCGCGGCCATGGAGGCCGAGGGCTTCACGGTGGAGCCGAACGAGTGGTGGCACTTCAACCACCGGGACTGGCGGCTCTACCCCATCCTGGACGTCCCCTTCGCCGGGCTGTAGCGGGCCGCGCGTCGCCGGCCGGCCGTGGCCAGGGCCGGCTTCGGCTAAGATCGAAGCTCTCACGGAGGAGACGATGAGCAAGGGCCTCGGCATCGGTCTGGGCTGCCTCGGGATCCTGGCGGTGGTCCTCGTCGTGGGCGCGATGATGGGCGTCGGCGCCTACAACCGCCTGGTGGGCCTGGGGCAGGCCGTGGACGCGCAGTGGGCGCAGGTGGAGAACGTCTACCAGCGCCGCGCCGACCTCATCCCCAACCTCGTGCGCACGGTGCAGGGCGCGGCCAACTTCGAGCGCTCGACGCTGGAGGCGGTGGTCAACGCGCGCGCGAGCGTGGGGCAGATGAGGGTCGACAAGAGCGTCACCGAGGACCCGCAGGCCTTCGCCCGCTTCGAGCAGGCGCAGGGGGCCCTCTCCTCCGCCCTCAGCCGGCTCCTGGTGGTGGTGGAGCGCTACCCGGAGCTGAAGGCCAACGCCAACTTCCGCGACCTGCAGACCCAGCTCGAGGGCACGGAGAACCGGGTGAGCGTCGAGCGCATGCGCTACAACGAGCGGGCCCAGGAGTACAACACCGCGCGGCTGCGCTTCCCCACCAACATCTTCGCCAGCATCACGGGGTTCAAGGAGAAGTCGTACTTCCGCGCCCAGGCGGGGGCCGAGCGCGCGCCCGAGGTCGACTTCAACTTCGGAGCGTCGCCCGCCGCGCCCGCGCCGGCGCCCTCGCCCGCGCAGTAGCGCAGGCGCCGCCGCCATGCACCTCCCGGGCCGGCTCGTGGTGGCGGCCCTCCTCCTCGCCCGCGGAGCGGCGGCCCAGTCGCCGGCCGCCCCCGTGCCGTCGCCCACGGGCTTCTTCAACGACTGGGCGGGGGTGGTGCCGCCGGCGGCCGCGGACCGCCTGGAGCGCAAGCTGCGCGAGTTCGACGCGCAGACCTCGAGCCAGGTCGTGGTGGCCGTCTTCCCCGAGCTGCCCTCCGCGTCGCTCGAGGACTTCACCGTGCGCACGGCCGAGGCCTGGAAGGCCGGGCGCAAGGAGCTCGACAACGGCGTGGTGCTCTTCGTGTTCGTGGCCGACCGGCGCATCCGTCTGGAAGTCGGCTACGGCCTGGAGGGGGCGCTGCCGGACGCCCTGGCCCGCCGCATCATCGACGAACAGATCACGCCCCGCTTCGCCAAGGGCGACTACGCGGGCGGGCTGGAGGCGGGAGTGGACGCCGTGCTCGCCGCGACGCGGGGCGAGTACAAGGCGGCGCCGAAGCGCAAGGACAGCCCGGAGTGGCTGGCCATCGCCATCCCCGTCGCCTTCATCCTGCTCAACCTCTGGCTCTTCAACCGCGCCCGGCACGGGCGCTACGTCACCTACTCGCCCTACGGGCGGCGCGGCGGACGCGCCGTCTGGTACGGCTCGCGGAGCGTCGGGGGCTGGGGCGGCGGCGGCTCGAGCTGGGGCGGGGGCGGGGGGGGCGGCGGCTTCTCGGGAGGCGGGGGGTCCTTCGGAGGCGGCGGCGCCTCCGGAAGCTGGTAAGGCATGCCATGAAGACCGACTCCTTCCTCCAGGGCCTCAACGACGCGCAGATCGTGTCCGCCGTCGCCGCCGCGGAGCGGCGCTCCCGCGGAGAGGTGCGCGTCCACGTCTCGGCGCGGACCATCGGGGACGTGGAGGAGGCGGCCGCCGCCCAGTTCCACGCCCTGGGCATGGACCGCACGGCCGAGCGCAACGGCGTGCTCGTCTACGTGGCGCCGGAGAGCCGCAAGTTCGCGGTCATCGGGGACCGCGGCATCGACGACAAGGCGGGCGCGGACTTCTGGCGGCGGGTGGCGGACGACGTGGCGGATGCCTTCCGCCAGGGCCAGTTCACGGCCGGCATCGTGAGGGCGGTGGAGGCCGTGGGCGACCTGCTGGCCGCGCACTTCCCGCGCACCGAGGCCGACGACCGCAACGAGCTGCCCGACGAGTTGACCCGGGACTGAGCGGCGTCAGTCGCGCGCGGCCGCCGCCTCCGTCTCGCAGCGGGTGAGCCACCGCGACAGGTCGTCGGCGGCAAGGTGGTTCTCGGCGAGGAGGACCTCCGCCACGCGCCCCTGGACCCGGCGCGCGCCGGCGAGGCCCTTCTCCAGCCACGGCCGCGAACGGCCGCAGGGGTCTCCTTCCAGCTCCGCCATCTGCACGTGCATGGCGGCCCGCTTCGTCTCCAGCTCGACGTCGTCCGGGTTCTCCCGGGCCAGGGCCTCCGCCAGCTCCACCGCCTCGCGGGTGGCCTCCGCGGCCGCCGCGGGCTGGCCCAGGGCCGCCAGCACCGCGCCCATGCGCCACAGGCTCTCCGCGCGGTCGGCCCGGTACGTCGCCGCGCTCTCCTTCCCCATGAGCCCCTCCGTGAGGGCCAGGCCGCGGCGGTGATGGACGAGCGCGGCGGGGAAGTCCTTCCGCCGGGCGAGGGCCTCCGCGAGATGGAACTCGGACACGGAGACGCCGTGCAGGGCGTCCGCGTCGGCGGCGTCCAGGGCCAGCAGCGCGCGGCCGACGGCCACCGCCTCCGTCAGGGTGGCCACGGCCTCGGAGAGCCGGCCCAGGCGCGCCTGGAGGTGGCCGACCCGCTGCAGGCTCACTCCCAGGTCGCGCCGGACGTTGATGTCGTCCGCCCCGGACACGGCGAGCGCCCGGTCGATGGCGAGCCCCCGGCCCGCCATCTCCAGCGCCTCCTCCAGGCGCCCCGCGTCGCGCAAGGCCCTGGCCGTGTAGTCGTAGGCGACGCCCAGGTCGCGCCGGGCGCCCTCGTCGCCCTTCTCGCGGTGGAGCTGCTCGGCCAGGACGACGACGCGGCGATAGCGTTCGATGGCGGCCGCCACCTCCCCCGTCTCCAGCAGCACGTCGGAGAGGATGATGTTGGTCACCATCAGGTCCCGGCGTGCCCCCGGCGTGCCGGCGGTGGCCAGCTCCTCCGCGATCCGCGCCGAGCGCCGGAGCGTCTCCAGCGCTCCGCCTCGATCACCCAGGAACAGGCGGAGGCGTCCGATGCGGTTGAGGACGACGGAGACCGCGCGCCGCGTCTTCGGATCCTCCCCCGCCACCGCCTCGCGCAAGGCGAGGGCCCGCTCGTAGCTGGCCAGGGCACCCTGGTAGTCGCCGACGTTGGGGGCATCGGGCAGCCCCTGGACGTCCCCCACCCGCTGGTAGGCGGTGGCCAGCTCCTCCTGGAGCGCGCGGTCGCCCCCCGCTTCCCGGTCCAGGCGGTCGAGGTACTCGAGCGCCTTGGTGACCACGACCTGGCGCGCGTGCGTGGCGCCGGGCAAGGTCACGATGGCATCGTGCACGTCGAATATGAACGCGTTGGCCAGCTGCCGGACGTCCTCGAAGCGACGCTCGGCGCGCGCGCGCTCGATCCCGGCCACCCGCGCCTGCCAGGCGGTGCCGGCGATACCGGCCACCAGGCTCAGGAGGACGAGGGCGGCGGCGGCCACCGAGACGCGATGGCGCCGCACGAACTTGCCCGCGCGGTACGCGAGGGTGTCGGGCCGCGCGCGCACGGGCCGCCCGGAGAGGTGCCGGCGGACGTCGTCGGCGAGCTGCTCCACGGAGCCGTAGCGCCGGGCGGGCTCCTTGCGCAGGGCCATGAGCACGATGGTGTCGAGGTCGCCGGCCAGCTGGCGGCGGAGCTGCTCCGGCCGCGTCTCGCGCCGGGCCGCGATGGCCTCCACCGTCGCCGGCGGCCCCCCCGCCACGGCGGGCGCCGTCTCCGGGCGCCGGATCACCTCGCTGGGGGCCGTGGGCGCCTCGTCGCGCACCGCCGCCAGCACCTCCTCCGGCGATTGCCCGCGCAGGCCGTGGGGGCGATGACCGGTCAGCAGCTCGTAGAGGAGGACGCCCAGCGAATACACGTCGGTGGCGGTGGTGACGGGTTCGCCCCTCGCCTGCTCCGGGCTCGCATAGTCCGGCGTCAGGAGGCGCATCACCGTGATCGTGGCCTGCGCGTCCGCGGGCGCGGTGTCGGGGCGCAGGAGCTTGGCGATCCCGAAGTCCAGCAGCTTGGGCACGCCCTCCGCGGTGACCAGGATGTTCCCGGGCTTGAGGTCGCGGTGGACGATGAGGTTCTGGTGCGCGTAGTGCACCGCGCCGCACACGCTCAGGAAGAGCTCCAGCCGCCGGCGCACGCTGAGCCGGCGCTCGTCGCAGTACTCGCGGAGCGGCTCTCCGTCCACGTACTCCATGACGAAGAAGGGCCGCCCGTCGGGCGTGGTGCCGCCGTCGAGCAGGCGCGCGATGTGGGGATGCTCCAGGCGCGCCAGGATCTGGCGCTCCTCGTGGAAGCGCTGCAGCACGAGGCCCAGGTCCACGTCGGTGCGGATGACCTTGACCGCGACCCTCTTCTCGAAGGCGTCGTCACCGCGCGCGGCGAGGTACACCTCGCCCATGCCCCCGCGCGCCACGCGGCGCAGGATCTGGTACGCGCCCAGGCGGAGGCCGGCGAGCCCGGGGTCCAGGGCCGTGAGGGCGGCGGGCGCCCCTCCTTCGGCCACCGGCGCGGGGCCGCCCGTGGCCAGGAAGGGGCCCATCGAGGCCTGGGCGGCGAGGAGCGAGGAGACCTCCGCCAGCAGCTCGGCGTCCTCGCCGCAGAGCCTTCGCAGGAGCGCCTCGCGCGCGTCCTCCGCGACGGACTGCGTCTCCTCGAAGAGCTCCTTCACCCGTTGCCAGCGTTCGGGCGTCATCGAAGTCCAGACCTGATGGGGACAGGGATTGTACTCGGCGGCGTCCGGCGCCCGCGGCGACGGGCCCGCACCCGGCCCTTGACTTCCCTCGCCGCTTGCTGTGTACTGTATACAGTATGTCGATCGGCCTGCCTCTCGCCCGCAGCAACCTGAGCGATTCCGCGGCCAGCGCGCTGAGGCTGATGATCGTGGACGGCCGGCTTCCCGCGGGCGAGCGCATCAACGAGGTGCAGCTCTCGCAGGAGCTGGGGGTGAGCCGCACTCCGCTGCGCGAGGCCCTCGCGCGCCTCGTGACGGAGGGAACGCTCAGGGCCGTTCCGCGGCTCGGCTACTTCGTGCGCCCCCTGAGCCTCGAGGAGTTCGAGCAGGTCTACGCCATTCGGCCGATCCTCGATCCGGCCGCGCTGCGGCTGGCCGGCGTGCCCGACGCGGAGCGCCTGGCCCGCCTCGGGGAGCTCAACCGCAAGCTCGCCGCCGCGCGCGATGCCGAGGCGGCGATCGCTCTCGACGACGGCTGGCACCTCGAGCTGCTCGCCCACTGCCCCAACCGTGTGCTCCTCGAGCTGATCGAGAACATGATGATGCGCACGCGCCGCTACGAGATCGCGCTCATGCGCGAAGCGCCAGGCGTCGTGCGCGCGAGCGCGGACCATCGGCGCATCCTGGCCGCGCTGCGCAGGAACGACCTGGGCGGCGCGTGTGCCGCCCTCAAACACAACCTCAAGAGCGGGCGCGCGCCCATCGTGGAATGGCTGCGACGGCGCCGCCCGGTGCCGGTCATGGAGGACGCATGAAGCCGATCCGCGCCCTGGGCGTCGCCCTGGCGGTGGCCACGGGCTCAGCGGGCGCCGCTGCGCACGCGGGGCCGGCCGACGAGGACCTGACCGGGGTATGGGCCTTCGAGACGCAGCTTGGCCCCGCCTTCCCGGACGAGCTGGTCGTCGAACGGGACGGCGGCCATTGGCGGGGAAGGCTCGGCGGCGCCCGGGCGGCGGCGGGGGGCGAGGGCATCCGCCTCTCGTTCCCGGGCGCGGTCGGGCGGTTCCAGGGCAGGCTGCGCGGCGACGGAGCCGCCATCGACGGCTTCTGGGTGCAGCCCGCCACCCGATGGGGCTACGGGTTCGCCACCCCCGTTGTCCTGACCGGCAGCGCAGCCGGCGGGTGGCGTGGGGTGGTGAAGCCATTCGCGGCCCGCTTCCGGCTCTACCTGCGCGTGTTCCACACCGACAAGGACGGCCTCGTGGGCGCCTTTCGCGATCCAGAGCGGCGCCTGACCGGAGGAGCGGGCCAGTACCGGGTCACGCGGGAGGGGGACGCCGTGTACTTCACCGCGCGCCCCGACCCCGCGCGGCCGGAGATCCGCCACACGGCGGCCCTCGTGCGCGGCCCGGACCGGCTTCGCATCCATTGGCCGCCCCTCGATCGCACGATCGAGCTCACGCGCGCGACCCCGCGCCAGCTCGCCGGCGCGTTTCCTCGTCCGCCCGGCGGGGCGGGTTACGAGTACCGCCGGCCGGAGGCCACCGACGACGGCTGGACCACGGCGCGCGCGGCGGCGGTCGGCGTCGACGAGGGTGCGCTGGCGCGCCTGGTGCAACGGCTGAGCGAGGCCGACCCCTTCGCCGGGCGGCCCGCCCTCATCCACTCGCTGCTGGTGGCGCACGGCGGGAAGCTCGTGCTCGAGGAGTACTTCTTCGGATTCGACCGTGACACGACGCACGACATCCGCTCGGCGGGCAAGACCTACGCCTCGGTCATGCTGGGCGCGGCGATGTCGAAGGGCGCGAAGCTGGCGCCCGACACGAAGGTCTACGAGCTGCTCGCGGGAATGGGACCCTTCGCCCGCGCCGACCCACGCAAGATGAAGGTGACGCTGGCCCACCTCATGACCCACACCTCGGGCCTGGCCTGCAACGACTACGACGACGATTCACCCGGCAACGAAGACACCCTGCAGGGCCAGTCCGCGCAGCCCGACTGGTGGAAGTACGCGCTGGACCTGCCGCTGGCGCACGAGCCGGGGACGCGCTACGCGTACTGCTCGGCGGGCACGAACCTCGTGGGCGGGGCGCTCACGGCGGTTACGGGGACGTGGCTGCCCGAGCTGTTCGACGCCAGTGTCGCGCGCCCCCTCCAGTTCGGCACCTATCACTGGAACCTCATGCCGACCGAGGAGGGCTACCTCGGCGGCGGCGCCCACCTGAGGCCGCGCGACCTGCTGAAGGTGGGCCAGGCCTATCTGGGCGGCGGGGTGTGGAACGGCCGCCGCATCGTCGATGCCGCGTGGGTGTCGCGCTCGACCTCTGCGCAGCTGAGGGTCTCGCCGGTGACGACGGGACTGACACCGGAAGAGTTTCGCAACTCCTACGCCGAGGCCGACGAAGGCCTGGCCTGGCACCTGAGCGGCGTGCGGTCCGCCACGCGGGCGCACTTCGCGTATGTGGCGAGCGGCAACGGCGGCCAGCTCCTGATCGTCGTCCCGGAGCTCGACCTCGCCGTGGTCTTCACCGGCGGCAACTACGGGCAGGGCGGGATCTGGAGCCGCTGGGCCGACGAGATCGTCGGCGGAGAGATCATTCCGGCGATCCGCCCCTAGGTCCCGGGCCGAGGCGCCGCCGGGAAGCCGACGGGCACCAGGGCCTGCTGCTCGGTGGCGGCGGGGGTGGCGCGCCAGCGCACCTCGGCCCCGGACACGCGCAGGCCCGGAGGCAGCGCGGGCGTGAAGGCGTCGAGCGCGACCAGGACCTCGTCGCCCGCGCCCAGGCCCCCCAGCACTTCCGCCGCGAAGCGCCGTCCGTCCTCGCCGCGCAGGGTGATGCCCACCACGGGCAGGTCGGCGGACGTGCGCGCGACGACGCGCAGGACCTCCTCCTCCACGAATAGCGCGACGGGCGCGGAGGCGAGAGGCGGCTCGGGGCGCGGCGCGGGCAGCGTGGCCGCCGCGGGGGCGCCGGTGGCGGGGGACCAGGGGCCGCGCAGGGCGAGCACGAGGAGGCCGCCCCCGAGCAGGGCGGCGGCCAGGCCCGCCCGCCGCCGCCAGCCAGGCGGTGGCGGCGGGGCCGAGGCGCGCGGCGCGGCGGCGACCGCCTCGAGCAGGTCCTGGGCGGTGGGCCGCCGGCGCGGGTCCTTCTCCAGGGCGCGGAGGAGGAGGTCGTCGAGGGCGGCGGGGACCTCCGGCCGCAGCGCACGCAGCGGCTGCGGGGCCTCTTCCAGGTGGGCCTTCATCCAGCGGGCAGGGGGCGCGTCCCGCGCCACCGCGAAGGGGAAGCGGTTGCCCGCGAAGACGAGGTACAGGGTGAGGGCCAGCGAATACACGTCGGAGGCGGGCGAGGCGGGGGCGCCGTTGATGATCTCGGGCGCGGCGAACTGCGGCGTTCCCGCGAGCACGCCCGTGGCCGTCACCCGCGTGGAGTCGAGGGCGCGGCTGATGCCGAAGTCGCCGAGCTTGGCCGCGGGACGGCCGGACCGCGGCAGGAGGATGTTGGCGGGCTTGATGTCGCGGTGGACGACCTCCGCCTCGTGGGCCAGCCGCAGGCCCTCCGCCAGGGCCGCCGCCAGCTCCAGCCCCTCGGCCAGGGAGAAGGGGCGCCCCTCGCGCGCGCGCGCCGCCAGCGCGTGGCCCAGGTCCGGCCCGTCCACCAGCTCCATCTCGATCCAGGCCAGGCTGCCGCGCAGGAAGGCGCTGTAGGTGCGCACGATGAAGGGCGAGGCGAGCCGCTGCGCGCAGCGCACCTCCTGGCGGAACCGCCGCTCCTCCTCGGGGCGCAGCCGCGGGAAGACCTTGAGGGCCAGGTCGTCGGCCACCGCCCGGCAGTGCGCGCGCACGAGCACGGCGGAGGCGCCGCGGCCCAGCTCGAACCAGCCGTCGTAGCGCTCCGCCCAGACCGCGTCGGCGAGGCAGAGCGCGTGCAGTCCGTCGGTGACGGGCGGCGCCCCGCTCCCGCTCACCTCCGCGGCGGCTCCGTGGGCCGCAGGCCGTGCCGGTGCAGGTGGCGGTAGAGGGTGGCGGCCGAGATGCCCATCCCGCGCGCGGCCTCGGGCACGTTCCAGTGGCACAGCTCGAGCCGCTGCACGAGGAAGTCGCGCTCGAAGGTCTCGCGCGCGTCGCGCAGGGATCCCCCCACCGCGTCCTCCGCGAAGCGGGCGGCGGTGGCGCTGGGCGGGGCGAGGACCTCCGGGCACCGGCGGGACAGGCCACGCAGGTCGATCTCCGCCCCGGGCCGGCAATGGCTGACGAGGGCGGCGCACACGCCGGCCAGCTCGCGCACGTTGCCCGGCCACTCGTAGGCGAGGAGGGCGCGCAGCGCCGCCGCGGTCAGGCCGCGCGTCTTCTTCTGCAGGGACTTCTCCGCCTCGGCCAGGAAATGGGCGAGCAGGGGCCGCACGTCCACCGAGCGGCGGGCCAGGGGGGTGAGGCGGATGGTCAGCGGCTTGAGCCGATGGTAGAGGTCGCGGCGGAAGCGGCCCTGTCGCACCACCGCCTCCAGGTCGCGGCTGGTGGCGGCCAGGAGCTGCACGTCCACGGGGTGCGCGCGCACCTCTCCCACGGGCAGCACCGTCCAGTGGTCCAGGACCTTGAGCAGCAGCTCCTGCCCGGCGGGCGGCAGCTCCCCGATCTCGTCGAGGAACAGGGTGCCCTCGTGCGCGCCGCGGAAGAGGCCGGGGGCGGGATCGGTGGCCCCGGTGAAGGCGCCGCGGGCGTGGCCGAAGAGCGTGGTCTGGACCAGGTCCCCGGACAGCCCGGCGCAGTTGTACTCGAGGAAGGGGCCGCGGGCCCGGCGCGGCGAATAGTAATGAAGATAGCGCGCCACCAGGTCCTTGCCCGTGCCCGTCTCCCCCAGGATAAGGACGGGCCGGGGGTTGCGCGCCACCGTGCCCGGCAGGTACGTCTCGTGGAGCTCGGCGCGCAGGCGGCTCATCTCCTCGCTGTCGCCGATGATCTCCGGGGCCTTGATCCAGCCCTGCCGGTGCAGGCGCCGGTAGTCCTCCTCCAGCTCGCGGTAGCGCTGCTCCGCGGTGAGGAAGAGGCCGAAGGCGTGGCCCAGCGCCGTGGCGTACCCCTGCACGAATGGGACGTCGCGGCCCGAGTAGCCGCCGGGTCCGGGGCGCGTCTGGAAGTAGAGGACGGCGAGCACGGAGCGCGTCCAGGGATCGGTCACCGGCGCGCAGAGCACGGAATGGGGCCGGCCGTGCAGGGAGGCGGTCTCGGAGGCCAGCCGCCCGTCGAGGTGCGAGTTCTCCACCAGCTGCGGCTCGCCCGTCTCCACCGCCTGGCGGATGCGCGAGGGGCTGACCCCGTCCACCGACTCGCCCACCAGGCAGGCGCGCACCTCCTCGAAGGAGAGGCCGTCGGCGCGCACGCGCTCGAGCTGCAGCGGCCGCGCGGCCTTCACGCGCAGCAGCAGGGCCTTCTCCGCGCCGAACGCGCGCACGGCCTGCGCGAACGACTCCTCGAGGGCCACCGTGGGATCGCGTGAGGACCCGAGCACCTCGAGCGCGGTGGTGAGGGCGCGGAGGAGGTCGTGGCTGCGCGCCCCCGTGGGCGTCGGCGAGTCGCTCACGACGGGGTGGGGCATGGTGGTCGAATCTAACCACTCACGACGCGGCGCCTCAAGGAAAACCGCGGCGCGCGACGCGCGGGCGCTCGCAGGGTTGCGTCGCAATCCTGCGACACGGGCAGCGGAGGGCGCCCACGGGACGCGCATTCACGGGCCGCCGGCGCTGGCCGGTCGCTTGCAGGAGAAGGCGCGTCATGCCATCGACCCCGAGGAGGAGCTAAGCGCGGGTAGCGGGTGGACGGCGGTGGGCCGCGAGTTGCTAGAATCCCGCCTCCGAGGCCTCCACTCCCTACCGTGATTCCCGCCGGGATCGCGCTGCTGAGCCTGCTGGTGCGCACCGTTGCTGTGCCTCGCGAAGCGCAGCCCGCCGTGGTGCGGGTGCGTTGCCCCATCCACGAGGAGACGCGGCTGAGCCTGCCCGAGCCCCTGCGCCAGCTGCGCGGGCCCCGCGACGACCGCCAGCGCTGGGGCATCGCGGTGGAGAGCACGCGCCCGCGCGCCACCCTCGTGGTGCGGCCGGTCAGCCATCCCCTGGCCACGCGCCTGGAGTTCCGCGGGGCCACCGCGGTCATCATCCTCGACCTGGAGACCTCGGGGGCCGGCCGTGCCTCCGAGGTGCGCGTGGACTGGGACCGCGCGCTGCGCCGCGGCAACGGCGCGGCCGCCGCGGCGGAGCCATCGATCGCCCCGCCCGCCGCGCCCTCTTCGGAGCCCGTCCTCGAGGCCGCCGTCGAAGCCCCGGCGCCGGCGGAGCCGGCGGTCGAGCTGCCGCGCGCGGCCGGGGTGCCCGACCTGAGCGCGCCCGCGCCGGCCTCCGTGCCCGCCTCCCCCGCGCCCGAGGGCGGGGCGGCGCCGGAGGCCCTGGTCTCGGCGGAGATGCTCTGGGCCAGCCCCATCACCATCGGCCGCAAGGAGGGGCTGCCCGGGCAGCCGGAGATGGTCCTGGTGGACGCGCTCCGCGGCGAGGAGTGGGTCTGGCTGCGCTTCCGCCTGTCCGGCGGAGCGCAGCGGAGGCTGTCCGGTGTGCACTGGGAGCACGGCGAAGTCACCACCTACGAGGCCGCCGCCGACGGTGAGCACCTGCGCGTGGTGGTGCGGCTCCCGCGGAGCCGCGTGGGCCGGCAGACGCGCGTCACCCTGGACGTCGAGGAGGGCCCGTCGTATCGATTCGCGCTGAGCGCCCCCACGCTCTCCGGACTGCTGCGCAGCCTGTTCAGGTAAGCATGGCTGGGCGCGTGGTGTTCCTCGCCCTCGCCGCCGTTGCCCTCGCCCTCTCGTCGGCCGCCTGCGGGTCGTCGGGCCTGTCCGGCCCCGACCGGAACCAGGCCCCGGAGATCCTCGCCGTCACCCTCGACCCGCCCGTGGTGCGCAGCGGCGGCACGGCGGAGGTGAGGGTGACCGCGCGTGACCCCGACGGCGACCCGCTGTTCTTCCGCTATGCCGCGGAGGCGGGGACCATCACTCCGGACGCCGACGATCCGACCCGCGCCACCTACGTCCACGCGGGCGCGCCGCGCACCTCCGACCGCATCACGGTCACCGTGGCCGACACCGCCCTGGCCGTGGCCCAGGCCGTGGCCGAGGTGGGCGTCCAGGGCAACCGCCCGCCCACGCTGGTGGTGACGGGAGGCGGGCCCTGCCACCCGCCGTGCAGCGTCAGCGTGGAGGCGTCGGCGGAGGACCCGGACGGCGACGCGCTCACCTACGCCTGGTCGGGCTGCGCCCAGGGCGAGCTGCGGGCGACGCGCTGCGCGGTGTCGGGCCTGGGCAGCACCGCCGCCGTGGTGGTGGTCCAGGACGTCCACGGGGCCACCACGGTGGGGACCGTCACCGCCGAAGGCGTGAACCGCCCCCCCACGGTGACCGGAGGACGGATCTTCCGCGCCGTCGACGCACGCTTCACGGTGACGGTGGCCGATCCCGACGACGATCCGCTCACCTGCGGGTGGCGCGGCAGCTGTCGTTGCACGGGGACCGCGGGCGGCTTCACCCTGCTCTGCTCGCTGCCCGCCGAGCTCTCGTCCTGCGTCATGCGATTCGCCTGCGTGGACCCGTTCGGGGCGAGCGCGCAGACGATCTTCCAGCTCGCCCCGTGAGGGGCCGCCCGTGGCTGCCCGCCCTGGCCTGGGGCGCCGCCGCGGCCGCCTCCGCGCAGACCAACGACCACCTCTTCCGGTCGTGGGCCTGGCCGCCGGCGCCCGTCACCGCGCGCGCGTTGGGCCTGGCCGGCGCGGGCGTGGCCCTGCCCGACGACGCCGGCTCCGCGCTGGCGAGCCCCGCCAACCTGGTCACGCTCGTGAAGACCGAGGCCTCGGTGGCCGTGCGCCGGCGCGGCGCCGGCGAGCTGCGCCTCGGCGACACCGTGGCCGGGGGCACGGACCTCGCCTTCATCGGGGTGGCCGGCCGCATCTCGGGTCGCTGGGCGCTGGCCGGCTACCTGGCCGAGACGCGGTCCGCGGACCTGCGTCTCGCCCCGCGCCCGCTGCCCGACGGCCTGAGCGACGAGGGCGAGCTGTCGGTCACCGTCCTGGAGAGCGGCCTCTCCGCGGGCTGGACGCTGGTGCCGGGCCTGGACGTGGGACTGCGCCTGGCCGCGGCGCGGCTCTCGGCGGACGGCGAGTACCGGCGCGAGGCGCCCTCCCAGCCCACGCTCATGCGCGTGGAGGTGGGCGGCACGCAGACGCGGCTCGTGGGCAGCCTGGGGGCCGCGTGGGTCCCCGGCCGCGGGTTCCGCCTGGCCGTCGCCTACCACGAAGGGGGCACCTTTTCGCTCGAGCGGCGCGCGGTGAGCCCCTTCCTGGGAGCCGTCCTCGACGAGGGCAGCACGTTCGCCCTGCGCCAGCCCGGTGCGTTCTCCGCCGGCGCCTCGGCGCGCCTCGGCCGCAAGGTGCTCCTGCTGGCCCAGGTCGACCGCGTCCGCTACGGCGAGGTGCAGGCCGTCCTCTCCATCCGGCAGGGCGCCCACGCGCGCGGGGACTACCGGCTCCCCGACGCCTGGGAGCCCGCGGCGGGGATCGAGGTGTCGCTCCCCTTCTCCCGCGTGAGCGCGCAGTTCCGCGCCGGCCTGCGCGGGACCGGGCCCGCCGCGCTCAGCTACCAGGGAGGCGACGCCGCGGAAGCCGCCTCGTTCCCGGCCTCCGAGCGCCAGCTCGGGTGGGGCCTGGGCGCCTCCGTGGTCAGCGCCGCCGTGCGCCTGGACGTGGCGGTGGCGGGAGTGGAGGGCCCGCAGGCCCTCGTGGCCAGCCTGGCCCGCCGCTTCTAGCCGGCGGTGGGCAGCACGGCCTGGCCCGTGCGCTCCAGGGCCAGCAGCGCGCTCTTGCGCCAGAGCCCGCCGCCGTAGCCGCCGAGGCCGCCGCCCTCGTTGATGACGCGGTGGCAGGGCACCACGATGGCGATGCGGTTGCGGCCGTTGGCGGTGCCCACCGCGCGCTGCCCGTTCTCGATGCCGAGCCGCCGGGCCATGGCCCCGTAGGACAGCGTCTCCCCGTAGGGGATTCGGCGCAGCTCGCCCCACACCCGCTCCTCGAACGGCGTCCCCGGCGTGAGCAGGGGGACCGTGAACGCGCGCCGGCGGCCCGCGAAGTACTCCGCCAGCTCGGCCCGCAGCCGCTCGAGATGGGGACTGTGGCCCTCCACTGCGGGCCCGAAGATGCGGGCCACCGCCTGCGTCTCCTGCTCGACGCGGCGGCCGCCGAGGAACTCCAGCAGGCAGAGACCGTGCGCCGCCGCTCCCGCGAGCAGGGTGCCCAGGGGGCTGTCGATGAGGGTGGTGGTGAACCCGGGGCCGGTGCTCTTCATGGAGGCAAATCTACGCCCCGGCGCGCCCGCCTTCCATCCGAAGCAGGCCATCGAAGAGGGGCGCCCGCCGCCGGCCGCCCGTTCCTTGACTTCGCCGGACGCCGTTGCTACACCTTCACTCCCGATTCCGATGAGCAAGCTCAAGGACTTCGTCAGCAGGGGCGTCCGCCTCATCGTGGCGGACACGCCGGGGGCGTCCCCCCCGCCGGAAGGGGTGGTGGAGGAGGAGGGGCCGGAGCCCACCCGCGCGCGGCCGCGGGCCCCCGCCGACGCGCCCGTGGAGACCTTCGAGTCCGCCCGTCCCCGGCCCGTGGGCCGATCCTCCGTTCCCGCGAACGTGGAGGACTGGAAACCCGTATATGAAGAGGCAGGCATCGCGCTGCCCCCCCACGGCTACGGCGTGGAGAAGGTGGCGGAGATGCTGCAGAGCAAGCGGCTGGCCAACCTCGGCCGCGAGGTCAAGGCCACCGCGGTGCTGGCCGCGCTGGAGGCGGCCACCGTGCCCGTTCGCGACGTGGTCCAGGACGCCGTCTTGCGGGACAAGGCCCTCGACGCCTTCGAGGCGGCCAAGCAGAAGGAGCTCGGCGAGCTGCGCACCCGCAACGAGGCGCGCATGAAGTCGCTGCAGGACGAGGTGCAGGGCCTGCTGCAGAAGATCAACGCCGAGATCGAGGGGCTCAAGAAGCAGTCCACGGAGGCGGAGGCCGCGTTCGCCGCGCTGCAGCAGCGCAAGCAGCGCGAGGAGGAGCGGCTCTTCGAGGTCGTCTCGTACTTCATCGACGGTGGCGACAACCCCGTGACGGCCGCCCGTCCCGCGCCCAAGGCGCCGGGACCCAAGACGGAGGCGTGAGGACCGCTCCCCTCGCGCCGGCAAGGAGACTCTGATGGCGAAGCAGCTCACCCCGCTCGGCCGGATCCTCGTGGTCGTCTCCGGCCTCTCGCTGGTCGGCTACGCGCTCTACCGGTACGGCGTCTTCGGCAAGCTGTCCGAGATGGCGGAGAAGGTGGTGCCTGCGGCCAAGCAGCGCGAGTCGACGGTGCCCAAGCGCGCCGACCTGCCCGGGGTGGGCGAGGGCGGGACGGGCCAGGTGGTGCCGGTGGCCATGCCCGGGACGGGGTCCGGCTGCGCGCAGCTCCCCGAGGTGCGCATGCTGATCTGGGCCTGGAACTCCCAGACGGGCGGCATGTTCGCCAACGGGGGGGCGCAGAGCACGGCGGGCAGCCTCATGTGCCAGAACAGCGTCAACCTGCGCTTCATCCGCCAGGACGACGTGAGCAAGATGCAGGAGGACCTGGTCACCTTCGCCAACCAGCTCAAGCGCGGAGACCGCAACCCCTCCAAGGGCGCGCACTACGTCTCCATCATGGGCGACGGCAGCGCCACCTTCCTCAAGGCGGTGAACGACACCCTGGTGCGCCTGGGCCCGGAGTACAAGGCCAAGGTGGTGGGCTCGATGGGCTACTCCCGCGGCGAGGACAAGTTCATGGGCCCGCCCGCCTGGAAGCAGAACCCCGCCTCCTCGCGCGGCGGCCTGGTGGCGGGAGTGCTGCGCGACGGCGACTGGAACATCGCGCAGAAGTGGCTGGGCGACAACGGGCTGTGCAACAACCCGGACGAGCGCACCTGGGACCCCAACTGCCTGAACTGGGTCAACTCCTCCACCTACATCGACGCCTCCGAGAAGTACGTGGCCAACTACTGCGAGAACCGCCCCGTGGTGCAGAACGGCCGCCGCACGGGCGAGGAGAAGCGGGTCTGCGTGGAGGGCGTGGTCACCTGGACGCCGGGCGACGTGATCGTGGCCGAGAAGCGCGGCGGGCTGGTGTCCATCGTCTCCACCCTGGAGTACAGCTCCCAGATGCCCAACACCATCATCGGCATCGACAAGTGGATGCGCGAGAACCGGCAGACGGTGGAGGGCATGCTGGACGCCATCTTCAAGGGCGGCGACCAGGTCAAGAGCAACCCCGCCGCCTTCAAGCGCGCCACCGAGATCTCCGCCGCCGTCTTCAACGAGGCGGGGGCCGACGCCGCCTACTGGGAGCGCTACTTCCGCGTGGTGCGCGAGCAGGACAAGACGGGGCTGATGGTGGAGCTGGGCGGGTCGTCCGTGAACAACCTGAACGACAACCTCATGCTCTTCGGCCTGACCCCCGGCTCCTCCAACCTCTTCGCCGCCACCTACACCGTGTTCGGCGACATCGTGGTGCAGCAGTACCCCGACCTCGTGCCCAGCTACTACCCGGTGCGCGAGGTCCTGGACACCTCCTACATCCAGGCGGTGGCCCAGGCGTCGGGCCCGCGCGGCGAGGCGGAGCGGCCGACTTTCGAGGCGGGGGCGCGCGTGCGGCAGGTGGTGAGCCGCCGCGCCTGGCAGATCAACTTCGACTCCGGCCGCGCCACCTTCAGCGGCGGCGCCCAGGGCCAGCTCGACCAGCTCCTGCGCGACCTGCTGGTGGCCAGCGGCACCGCCGTCGAGGTGCACGGTCACACGGACAGCCAGGGTGACCCGCGCGGCAACATGACGCTCTCCGAGGAGCGCGCCTTCGCCGTGAAGACCTGGCTGGAGCGGCAGTCGCCGGTGAACTTCCCGCAGGGGCGCATCCGCGTCTTCGCCCACGGCCAGGAGAACCCCGTGGCTCCCAACTCGACGGCGGAGGGGCGCGCCCAGAACCGCCGCGTGGAGATCGTGATCGGCACCACCAGCGCCGCCAGCAACTGAACGGGTGAGCGCGCTCTCCCGGCTGGCCGACGCGTTCGCGCCCAACCGCGCCGTCTCCTCGGCGGTGGTGCGCCTGATCGCGCTGGTCCAGGCCGCCGCCTTCCTCGTCTTCTGGTGGCTGTCCCCCGTGGAGGTGCTGCCCAACCCGGCGGAGGTGGCCACCGCCCTGCGCTCGCAGTGGTTCGAGGAGGGCCTGGGACGGGAGCTGATGATCAGCTTCGGCGTGAACCTGCAGGCGCTCTTCCTCACCCTGCTGATCTCCCTCACCCTGTCCTACCTCACGGTGGTGCCCTTCTTCCGGCCCCTGGCTGCCGCGGTGAGCAAGGGGCGCTTCCTGGGGCTCATCGGCCTCACCTTCCTCTTCACCCTCATGCTGGGCGGCGGACGCCCCCTGAAGGTGGCCCTGCTCGTCTTCGGCATGACGGTGTTCTTCGTGACCTCGATGGTGGACGTGGTGGCCTCCATTCCCCGCGACACCTTCGACCACGCGCGCACGCTGCGCATGGGCGAGTGGCGGGCGACGTGGGAGGTGGTGGTGCGCGGCACCGCCGACAAGGCCATGGAGGTGCTGCGGCAGAACGCGGCCATCGGCTGGATGATGCTGACCATGGTGGAGGGCATCTCGCGCGCCGAGGGCGGCGTGGGCGCCATGCTCCTGAACCAGAACAAGCACTTCCACCTGCCCGAGGTCTTCGCCATCCAGATCCTCATCCTCACCGTGGGGATCCTCCAGGACTACGCGCTGGGCGGCCTGAAGCGCCTGCTCTTCCCCTACGCCGAGCTGACCCTGGAGCGGCGATGACGATGCCCGCCTACGACGTGGGCGCGACCATCCTGAAGGTGGAGAACGTCGCCCTGACCCTGGGCGGCAACCTCATCCTGCGCGACGTGGACCTGGAGGTGAAGGACCTGCGGCGCCCGGGGAAGGTCACGGGGCAGGTGGTGGGGCTCCTCGGGCCCAGCGGCATCGGCAAGACGCGGCTCTTCCGCATCATGGCCGGGCTGGACGCGCCCGACCGCGGCCGCGTGCTCATCGGCGAGGGGGGCAGGCCGGTGGAGCGGGGCATGGTGGGCGTGGTCGCCCAGAACTACCCGCTCTTCGCGCACCGCACGGTGCTGGGGAACCTCCAGGTGGCGGGCGCCCAGGCCGGGCTGCCCAGGGTGGAGGCGCGCGCGAAGGCGCACTCCTTCCTCAAGCGCTTCCACCTGGAGGACCGCGGCGGGCTCTACCCGAGCCAGCTCTCGGGGGGCCAGCGCCAGCGCGTGGCCATCGCCCAGCAGTTCATGTGCAGCGAGCACTTCCTCCTCATGGACGAGCCCTTCTCGGGGCTGGATCCCCTGGCCGTGGACCGCGTGGCGGAGCTGATCCAGGAGGTGGCCTCGCTCCACGAGCTGAACACGATCATCGTGGTGACGCACGACATCAGCGCCGCCATCGAGGTGTCGGACACCCTCTGGCTCATGGGCCGCGACCGGGACGAGAGCGGGCGCGTGGTGCCCGGGGCGCGCATCCAGGCCACCTACGACCTCCTCGAGCGGGGCCTGGCCTGGCGCAAGGGCATCACCACCACCCCGGAGTTCCTGGAGCTGCTCCAGGAGATCCTCGCCCGCTTCCCCGACTTGTAGCCGTGTTTGCGCACTTCCCGCGTGCCTGCTAGCGTGCGCTCCTGATGGCCTCCCGCCGCAAGACCTCGGCCCGGCGCCGGCCTCCGAAGCGGAAGAAGGCCGCCCGCACGCCCCGCCGCCGCCGGGCGGACGCCGTGCTCATGGAGACGGGCGCCGCCACCCTCAACCAGGCCCTGGAGCAGCTGGACCGCGCGGAGGCGGTGCTCACCGGCCCCACCCCGCAGAGCCTGGCCGCCCTGCAGGCGAAGCTGGAGGCCGTGCTGCTGGAGGCCCGGGCGGCCATCGTGGGCGCGACGGAGGCCCTCCGCCGCTCGCAAGCCCGCCGCGCGGCCCTGGCCCCGGCGCGCCACAAGTAGCCTCCGGGCGAGGCCCGGCCAGTGGTGGTAGCTTAAGCGCGTGAAGCTGGGCCGCCACCTGAGGGCCGCGCAGGAGCAGGTCGAGTCGGGCGAGCCCAACCACCTGCTCGACGCCTTCAAGAGCCAGTACAACCTCATCGCCCTGGGAACGGCCGTCGGCTTCTCCCTGCTCTCCGGGAGCTTCCTTCCCCTGCTCCTGGCCGCGGGCTTCGAGATGACGATGCTCCCCCTGGCCGAGCGCTGGGGCCGCTACAAGCGCGCCCGCAACCTCGAGAACGAGAAGAAGCAGCGCAAGCAGTTCGCCCTGCAGAACATGCTGGGGGAGCTGGGAGGCGAGGAGCAGCGGCGGTATCACGCCCTGGGAAGCCTGGCCGCGGAGATCCGCCACAACTACACCGCGCACGACCCGTCCTCCCGCGTGCTGCTCGAGGAGCTGGCGGGCAAGCTCGACTTCCTCCTCAACTTCTACCTCCGCATGCGCCACTCCGTGTGCCGCTACGACCGCTACTTCGCCACCGCCAACCCCGCGCGCATCCAGCAGCGCATCCAGGCCCTGGACAAGGAGATCCAGGCGGCTTCCTCCCGCCTGCAGGAGGTGAAGTCGCGCACCAGGGCCGTGCTCCTCAAGCGCCTGGAGCGCTTCTCGAAGGCGCAGGAGAACAAGCAGCTCGTGGACGCGCAGACGGAAACGGTGATGGAGGTGCTCCAGCTCCTGCGCGACCAGAGCTATTCCATGCGCGATCCGCGCACCATCACCGAGCAGCTCGACTCGCTGGTCTCGGCGGCGGAGGAGACGGAGCGCGGGGTGAAGGACATGGAGGAGATCCTCTCCATCGAGGACGAGGCGCTCCTCGGAGGGTTCAGCGAGCCCGAGGACGAGGAGCTGGAGCGGGAAGCGCCGCCGCCGGCCGCCGTCCGTCCCGTCCCCGTCCCTCCGCCCCTCCCGAGCTCCGGCTCCCCTTCCCCCACCCGCAACAAGGTCCGGCACTAGCTCTCCCCGCGTGACACGCCCCGCCGGCCTCCTCCTCGCCACCGCCCTGCTCGCCGCGCCCGCGTCGGCGGGCACGCTGGAGGTGCGCGTTCCCCCCGGGACCGAGGTCGTGCTGACCGCCCTCGACCACGAGCTCCGGGCGGTGGTCCGTGACGCCGCCGGCGCGGCCCGGTTCACCGACCTCCCGTCCGGCGCCTACCGCGTGGCCGCGGGGTCCGCGGTGGCCGAGGTCCGGCTGCTCGCGCGCGAGCGGGTGGTGCTGGAGGTCCAGGGGAGCGGGCTGGGCGAGACGCGCCGCGAGGAGCGCGGGTACGGGTTCGCCTTCGACGCGGACGACCTGCGGGCGCTGCCTTCCTCCCGCGACGCCTGGTCGCTGCTCGAGACGGCGGAGCCCCTGGCCATCGCCGACCGGCTGGACAACGGCGGGCTCTACGCGGGCGAGAACGGCCGCACCACCCTGCACGGCGCGTCCTGGACCCAGACCTCCTTCCGGCTGGGTGCCCTGGAGGTGGCCGATCCGCTGGGCACGGGCACGCCTCTGCTGTATCCGGACGTCCGCGGCCTCGCCGCCGTGGACGCCTGGAGCGCGGCGGTGTCGCCCGCCCTGGGCGGCGGCGCCGGGGTCATCGGCCTCGAGCCGCGGCGCCCGCCCGCCGCCTGGCACGGCGCGCTGGAGGCGCGGACGCTGCTGGGCGGCGCGCAGGACCCGGGCGAGGCGCCCGCCGCCATCGCCCGCTTCCGCTCCTGGAAGGACGGCTACCTGGAGGCCGGCGGACCGCTGGTGCGCGAGCGCCTGGGACTGTTCGTGGCCGCGGCCCTCACCTCGTCGGAGCGCTTCGAGCGGGACGAGCCCCTCGCCCTGGAGAGCGAGCGGCGCCTGGGCCTGGCCCACCTCGTGTGGCGGACGGGCGAGGCGAGCGAGGCTCGCCTGCTGGTGCTTCGGCACGCGCTCGACCGGCCGTTCGCGGGCCGCTTCCGCCTGGAAGACGCGGGCGACGAGGAGCGCGCGCGCTTCACGCACCTCCAGGCCGCGTGGCTTGGCCGCGGAGCCTCCGGGCGCACGCTGGAGCTGGCCGCCGGCTACCAGAAGGGCGCGTGGACGAGCGAAGGTGCCGCCGATTCCGCGGCGGGCGTCGAGCGGCTGCTGCGGGGACCCATCCCCAGCCTGCCCCTGCCGGGCGAGGCGCAGAGCGAGCGCTTCGACCTCGTGGGCAGCTGGACGGCGCCGATGGGCGGCCGCCACCTCGTCACCGCGGGCGTCGAGGCCTCGTGGCAGGCCACGGAGGCGACGCCGTCGCCGGGGACCTACCTCACGGCGGAGCTGCTGGACGGCGTGGGCGCGCGGCTGTGGGAGGCTCGGGTGCCACGGGTCCGCCCGCGGGCCACCGCGCGCGCCGTCGCCCTCCATGCCCGCGACCAGGTGGACCTGGGGCGCCTCCTGGTCGAGGGAGGACTGCGCCTGGAGTCCGTGCACGGCCAGGCCGACCTCGCGCCGGAGGCCGTGGACTGGCAGACGCTCTCGCCGCACGCCGCGCTGCGCCTCGATCTCCTGGCCGACGGACGGCTGGCCCTGCACGGCTCCTTCAGCCAGCGCCACCTGCAGCTCCGTCTGGCGGAGCTGGCCTTCGGAGACGCCGCCGCCGCCGCCTTCGACGTCTACCGCTGGGACGACGACGGCGACCAGCGCTTCGAGCCGGCGGAGCGCGGTCCCCTCGTGGCCCGCGAGGGCGGGGGGCTGGGGCCCGACGGGCCCGTCGGCGCCCTCGACCCCGAGCTGGAGCGCCCCCGCGCGCGCGAGTGGCTGGCCGGGCTCTCCTGGCGCTTCCGCCCCGCCTGGCGCTTGAGCTTCTTCGGCATCGACCGCCGCGAGACGGCGCTCACCGAGACCGTCGAGGTGGGGGTCGGCCTCGACGACTACGACGTCATCCTGGTCACCGACCCCGCCGGCGACCTGCTCGGACCGCAGGACGACCAGCTCCTGCCCGTCTTCGCGCGCGACCCCGCCAGCTTCGGCCGCGACCGCCTGCTCCTGACCAACCCCGACGAGCACACCACGCGCCACCAGGGGGTGGAGCTGGCGCTGGCGTGGCGGGCGGCGCGCGGCGGCTTCCTCTTCGGGGCCACCGCCCACCGCTCGGAGGGGGCGCCCTCCTGGCGCAACTTCCGGCCCGAGGAGAACGACCAGGGCCTGGCCGGGGAGCTGTTCGACGACCCCAACGCCGACCAGAACCCGCGCGGGCGGCTCTATTCGGACCGCGCCTACACCATCAAGATCGCGGGCTGGCGCGCGCTGCCCTGGGACCTGCGCCTGGGCGCGGTGGCGCGCTACCAGGACGGGCAGAACTTCTCGCGGCTGGTCCTGGCGGACCTGCCGCAGGGGCGGGAGGCGGTGCGCGCGGTGCCCAACGGGCGCCATCGCTTCACCTACACGCTCACCGTGGACGCGCGGCTGGAGAAGGAGTTCGGCGCGGGCCGGGCGCGGGTGGGCCTGGTGGCGGAGGCGTTCAACCTCCTGCAGACGGCGCACGAGACGGAGGAGTACGTGGTGACGGGGGCCGCCTTCCGGACCCCGACGGCACGCCAGCCGCCGCGCGCGTTCCGCGCCGGGGTGCGCGCGTCCTTCTGAGTCGTGCGGGGGCGAAGGAGGCAGCATGAGAGCGGAGAAGGTGAACCTGGCCGGCACGCTCGCCCGGTTCGACGACCACTGGCAGCCGCGCACGGTGGCACGGCTGAACGACCTCGACGTCATGGTGGTGAAGGTGCAGGGCGAGTTCGTCTGGCACAAGCACGACGACACCGACGACTTCTTCCTCGTCCTCCAGGGCGAGCTGCAGGTGCGGCTGCGCGACCGGGTCGTGGTCCTCGCCCCGGGGGAGCTGTTGGTGGTCCCGCGGGGCGTGGAGCACCAGACCTTCGCGGAGACCGAGGCCCACCTGCTGCTCATCGAGCCGCGGGGCACGCCGAACACCGGCGACCCGGCCACGGCGGCGCCGCGGCGCGAGCTCTAGCCGCCCGCGCGCAGCGCGCCTACTCGACGGGCTGGCACGCCTCCGGGCAGGTCGCGTCCACGACCTCGGGCGCGCCGGGCCCGGGCACGGCGCACACGCGGCCGCGGGCGTCCACGCAGAACCGGCGCGCGCCGGACGGCCGCTCCGCGAGGGGGACGGCGGTGAGGGCGTAGGCCGTCAGACCCGTGTACTCCAGCGGCGTGGGCGGGCTGGCGGCCGCGCCGCGCCGGCCCGTGGTGGCGGGGGCCCTGGGCACCACGGTGGTGGCCCCTTCCGGCCCGCGATGGAAGCGCCGGACGTAGGAGGCCTTCTCTCCGTCCACCGTCGCGTCCGGGGCGAGGAAGGCCATCTGCTCGCGCGTGTACTTCGGGATGCAGTCCCAGGGGGAGCGCAGGCAGGAGGGCTCGCCGAAGAAGCCGGCGTTGACCGCCTGGTACGCGGCCTGGGCCGCGGCGAACGCGCGCAGGTCCGCGATCACCGCCTGCTCGGCGGCGGCGGCGCGCGCGCGCTGCTGGGCGGCGAGCAGCCCGGCCAGCGTGCGGTCCTCGTGCAGCTCGGCCACCCCGAACGCGGCGTCCCGGGCGAGCCAGGCCGGGGGCGGCGTGGCGCGCGCGACCTCCAGGAGCACGGCCACGGCCAGCCGCACGGTCTTGCCCTCCCGCCACTGGACCTCGACGTGGTACCCCGGGCGGTCCTGGATGGGCTCGGTCTTGAGGACGGTCGGCTTGCGGCGCGCGAAGGCGGGCACCTGCTTGAGGAGCTGGAGCACCGCCTTGCTGCTGGGTGGGGGGGAGCTGGGAGCGAACATCAACAGGCCAAGCACAAGGCCGCCCATGGGGACAAGGATAGCGGACTACCGGGCCCGCCGGATCGCCCTGTCCGCCACGCGGTCGATGAGGCCGGGCGCCAGCAGCCTCACGAATCGCCCCCAGCGTCCGCGCGCGCTGCCGATGACCAGGCGCTTCCGCGCCCTCATCGCGTCCAGGATCATGGTCGCGCAGTCCTCGGTGGACATGATGCTCCTCTCCTGCATGGGGCTCTCGCCGAGGGGCTCGCCGTTCGGGCCCAGGGCCCGGCGGTGGATCTCCGAGACCACGAAATCGGGGGCCACCACGGTGACGTCCACGCCGCTGTCCCGCAGCTCGATGCGCAGCGAGTCGAAGAAGCCGACGAGGGCGTGCTTGCTCGCGGCGTAGCCCGTGCGCGTGGGGACGCCGGTCAGCCCGGCCAGGCTGGCCACCGCCACCAGCTGGCCGCGGCGGCGCTTCAGCTCCGGTAGCGCGTAGTAGGTGGCGTAGACGCTGCCCAGGTAGTTCACGCGCATGAGGCGCTCGTAGACGCCCAGGTCGCTCAGCTCGTCGAGGCGCGACCACATGCTCATGCCCGCGTTGTTGACCAGGGCGTCCACGCCGCCGAAGCGGGCCACCGCGCGCTCGACCAGGGTGCGGCACTCCACGGCGCTGGTGACGTCGGTGGGCACCACCAGCGCCTCCGCGCCCCTTCCGCGGCACTCCTCCGCCACCGCCTGCAGCCGTGCCTCGTCCCGCGAGGCCAGCACCAGGCGCGGGCGCTCGGGGCTCAGGGCCAGGCAGAGCGCGCGGCCGATGCCCACGGAGGCGCCCGTCACGATCACCGTCTTCTCGGAGTAGCCGGGCGCGGGCACGGGCTGGGATTCTAGCCGCCGCGGATGTCCATTGACATGGACGCGGGCCGGAACCTACAGTCGCTCGCTCCCTTCAAGCAAACGAGGTGTCCGATGAGCCGAGTGGGTACTCCTCTCGCCGCCGTGGTCCTTCTCGCCGCCGCCGCTGCCGCGCAGGATGCGCCCGGTCCGCCGCCCGTACTCTCCATTGCCCGGGAAGAGATCAAGCCCGGCCAGATGGGCCCCCACGAGAAGCAGGCCGCCCGCTTCCTGGCCGTGCAGGGCAAGGCCAACGCCAAGGCCTTCCGCATCGGGCTCGTGCCCGTCTCCGGGGACGACAACCAGGTGGTGTACCTCGAGGGCCATCCGTCGTTCGCGGAGATGGAGGCCGGCCAGAACGAGTTCGAGGCCGCCGTCGCCGCCAGCCCGGCCCTGAGCGCGGAGATGAGCCAGATCGAGGCCGGCGGCGCGGCCATGCACGCCAGCCAGAAGAGGATGCTGGCCGTGCTGCGCAGCGACCTGAGCTTCCGGCCGCACCGGATGGACGAGGTGGCCAAGGCGCGCTACGTGACCATCTCGCGCACCCAGGTGCGTCCGGGGCGCGGGCCGGACTACGTGGACTGGATCAAGCAGCTCAACGGCGCACGCGAGAAGGCCAACGCGGACTGGGTGCGCACGGTGGTCTATCAGGTCGTGAGCGGGGCCCCCGCCGGGACCTACCTCACGTTCACCGCGAACCGCTCGCTGGCGGAATGGGACGAGGCCACCGCCAAGCTGGAGGAGCGCGCCAAGCTCATCGAAGCCGCGCTGGGCGGCGACGAGGTGGTCAAGCAGCGGCGGCTCGCCCTGGCCGACATCGTGGCGGAGACGGTCCCCTCGCTCTACGCCATGCACCCCGGCATCAGCCGGCCCGCGGAGCAGTTCGCGGCCTGGGACCAGGCCTTCTGGAAGCCGCAGCCGGCCGCGGCCTCCGCCAAGCAGCTGGCCGTCAAGAAGGAGCCCAAGAACTAGCCGCGGCCCGGGGACCTCGTGGTCCCCGGGGCTTTCTCCCCGCGCGGGGCCGGCGAGGCGCGCGGCGAGGTTATGATCCCCGCCGCATGGCCACGGCCGCGCCGGCCCGCGACGATCCGGTCGTCGAGTTCACGCTGCGCGCCGCGGTGGCGGGCGTGCTCTTCGGCCTCGTCTTCGGCGCCGCCAACGCCTACCTCGGCCTCCGCGTCGGCCTGACCGTCAGCACCTCGATCCCCATCGCCGTCCTGACCGTCGCGTTCTTCCGGACACTCACCCGGGCATCGGCGGCCAAGGGCGACGTGATCCTGGAGGCGAACCTCTCCCAGACCATCGGCTCGGCCAGCTCGTCGCTGGCCTCGGGGACCATCTTCACCATCCCCGCGCTGTTCCTCTGGGGCCTCGCTCCCCCGCTCTGGCAGGTGGCCATGCTCGCCTTCCTGGGGGGGGTGCTGGGCATCGCGGCCATGATCCCGTTGCGGCGGCTGCTCATCGTGAAGAGCGCCGAGGAGCTGCCCTACCCGGAGGGCACGGCCTGCGCGGAGGTGCTGCGCGCCACCACGGCCAAGGCCAGCGGCGGGCAATGGATCTTCCGCGGGCTCCTGGTGGGCGCGGTGCTCAAGCTCGCGCTGGGCGGGTTCGTCGTGCTGCCCTCCGAGCTGGTGGCGCACCTTCCCGTCCTGCCCAAGGCCGAGCTGTCGCTGGAGATCGCCGCCGCCCTGCTCGGCGTCGGCTACATCCTCGGCTACCGGCAGTCGGCCATCATGGTCTCGGGAAGCCTGATCTCCGCGGTGGTGCTCACCCCCCTCATCGCCCTCGTGGGAGCCGGCCTGGGGGCGCCGCTCTTCCCCGAGGCCACGCGCACCATCCACGACATGACCGCGAGCCAGATCTGGAGCCGCTACGTCCGCTACATCGGGGCGGGCGCGGTGGCGGCGGCGGGCCTGGTGACGGTGGCGCGCACCCTGCCCACCATGTACGCCTCGTTCCGCGCCGTGGTCAGCGGGCTGCGGAGGAGCGAGGCGGACGCGGGCGGGGCGCAGCTGCGCACGGACCGCGACCTGCCGGGCTGGGTGGTGCTCGTCCTGCCCGCGCTGGTGGTGCTCGTGCTGTTCTCCGTGCCCGGCCTCCTGGCCGGGGACATGGGCGCCGCCCAGCGCCTGGTGGCGTCCCTGGGGGTGGCCGTCTTCGGCGTGACCTTCGTCGTGGTCTCCTCGCGGATCGTGGGCCTCATCGGCGTCTCCTCCAACCCGACCTCGGGCATGACGCTGGTGACCCTCCTCGGCATCAGCGTCATCTTCGTGGCCCTGGGCTGGACCGACCCCGGCGCGCGAGCCGCCATCCTGACCGTGGGCACCGTGGTCTGCGTGGCCGCCTCGAAGGCGGGCGACATCTCCCAGGACCTCAAGACGGGCTACCTCGTCGGCGCGACCCCGGCGCGCCAGCAGCTGGGCCAGCTCATCGGCGCGTCGTTCGCGTGCTGGGCGGTGGCGGGCACCGTGCTCCTGCTCGGCCAGGCCTTCACCTTCGGCTCGCCCGAGCTGCCCGCGCCCCAGGCCACGCTGATGCGCACCGTCATCGAGGGCGTGCTCTCGGGGTCCCTGCCCTGGGGCCTGGTGGGCGTGGGCGCGGCCTTCGCCGTCTGCGGGCTCCTGGCCGGGCTGCCCGGCCTCGCCTTCGCCGTCGGGATCTACCTGCCCCTGGGCAGCCTCACCCCCATCTTCGTGGGAGGGATCGTGCGCCGGCTGGTGGAGGCGCGGCGCACGGGCAAGGCCGCGGAGGGAGACGCGGGGGTGCTGGCCTCGTCGGGCATGATCGCGGGCGAGGGGCTGGCCGGCGTGCTCATCGCCTTCGTGGTGGCGGCGCGCACGCGCTGGCCGGACAGCGCCTGGAGCGGGTGGCTCACGCGCCGGCACTTCGCGGAGGACGGGTTCGCGCACCTGGGGGGCCTCCCCGGCCTCCTCGCCGGCCTGGCCATCCTGGGCGGCCTGTGCTTCATGCTCCACCGCGCGGGGCGGGCGGGCGACACGGCCGGGCCGGCGGAGGCCGCCCCCGCGCCCGGGCGCTGAGGGCCGTGGCCGACGTCAGCCTCACCGTGGTGGGGGCGGGCGTGGTGGGGCTGGCGGTGGCGGAGCGCCTGGCTCCGCGGCACCCCGACCTGCTCCTGCTGGAGCGGCGGGAGCGCGCCGGCACCGAGACCTCCAGCCGGAACTCGGAGGTCGTCCACGCCGGCCTCTACTACACGCCCGGCTCCTGGAAGGCGCGGCTGTGCGTGGCGGGCCGGGACATGCTGTACGAGCGCTGCGCGCGGCGCGGCATCCCGCACCTGCGCACGGAGAAGATCGTGACCGCCACCGAGCAAGGCGACCTCCCCGCGCTCGACGCGCTGCTCGAGCGCGGCCGCGCCAACGGCGTCGAGCTGCGCCGGCTCTCCGCCGCGGAGGTCCGCGCCCTCGAGCCCGCCGTGCACACGCACGGGGGCCTGCTCTCGCCGAGCACGGGCATCGTCAGCGCGCACGGCCTCATGGACGACCTGCTCGCCGGCGCCCGCGCGGCCGGCGCCACCCTGCAGCCGCGCACCGAGCTGGTGGCGGCGGAGCGGCGGGACGCCGACTACCGGCTCACCGTGCGCGGCCCGGAAGGGCTCGAGTCCTTCACCTCCGAGCGCGTGGTCAACGCCGCGGGCCTGGAGAGCGACACCGTGGCCGGCCTCTTCGGCGTCGACGTGGACGCGGCGGGCTACCGGCTGCACTGGTGCCGGGGCCGCTACTTCGCGGCGTCGCCGCGGCAGGCGGGCATCGTGTCGCGCCTGGTCTACCCCGCGCCCGGCCCCGTCAGCCTGGGCGTGCACGCGGTGCTGGGCCTGGACGGCCGCCTGCGCTTCGGCCCCGACGCGGAGTACCTGCCCGCGCGCGTCCTCGACTACCGGGTGGACGAGGGCCTCGCCCCCGCCTTCGCGGAGGCGGTGCGCCGCCTCGTCCCCGCCGTCACGGAGGCCGAGCTGACCCCCGACATCGCGGGCATCCGGGCCAAGCTGCAGGGCCCCGGCGAGGGCTTCCGTGATTTCGTGATCGCGGAGGAGTCGGCGCGCGGGCGGCCCGGCCTCGTGAACCTCGTGGGCATCGACTCCCCCGGCCTCACCTCGGCCCTGGCCATCGCGGCGGAGGTGGAGCGCCTGCTCGCGTGAGTCAGCGCGGGGAGGGCCGGGAGAGCACGAAGCTCGTCTCCCACTGGACGGCGCGCAGGGCGAGCCGTGTCTCGCGGATGAGGAGCACGCAGCCCGCGAAGAGGAAGAGGGTGCCCGCCACGCCCAGGGCACCCGGCAGCCAGACGGGGCGCCCGGCCACGGCCACCAGGCCGATGCCGAGGATGGTGGCCACGAAGGTGGCCACCGCCAGGTAGAGGCAGGTGAGGGCCTGCTGGATCAGGCGGCCGCGCTGCGCCTGGAGGCCGATCTGCCGCTCGGCCTCCCCCCGCCGGCGCGCGGCGGCGGGGTCCTCGGAGCCCGCCAGCGACTCCAGGACGGCGGCCAGCAGGCGGACGCGGTCCATGACCCGCGCCAGGCGGGCCGAGGTGGAGATGATGAGGAGCCCGGCCGCGGACACGAGCACCGCGGGCGTGATCATGGCGGAGAGGAGGGCCACGCCGGCGGGAACGTCGACGCTCACGCCGCGCGCGCGCCCTGCTGCTGCTGCGCGAGGGCGTGGTGGCGCCGGATCAGGGCCACCGCCACCAGGATCCACAGCGCCACCACCGCCACGTTCGTCCAGGCGAAGCCCATGACGTCCAGGCCGAGCCAGGTGGTGCCCGCGAAGACCACGCCCGCCGAGACCATGTCCCCAATGCGCACGAAGAACGTGTCCGCCGCCTGCTTGGCCTTGTACTTCTCCTCGCGCGAGGTGGGCAGCCAGAGCAGCTGGCGGGCCGTGTTCATGATCGAGTAGTCGGTGGCGTTCTCCGCCGTCTTGGCCCAGCGCACCGTGGCGAAGGTCGCCCCCGCCGCGATCAGGCCGTACGCCCCCAGGGACACCAGGGGCAGGGCCAGCACGGCGCCCGCGATGCCCGCGTGCTTGACCAGCCGCGAGGCCACGAAGGCCTGCAGGAGCACGGCGCTGACGTTCACCCAGAAGAAGTAGTCCCCGTAGAAGCTGCCGATGAAGGACTGGCGCGCCTCGTCGCTGGCCAGGCCGTCCGCCACCGCCTTGACCGAGCGCCGGATGATGTACTCCCCGGTGGTGTTCACGATGCTGAACAGGATGAGCATGGCGACGAGGAGGCGCAGGTAGCCGCTGCGCAGGATGAGGGTGAAGCCTCCCGGCCCGCCCAGCGCCTCCCGGGGCGCGGCGGGGGCGGCGGCTTCGCGGGGCGCGCGGGTGACGCGCCGGTCGATCACCACGTAGAGGGCCATGTGCGCGAGGAGAAGGACGGCGCTCACCTGCATCAAGGCGTAGGGACCGACGCCCTGGCCGAACATCTCGCCCGCCACCTTGGCCCCCAGCGGGCTGCCCACGCTGGCGCCCAGGTAGATGACGGGGAAGAGCCGCTCGCCCTGCGCGCGCGTGTAGACGTCGTTGGCGTACGACCAGAACTGGGCGGGCATCGACATGTTGAAGATTCCGAGCCACACGAAGAACACGAAGCCGAGGTGGGGCAAGCCCGCGAACCCCCCCAGCCAGAACAGCTCGAGGCACACCACGAAGAACAGGGTCACCCCCACCATGAGGCGGCGGCGGTCCACCTTCCCGGAGAACCAGCCGTAGAGGGGCACGAAGCCCATCAGCAGCACGGCCTGCACGGCGGCGGCGTAGGAGGTCAGCTCCGCCCCGCCCTCGGCCAGGATCAAGGGCTCGCGGACGGTCTTCAGCACGTAGTAGCCGACCATGAGCAGGAAGAGGTTGGAGAAGAGGAGGAGGGCGGCCGCCCCTTCGCCCTCGTGGACCTCGGAGAGGGGCCGGAGCAGGCGCTCCAGGAGGCCACGGCGCGGTGCGGTGCCGGTCAAGCCGTCGAGCCCGCGGGCTCCGCCTTCACGCACCAATACTAATCGCGCGGAGCCGTGACATCATCCCGCCCTCGTGCGCGAGGCCCTGATCCAGGCCCCCGCCTCGCCCCGCGGCGGGTGGCGATGATCGTCCGCACCGCCCCCTCCCTGCCCGCCTGGATCGAGGGCCAGCTTCCTCCCGGCGCGCGGCGCTCCCTCGTCCACGTCGGCGAGGACGTGCACGTGATGGAGTGGGGCGAGGGCCCGCCGGTGCTGATGCTGCACGGCAACCCGACCTGGGGCTTCCTGTACCGGAAGGTGGTGGCGGCCCTGCGCGTCACGGAGCTGCGCCTGATCGTGCCCGACCTCGTCGGCCTGGGCTTCTCGGCCCGGGTGCCCCCCGCCGCGCACACCCTGGACAACCACGTCCGCTGGATGGGCGCGCTCCTGGACGGCCTCGGCCTGCGCGACCTGGTCTTCGTGGGCCAGGACTGGGGCGGCCCCATCGGCCTGGGGGCGCTCGCCGAGAGGCCGGGCCTGGCCCGCGGCCTGGTCCTCCTCAACACGGTCATCGGCCCTCCGCGCCCGGGCTTCCGGCCGACCGCCTTCCACCGCTTCGCGCGGATGCCCCTGGTCAGCGACGTCGCCTTCCGGCTGCTCGGCCTGCCGCAGGCGGCGCTGCACCTCGTGCAGGGCGATCGCGCGAGCATCCGCGGCGCGGTGGCGCGCGCCTACCGCTACCCCCTGCGGGGGCGCGCCCGCAACGCCGCGCCTCTGGCGCTGGCGCGGATGGTGCCCGACTCGTTCGCCCATCCCTCCGTCGGGCCCCTGCGCCGGGCGGGAGGATTCGCGGAGTCCTTCCCGGGGCCGGTCGCGGTGGTGTGGGGAGACCGCGACCCCCTGCTCGGCCGCGTGCGCCACCACCTCCAGCGCGTGCTGCCGCGGGCCTCCGTCACCGCCACCGCCGCCGGCCACTTCCTGCAGGAAGAGGTGCCCGAGGCCATCGCCGCCGCCGTGCGGCGCGTGGCGGGCGTGCCCGCCTAGCTCCCCTTGCGCCGGTACAGGCGGGCCAGCCCCCGCGGCGAGCGCGCCACGAGGTCGTAGTGCCCGGCCAGCTGCTCATGGATGTGCCGCGCCTGCGGCCCGTCCGCGGAGGGAGGCTCCGCTCCCGCCCAGATGAGGACGTAGTCCACCGTCCCCCCCGTGCGCTCCGGATAGCTCGCGAACTCGACCTGGGGCGGCTCGTTCTCCAGCGTCGAGAAAGGGAACGCCTCGCCCACGCGCCGGCCGATCCGCTCGTAGGGGTTGCGGTCGTCGCGAAACGAGAGGGCGAAGAGGGGAGTGCTCGCGGGGTGGTTGTGCAGGGACACCACCCCGCGCTCGGCGGTCACGTAGCCGCTGGCGTGCTGGAAGGGCGACACGTAGCCGGAGACCACCCTGCCGTCGGGAAGCTGGCGGAGGCGGATGGCCAGGGGCAGGAGCGTCCGCCCCCGCTCGATCCCGTCCGCGGCCTGCACGTACTCCTGCAGGTATCCCCCCAGCTCGGCGTACTTGCCGTTACGCACGAGGAAGAGGACGACGGTCAGGCCGGTGGCGGCGACGGCGGCAAGGGTCCGGCCGAACGAGGACGCGGGGCGCGACCCGAGCCAGAGCAGCAGGGCGAACACGGGAAAGAGCATCTGCCGCTGCTCGATGAACGAGCCGCCCGAGAGGCCGCCCGGCATGAAGAGGTACACGGCCAGGAACACCAGGCCCATCAGGAGGAGCGCCTCGCCGTCCTCGAGGCGGCGCGCGCGGATCCGGCGCCCCGCCGCTTCCACGAGGAGCGCGCCCATCGTCACGCAGAGCGCGAGGCCCGCCCACGCCTCCTCCACGCAGAAGGAGATCAGGCCCATGAAGGGAAGCTGGGCCAGGCGCACGGCGGCGGGGCGCCCGGGCAGCCGCGCGGCGCCCTGCTGGGCGACGAAGGTGGCCAGGAGCGCGACCGCGGGCAGGACCGCGCACGCCAGCAGCGCGAGGCCGCGGGTGTCCGGGACCGAGCGGATCCGGGCCCAGGCTGGAGGCAGGCGCGCGGCGGCCAGGGCGAAGGCGGCGAGGATGCCCAGGCCGATCAGGGCCATGACCAGGGAGGTCGGATGGGCGGCGAACAGCGCCACGAGGAGAGCCGCCAGCACGAGGGTGTTTAGGGGCCGCATGCGCCCGCGCCGGGCCAGCCAGTAGCCGATGGCGACGAAGAACAGGGCCGTGCTGACGGCGAACGAGTAGAAGCCGAGGTGCACGAGCCCGTTGAAGGCCAGGGGCGCCACGAGCAGGGCGACAGGGTGGGACGGCTGGCCGCCGGCGCGCAGCGCGTACCGGACGGCCAGGGGGAGCAGCAGCGCGTAGAGGGTGACCAGGAGCTTCTCGGCCGTGCGCGGCGGCATCACCTCCAGGAGCGCGGCCAGCGCGAGGTGCAGCACCCAGTTGGGGTTGAGGCTCGGGTTGACCACGTAGTACTCGTGGAAGGCGCTCTTCTCCGACCAGAGCAGCTCCCCGAGGATGCGGGCGTTCTGGAGGTGGTCGGGGCCGTCCTGGGACGGGAAGAAGGCGTGGGTCCAGACGGGCAGCACGCCGACGACGGTCAGGACGAGGAGGAGGACGTCCACACGGGTCCAACGCGGGAACCGTGGAAGGGCCTTCATCGGCGCACGACTCTACCTCAGCCGCGTGACGGGGCGCGGCCCCGGGCGCCACGCTCGACCCGCTCGCCGGATACCCGTACCATCGGCGTGATGCGGGCTCTCCGGGGCGCCCTCCTCTGCGCGGGCCTGGCCAGCGCCGCCTGCGGCGGGGGGAGCACGCCCGCCGCGCCCACCGCCACCGCCGCGGACTGTTCCCCCCGGGGCCAGAGCGGCTTCGTGCGGGACACGCTGCGCGACATCTACCTCTGGTACCGCGAGCTGCCCGACCCCGACCCCGCCGGCTTCGCCAGCCCCGAGGCGTACCTGGAGGCCGTGCGCTACCGGCTGTTCGACACCACCTTCAGCTACATCGCGCCCAAGGCCGTGGACCAGGCGTTCTTCTCCGACAGCCAGTTCATCGGCTTCGGCTTCAGCACCGTCCTCCTGGCCAGCGACGACTACCGCGTCACCGACGTCTTCGCGGGCAGCCCCGCGGCGGAGGCGGGGCTGGAGCGCGGGGCGCGCATCCTGGAGATCAACGGCCGCACGGTGGCGGACCTCGTGGCCAGCGGCGCCCTCGACGGCGCCTTCGGGCCGTCGGAGATCGGCGTCACCGCCATCGTGACCTTCCGCGACCGCGGCGGCCGCGAGCTCACGTCGTCCATGACCAAGCGGCTGGTGACCATCCCGCCGGTGGCCCTGACCCAGACCTACTCCTCGGGCGGGCAGCTCGTCGGCTACCTGGTGCTGAAGAACTTCGTCACGCCCACCACCCCGGCCCTGAACGAGGCGTTCGCCCGCCTGGCCGCGGAGGGAGTGGAGGACCTCGTCCTCGACGTGCGCTACAACGGGGGCGGCCTCGTCTCCGTAGCCCAGCACCTGGCCGGCCTCATTGGCGGCGCGCCCACGCGCGAGCAGGTGTTCGTGCGCTTCGTCCACAACGACAAGAACACCTTCCGCGACACCGCCCTGCGCTTCCCGCAGCCGGCCTCCGCGCTGGGGCTGGAGCGCATCGTGGTGATCACGAGCCGCCTCTCCGCCTCCGCCAGCGAGCTCATGATCAGCGGGCTGCGCCCCTACGTGCAGGTCACGGTGGTGGGCGACCGTACCTACGGCAAGCCCGTTGGGCAGTACAGCTTCGACTTCTGCGACCGGGTCCTGCACCCGGTGTCGTTCAGCGCCCGCAACGCGCGCAACGAGGGCGACTACTTCGAGGGCATCCCCGCAGACTGCGGGGCCCCCGACGACCTCGCCCACGCGCTGGGCGACCCTGCGGAAGGGTCGCTGGCGGAGGCCTTGCGCTACCTCCGCACCGGCGCGTGCAGCTCCACCGCCACCGCCGCCGCCCGCGCCCAGGCCCGGCGCCGGCCGGCGCGCCAGCCCCACCAGGCGGACGGCTGGCAGTCCCTCGTCGTCGCCTACTGAGCCGGCGGCGCGCCGTCTCCCGGTCTCAGGCGCCGGCCGGCAGCTCGAGCTCGACCTGGAAGGCGTCGGCCACGGGCGCGAGGCGCAGCTCCGCCTCGCGGCCGTAGAGCGTCTCCAGCCGGCGCCGCACGTTCTCGATGCCGATGCCGCTCCCCTTCCGCGCGGGCGCCCCCTCCTCGCGCGGGTTGGCGATGGCCAGGAAGAGCCGGTCCCCCCGGCGTCTCGCCTCCAGCCGCACCGTCCCCCCTTCCACGCACTGCGAGATGCCGTGCGTGACCGCGTTCTCCACCAGCGGCTGCAGGAGGAGCGGCGGCACCAGGCAGGCCAGGGCCTCCTCGTCCACGCGCGGGGCGAAGTGCAGGCGTGACCCGAAGCGGATCTTCTCGATGGCCAGCAGGTCCTCGGCCAGGGCCAGCTCCTCGGACAGGGGCACGCGGTCGCGGGCGCCGAGGGCGAGGCTGCGCCGCAGGAAGTCCGCGAGGAGGAGGCACACCCGGCGGGCCTCCTCCGGGCGGGTGCCGATGAGGGCGTTGATGGAGTTGAGGCTGTTGAAGAGGAAGTGGGGATGGATCTGGGCGCGCAGGGCGCGCAGCTCGGCCTCGCGGGAGAGGATCTGGAAGCGCAGCGCCTCCGTCTCCGCGCGGCGCGAGTCCTCGAAGGCCACCAGGAGGTAGTTCAGGGCGGCGGCGAGCAGGAAGAGGAGCAGGCCCAGGCCGAAGAGCAGGGGAGCGGCCCGGCGCTGGCTCAGGGCGAGGCCGGGGAAGAGCCCGAGGCTCTCGAGGGCGGCGGCCCAGAAGCGCGAGGCGAGGAGCCAGAGGCAGGCGGAGAGTCCCGCCGCCGCGATCTGCGTGCCCGCGACGTGGCGCAGCCCTCCTCGCAGGGGGGCCACCCGGCACACCCAGAACGCGCCCAGGCAGACGAAGGCGTAGAGCGCGGCCAGGGGGACGGCCATGGCCAGCGCGCTCCACCAGGTGAAGCCGCCGCCCACCACGAGGAGGGCCGAGAGGAGCCAGCCCAGGAGCTCGAAGGCGAGGACGTAGGCCAGGAGCCGCCGCCAGTCGGCGAGGATCGGGTGCATCGGTGGCGCCTAGTGTCTCCCGCGCCGCCGTGTCCTAGTTGCGGACCTCGAC
>DATBIO010000034.1:0-8138 GCA_036556965.1 Vicinamibacteria bacterium
GAAAGGCTCGCCGCGGCGGGCGAGGTCGGCGGCGAGGACGAGGATCTGCCTGTGCATGGCCGGGTCAGGGTCGGGAGAGCAGCGCGCGCACCTGCTCGTAGTCCGCGGCCACGTCCACGTCCTGCAGGGCCGACGCGGGCCAGGCGGCAACCGCCGCCTCCGCGGCGTGGCGGCGCACGACCTGCCGGGCGCAGCGCTCGTCCTCCCCGGCCAGGATCTCGCCGAAGAGCGCGCGGGCGAAGAGGTGGGGCGGCGCATCCACCTCCCCGTAGCGCGACGTCACCAGCGGCGCTCCGCCCTCCCGGTAGCGCGCGACGAGCGCGGCCAGCATGGCCGCGGTCACGAACGGCATGTCGGCCAGGGCGAGCACGAAGGCGCCGGCCCCCGAAACCTGGTGGACCCCGCAGCGCAGCGAGGCCCCGGCCCCGAGCGCGTGCTCGGGGTTGAACACGGCCCGGCAGGGCAGGCCGTCGAGCTCGGCACGGATGCGCTCGGCCTCGTGGCCCAGGACCACCACCACCGGATCGAGCCCGGCCTCCAGCGCGGCGCGCGCGGCCCGGCGCACCAGCGTCTCGCCCTCCAGCTCGAGCAACAGCTTGTTGCGCCCCATGCGCGTGGAGGACCCCGCGGCCAGGACCACGCCGGCGACGGGCGCCTCAGCCCTCGACATGGACCGCCAGATCGCGCTCGCGAAGGTGGGCGGGTGGCCGGCGCGCCCGGACCGACAGCAGCTCCGCCACCACGCTCACCGCCACCTGCTCGGGCCCGTCGGCGCCCAGGTCCAGGCCGACGGGACCGAAGACGCGCGGGTCGTCCGGAGCGCCCAGGCCCTCGAGGATGCGACGCGTGCGCGCCCGCGGCCCCAGCAGGCCCACGTAGGGCAGGTCGGCCTGGATGAGGCGGCGCACCCAGGCCGTGTCGTGCCGGAGCGAGTGCGTCTTGACCACGGCGTAGGACTCGGCGGAGAGGGGCAGGGGTACGGTCGGCACCTCCGCCGCGTGGGCCACGACGAGGTGCTGCGCCTCCGGGAGCAGCTCCGCGCGCAGGTACCCGGTGCGGTGGTCGGCCACCACGACGCGGAATCCGACGCTGGAGGCGAGGGCCACCAGCGGCCGTGCGTCGTCGCCCGCCCCGCACACGAGGAGGGTGGGCGGAGGGACCAGCGACTCGAAGAAGACCTGCCGGCCGGCCACCGTCCGCACGGCGCAGCGGCCGCTGCCCAGGGCCGCGCGCGCCTCCTGCTCCACGGCGCCGGCCGCCGCCGGGTCCGGCAGGCCGTCCACCACCGCGCCCGAGCCGGCCACCGCCAGCACGCCGCCCGCGCCACCCTCGTCCGCCTCCATGGCCAGCGTGACCGGCGCGTCGCCTTCGAGGAGCTCCCGGATCCCGGCCCACGCCCGCGCGCCCTCGGCGGGGATCGGCAAGACCACGAGGTCCACCTCGCCGTTGCACCCGAGCCCCAGGCCCCAGGCCCGGGTCTCGTCGTCGCTGGTGTCGTAGTGCAGGACCCGGGCGCGGCCGCTGCGCAGCACGGCGCGCCCGACCTCGCGCACGTCCTCCTCCAGGCAGCCGCCGCTGACGCCGCCGGGGCCCGGCCCCCCTTCCTCCACCAGCAGCTTGGCCCCGGGCCGGCGGTAAGCGGAGCCCTTGATCTGGGTGACGACGGCCACCGCGCTCGCGCGGCCTTCGCGGGCCAGGCGCAGCGCGCGGTCGAGCACGCGCGCCGTTTCCTGCCAGTGCTTCACGGCGGGACTCCTCGCTTCCCGGGCAGTCTATCGGCAACCGGAATCGCCGGGCAACCCGTGCCCGCGGGGCGAGGAGCGCCCGGCTTCGGCGGCTAATGGCGTGCCGGCGGGCCGCGCGCTAGGGCTTCGAGTTGAAGTGGAAGACCACGGTGACGTTCACCAGGAACTCGGTGGGCGCCCCGTTGAGGAGGAGCGGCTGGTAGCGCCACTGCTTGACCGCGGTCAGGGCCGCGTCGTCGAGGAGGGGGATGCTGCGCAGGATGCGCGCGCTCTTGACGTAGCCGTCCACTCCCACGTGCGCCTCGAGGATGACGATACCGGAGACGCGCGCCATGCGTGCGAGCTCGGGGTACACGGGCGCCACGTTGCGCACGAGCTTGGGCGGGCGGATGTGCCCGCCCACGCGCACGACCTTGACCGGAGGCGGCGCCGTCGGCAGCCCGCCGATGATGCCTCCCACCACGCCACCCGGCACGCCGCCCTCGACGCCGCCGGGCACGCCGCCTTCCACGCCGATGTCCAGGCCCTCCTCGGGACGCACCTCCGCGGGGACGTCGATGGGGGCCACGAAGCGCGCCGGCTCGGCGGGGCGGGGCGCCGCCGGGGCCCTCGGCGCGGGCCGGACCCCGGCGGCGGGAGGAGGAGGCGGCGGCGGCGGTGGAGCGAGCTCGGACGGTTGCACGAAGAACGCACGCACGACCTGTCCGGGCTCGGGCAGGACCTCGTCCGACAGGAGCGGGACGAGGAGCACCACGCCGACGAAGAGGGCGTGGATGATCGTGGAGGCCACCAGCACGCGCGCCCCCCGGCCCTTCCGGCGAGGCCCCGAGAGCACGAGGGCCTGGAAGCGCGGCGGGGGCCCGAGCCGTGCGACCACCGGCGTCGCCCGGGTCACGAGGGACGGCGGGACGGCGGGAGCTGCGGCCATGGATGCCTCCTGCGCCGCCAAAGAACCAATCCCCGTGCCACGCCTGCCGCCGCGCGATCGGGCCCTGATGCGCCCCTTGGCGCACGAGCGGCGGCAACCGGCCGCAGCTTTTTCGGTGGCGGCGCGGCTCGACGCGTTTCTTGCGTCGGCGGAGGGCCAGACGGCGCACGACGGGCGCTTCCACCCCGGCACCCTGCTTGCACCGGCAGCGGGCAACCTGCGCTCGCGCCGAGTGCGAAGGAGGAGACCGTGACGAGCCCCGCGCCATCGGACGCCCGGTATCGTGCCTACTGGGAAGCCATCCAGCGGCACGTCTGCTCCGTCTGCCTCGACCAGGCGAGCGACGGAACCTGCGGCCTCACGCGCCGCACCTGCGCCATCCAGCGGCACCTCCCGCGCCTGGCCGAGGTCCTCTCCAGGGTCGAGAGCCCGCGCATGGACGAGTACGAGGCCGCCATCCGGGCCGAGATCTGCAGCACGTGCCCCGAAGAGGACGCCTCGGGCCGCTGCGCGCTGCGCGCCAGCACGGACTGCGCGCTCTACACCTACCTGCCCCTGGTCCTGGAGGCGGTGGAGAGCGTGAAGGCGGAGACGACGACGTGAGCAGCGGCGCGGCGCCCGCGACGGGAGGACACGCGCGCGGGGGCCCCGCCGCGGTGGACTTCGCCCAGGCTCCCTTCCTCGTGATCTGGGAGACCACGCAGGCCTGCGCCCTGGCCTGCCGGCACTGCCGCGCCTCGGCCCGGCCCTGGCGCGACCCCCTGGAGCTGAGCACCGCGGAGGGCGAGGCGCTCGTCGGCGCCGTGGCCGGCATGGGCACGCCGATCATGGTCTTCAGCGGCGGCGATCCCGTGAACCGCCCCGACCTGCTCGACCTCGTGCGCTGCGCCAAGGGCCACGGCCTGCGCGCGGCCACCATCCCCGCGGCCACGGACGCCCTCACGCCGGACCTCGTGCGGCGGCTGAAGGCGGCCGGCCTCGACCAGATGGCGCTGAGCCTCGACTACCCCCGGGCGGAGCTCCATGACGCCTTCCGGGGGGTGCCGGGCGCATTCGACAAGACGATGGCCGCCGCGGGATGGGCGCGCGCGGAGGGGCTCCCGCTCCAGATCAACACCACGGTGGCCGCGGACACGGCCCCGTACCTGGCGGAGATGGCGGACCTCGTCGAGTCGCTGGGCGTCGTCTTCTGGGAGGTCTTCTTCCTGGTGCCCGTGGGGCGCGGGGTCGAGCTCGGCGGCCTGGCCGCCCACGACTGCGAGCGGATCTTCGACCTGCTCTACCGCACCCAGAAGAAGGGCACCTTCATCGTCAAGGTGACGGAGGCGCCGCACTACCGCCGCCACGTCGCCCAGCGCGAGCGGCACGCGGAGGGGGCGCGCGGGCGGCCCACCAGCGCGGTGGCCATGCCGGGCCTCCTCACCACCTCCGAGGGCCCGGGCCACACCGTCGGCCTGGCCCCGCGGGGCGTGAACGCCGGCAACGGCTTCCTGTTCGTGTCGCACCGCGGCGAGATCTTCCCCAGCGGCTTCCTGCCCCACGCCGTGGGCAACGTGCGCACGCACGACCTCGCCGACGCCTACCGGAACTCGTCGCTCTTCCGGGACCTGCGCAACCCCGACCTGCTCGGCGGCCGCTGCGGCCGCTGCGAGTACCGGCAGATCTGTGGCGGCTCGCGCTCGCGCGCGCTGGCCCTGACCGGCGACCTGTTCGCCACCGACCCCTGGTGCGTCTACGAGCCGCTCCGGGCGGACTGACCGAGGAGGATGACGATGGCACGCTGGTGGAGCCGGGTCTACAGGGTGCTGGCCTCCGTGCACCTCGCCGTCATCACCATGGCGGCCATCGGGGCGGCCTGCGTCGCGGCCACCTTCCACGAGGCCTCGCGCGGCACGGCGGCCACCCGCCGGCTGTTCTACGACGCGCCGTGGTTCACGGGCCTCCTCGTGATCCTGGCCGTCAACATCCTCTGCTCCACCATCAAGCGGTACCCCTGGACGCGGCACAACGTGGGGTTCGTGATCGCCCACGCCGGCATCCTGATCCTGCTCGGGGGCTCCCTGGTCTCCCTGCACTCCGGCCTGGACGGGCGCATGGCCGTGGTGGAGGGCGAGAGCTCGGACCAGCTCGCGCTGCCCGGCGAGTCGCTGCACGTCGGCCTCCCCGACGGCACGCATGCCGTGATCCCCGTCGCCTTCGCCACCAGCCCCCCCGCTCCCGGCACGCGGCTCGCCCTCCCCGGCTCCACGGCCGCGGTGGTGGTGGAGGAGTACCAGCCGAACGTGCGCCTGGGTGACGTTTGGGCGGAAGCGGTGCCCGGACAGGACGGGCCGCCCGCCCTGCAGTTCACCCTCGGGGGCCACGTCCAGCCCCAGACGGGGTGGCTCATGGCGAACGGCCGGGAGGACCACCTCGAGTACGGGCCGGTCCTCTTCTCGCTGCACGGCGCGGCCGACGCGAAGCAGCGGCAGACCATGCTGCGCACGGCGCGCGACCGGAACGTGCTGGCCTTCGTGATCGGGCCGGACGGACGCCTCGACTACGCCATCTCGACCGTCAAGGGCACGCCGCGCACCGGCGCCGCCGGCGCGGGCGACACCATCGCCACCCCCTGGATGGGGCTCACCGTCCACGTCGACCGGGTCCTCGCGCGCGCCGCGCGCCACCGCGTGGCCACGCGGCTGCCCCTCCCGAAGAAGGACGAGGACCGCGCGCCCGCCGTCCGCCTGCGCCTGGAGGGCACGGACTCCGCCGCCGCGCGGTGGCTCGCCTTCTCGGACACCGAGCACATCGCCCTGCCCGCCGGCATGGCCCACGTCGGCTACGGCCCCGTCGAGACCACGCTCCCCTTCCGCGTGGCCCTCCTCGACTTCAAGTCCGAGACCTATCCCGGCTCCCGCATGGCCGCCACCTACGAGAGCCAGGTGCGCGTGGACGACCCGGAGCGGGGCACCTCCTTCCACCACATCTCGATGAACCACCCCCTGCACTACCGCGGGTACACCTTCTTCCAGGCCTCCTTCGTGGCGGGCGAGCCGGCGACCTCCGTCTTCTCCGTGTCCCGCGCGCCCGGGCTGCCCCTCGTCTACCTGGGAACGACGCTGATCGGCGTCGGCGTGCTCTGGCTGTCGTTCGTGAAGCGGTGGGTGGCACGGAGGCAGGCGCGCCAGGCCCTGGCGGCCCGGCGCGGCCCCGTTCCCGCCATGGCCCACGCCCGCGGCTGAGGCGGCAAGCCGTTCGCCGCCGCCCCTCCCGGACGCAAGCCTTGCGCCGAATCCCCCCGAAAACACGTCCGCAGCCCGGGAACGGCTCTTGAAGGAGGGCACGACACGCGCACCCTGCGCCGCGAGGAGCCTGCCATGCGAAGTGAGCGGACCGCCGGAACGGCCCTGACACTGCTGATCGCCGCCGCCGTGCTCGCCCCGGGCGCGGCCTCGGCCCAGGAGGACCTGGAGCCCCTCCGGCGGATCGTGATCCAGGATGGAGGTCGCCTCAAGCCGCTGGACACGTTCGCGCGCGAGACCGCCCGTCGCGTGACGGGGGCCAAGGCCTTCACGGGCGGCGAGCGGGTGGGCCGGCTGGAAGCCGTGGAGTGGGTGCTGGCCATGCTGGCGCGGCCGTCGGTCTGGCGGGAGGAGCGCATGGTGCGCGTCGCCGACGCCGACGTGCGCGCGGCGGCGGGGCTGCCCGCCGACCGGGACCGCTTCTCCTACGCGGAGCTGGCCGGCGAGGACCGCTTCCTGGAGGTGGCCGCCGCCGTTCACGAGAAGACGCGCAGCGACATCCCGCTCGAGCCGTTCGAGGCCGGGATCGCGACGCTGCACGAGACGCTCTCCCTGCTGTCCGCCGTCTTCTCGGGGGAGGCGCTGCGCATCGTTCCCGTGACCGCCTCCGGGGACGGGACGTGGCTCTCGGTGGCCGACCTCGGCCCGAGCGGCCCCGGGCGCGCGCTCGAAGGTGCGCGGCAGGGCCTGGTGGGGCTGGTGGGCGCGTACGAGAGCGGGGACCGCGCCGCGGTGGGCCGTGCCGCCTCCACCCTGGGCGGGGAGCTCGCGCGCCTGGGCGGCGCGGACTACCCCGCGGCGGCCGACCTGGCGCGCGAGGTCCGCTACAACCGCCTGAAGCCCTTCCGCCTCTCCTGGGTGCTCTTCCTCGTCGCCTTCCTCCTGCTCCTGGCCAGCTTCCCGCTGCGGTCGCGGGCCGCGGGCGTGGCCGGCCTGCTGCTGGCGGCGGGGGGCCTCGCCGCCAACACCTACGGGCTCCTGCTGCGCTCGCTGATCTCCGAGCGCGCCCCCGTGACCAACATGTACGAGACGGTGGTGTTCGTGGCCTGGGGCGCCGTGCTCCTGGCCCTGGCCTTCGACCTCCTCTACCGCAGCCGCTATGCCTCGACCTGCGCCACCGGCCTCGCCGTGGTGGCCCTCATCCTCGCCGACAACGTGCCCATCTTCGACAGCGCCATCGCGCCGCTGGTGCCCGTGCTCCGCGACAACATGTGGCTCACCCTCCACGTGCTCACGATCATGCTGGGCTATGCCGCCTTCTTCCTGGCCATGGGCCTGGGCCACCTGAACCTGGGCCTGTACTTCTTCGCCCCCCAGCGGGCGGCGCTGCTCAAGACGCTGTCCCAGTTCCTCTACCGGTCGCTGCAGGTGGGCACCCTGTTCCTGGCCGTGGGCACGCTGCTGGGCGGCGTCTGGGCGTCGTATTCCTGGGGCCGCTTCTGGGGCTGGGACCCCAAGGAGACGTGGGCCCTCATCGCCCTCCTCGGCTACCTGGCCGTGCTGCACGGCCGCTTCATCGGGTGGTTCAAGGACTTCGGCATGGCGGTGGGCTCGCTGCTCGGCTTCCTGCTCGTGCTCATGGCGTGGTACGGCGTGAACTTCATCCTCGGCACGGGCCTGCACTCCTACGGCTTCGGCGCCGGCGGCACGGGGTGGGTGGTCGGCTTCGTGTCCTTCGAGCTGGTGGTGATCGTGCTCGCCTTCTCGCGGCGCGCCCGGCTCCGCGCGCCCGCCCCCGCCGGCCAGCCGGCGCTCGGCGCGGCGCGGAGCTGAGGCGTGGCCGCGGAGGAGCGGGTCGAGGTCGCGGTCGTCGGAGGAGGCATCGCCGGCCTGAGCGTGGGCCTCGGCCTCGCCCGGCGCGGGGTCCCCTTCGCCCTGCTCGAGGCGTCCAACCGCTGGGGCGGCTGCATCCGCACGGAAGAGCGGGGCGGGTTCATCCTCGACGGCGGACCGGACTGCTTCCTCGCGCAGAAGCCGCAGGCCCTGGAGACCTGCCGCGAGGTCGGCCTGGCCGGCCGCCTGGTGCCGTCCGGCGAGCCGCGCACCGTCTACGTGCTCCGCCACGGGAAGCTCCACCCCCTGCCCCCGGGGATGGCCATGGGCGCGCCGAGCGACGTGCCGGCCTTCCTCCGCAGCCGCCTCTTCACGTGGCGGGGCAAGGTCCGCATGGCCCTGGAGCGG
>DATBIO010000035.1:0-19280 GCA_036556965.1 Vicinamibacteria bacterium
GAAGGATCGGCTGGTGATCGAAGGCGGCAGCGCCGGCGGCCTGCTGATGGGCGCGGTCACGAACATGCGTCCCGATCTGTTCAAGGCGGTGATTTCGCACGTGCCGTTCGTCGACGTCATCAACACGATGTCCGATCCCACGCTGCCGCTGACGGTGGGCGAGTTCGAGGAGTGGGGGAACCCGAAGGACGCGGAGCAGTACCGCTACATGCGCACGTACAGCCCCTACGAGAACGTCGCCGCGAAGCCGTATCCGATCATGCTGGTCAAGACCAGCTACAACGACTCGCAGGTGATGTACTGGGAGCCCGCCAAGTACGTGGCCCGGCTGCGGGCCCTGAAGACGGACGCCAACCCGCTGGTCTTCCACGTGAACATGGACCCCGCGGGGCACGGCGGCAAGAGCGGCCGCTACGACAGGCTTCGCGAGACGGCCTTCGACTACGCCTTCCTGCTCTGGCAGCTCGGCGTGGAGAAGGTCGCCCAGCCGTAGCGCGCGTGGCGGACACCGTCCGCGCGGTGGTCATGACGGCGCCGGGGGCGCCGCTGGAAGAGCGCCGCTACCCCGCGCCGCGCCCGGCCGAGGGCGGCGCGGTGCTGGAGACGCTCTACAGCGAGGTCTGCGGCACCGACGTGCACCTGCACCACGGCCGCCTGGCCGGCGTGCCCTACCCCATCGTGCCCGGACACGTGAGCTGCGGCCGGCTGGCCGAGGTGAACGGCACCCTGCGCGACGTGGAGGGACGCGGCCTGGACGCGGGCCGGCTCGTCACCTTCTACGACGTGTTCGGCACCTGCGGGAGCTGCTGGCACTGCCTGGTGGCCAAGGCCGGCACGCGCTGCCCGCAGCGGCGCGTCTACGGCATCACCACCGCCGCCGCGGACGGGCTGCTGGGTGGCTGGGCGGAACGCATCGAGCTGCGCCCGGGCGTGCGCGTGATCCCGCTGCCGGAGGGGCTCGACCCGCTGGCTTTCATGGGCGGGGGCTGCGGCCTCGGCACCGGCTTCCACGCCGTGGAGCGCGCGGGGGTGGCCCTGGGGGACACGGTGGTGGTGCAGGGCAGCGGGCCGGTGGGCCTGAACGCCGCCGTGTTCGCCGCCCTGGCCGGGGCGCGCGAGGTGCTGGTCATCGGCGCGCCGGCGGCGCGCCTGGAGGTGGCGGCGGCCATGGGCGCGGACGCCGTGCTGGACCTGGCGGAGGCCCCCGCCCCCGCCGCGCGCGTGGACTGGGTGCGCGCGCGCACGGGTGGACGCGGGGCCGACGTCGTGATCGAGGCCACGGGCAGCCCGCAGGCGGTCCCCGAGGGCCTGGAGATGCTCCGCGACGCCGGCCGCTACGTGATGGTGGGACAGTACACGGACCTCGGGGACGTGGCCCTGAACCCGCACCGCCACGTCAACCGGCGGCACGCGTCCGTGCTGGGCTGCTGGGGGTACGAGTTCACGCACTTCCACCGGGCGCTGGGTCTCATGGCCAGGCACGAGCGCCGCATCGGCTGGGGCCGGCTCGTCACCCGCGCCTACGCGCTGGCGGACGCCGCCCAGGCCCTGGCCGCCATGGAGCGCCTGGAGGTCGTGAAGGCGGTGATCCGGCCCTAGGGCTTCCGGCCCGCCGCGTAGGTGAGGCCGTGGCCGAACGGATAGAGCGGGTCGTAGGCCGCGTCGCCCACGTTGATGGGGACCTGGGCCATGCTCCGCGGCCAGGTGAAGGACAGCTTCCCGGTGGGCGCATAGTCGCCGAACAGCACGTCCGCCACGCCCGCGCCCTCGGTGCCCGGCCACCAGGCGGCCACGATGGAGTCCGCCGTCTGGGCCACGTCGCCCAGGATCAGGGGACGGCCGGAGAGCACCACCACCACCACGGGGATGCCCGCCTTCTTCACGTTGGCCACGGCCGCCACGTCCTCGGGAGCCAGGCCCAGGTCGGCGCGGTCGCCCTTGAACTCGGCGTAGGGCGCCTCCCCGATGACCACCACCCCCACGTCGGCTCCCGCCGCCCCCGTCCCGTCGGCGGCGTATGTCACCTGCGCGCCGGGGCCCGCCGCCGCCTTCAGGGCGGCCAGGATGGTGGTGCCGCCGGTGGTGGTGGCGCCGCTCGCGCCCTGCCAGCTGATGGTCCAGCCGCCGCACTGGGTGCCGATGTCGTCGGCGAAGCGGCCGGCCACGTGGATGCGCCGGGCCGCGCGCGAGAGGGGCAGGGCCTTCTCGTTCTTGAGGACCACCAGCGACTCCCGCACGCCCTGCCGCGCCACCGCGCGGTGCTCCGCGGAGCCGAAGCTCCTGTGCAGGGCGCGGTCCGCGAGCTGGCTCCGGCCCCGGTCCATGAGGCCCATGGCCAGCTTGACGCGCAGGATGCGCAGCACCGCGTCGTCGATGCGGGCCAGGGGAACCTCGCCCGCCTCCACCAGGCTCTTGAGGGTGGTGAAGAACTGGCGGTAGTTCTGCGGGACCATGACCATGTCCATGCCCGCGTTGATCGACTCCTTGACGTCGCTGCGGTAGTCGCCGGCGAGCTGGTCGATGGCGTTGTAGTCGGAGATCAGGAAGCCGGCGAAGCCCATCTCGTCCTTCAGGATCTCGGTCAGGAGGCGCCGGCTGCCGGAGACCTTGAGGCCGTTCCAGCTGTTGTAGGAAGGCATGATGGAGCCCACGCCCGCGGCGATGGTGGTCACGTAGCCGGGCATGTGGAGGCGCCGCAGCTCGGCCTCGCTCAGCGGCACGTCGCCCTGGTCGAGGGGCCAGCGGCCCCCGGGGGCGTCGTTGGCCACCAGCCCCGTGCCCCACACCGTGCCGCCGTCGCCCGCGAAGTGCTTGGCGCAGGCCAACACGCGCAGGGGGTCCTTGGGGTCGGCACCCTGCAGCCCGCGCACCGCCGCCGCCCCCAGCTCCGCCACCAGGGCGGGGTCCTCCGAGAAGCCCTCGTAGCTCCGTCCCCACCGCTCGTCGCGGGAGACGGTCACGCACGGCGCGAAGGTCCACTGGATGCCGCTGGCGCGCACCTCCTTGGCCGTGATGCGCCCGATCTCCTCCACCAGCTTGGCGTTGCGCGTGGCGCCCAGGCCGATGTTGTGGGGGAAGATCACGGCCCCCAGCACGTTGCTGTGCCCGTGCACGGCGTCCACGCCGTAGAGGATCGGGATGCGCAGGCGCGTCTTGAGGGCGTGGGACTGGAGGCGGTCGTACAGGTCCGTCCAGTCCTGGAGGCTGTTGGTCCTGGGGTCGGAGTTCCCTCCCGAGAGGACCGAGCCCAGGAAGTAGGTCTCCACGTCCTTGACGTCCACGAGCGCGTCCTGCTCGGCCTGAGTCATCTGGCCGACCTTCTCGTCCAGGCTCATCTTGGCCAGCAGCGCCCGCGCCGCCGCGTCGTGGGCCGCGTAGGGGTTGGCGGCGGGAGCGGCGGCCAGGGGGGCGGCGCCGAGCAGCACGAAGGCGGCGGGCAGGACTCTCATGGACCCTCCTCGGTCGCGGGTAACCCTATTGCGGACGCGGCGCCCTGACAACCGCCCCGGCCGCGGGCGCGGCCCCCGTGCCGCTCCCGCTACACTGGGTGCATGGCTATGCTGCCCCTCGCGCTCCTCCTGGCCGGCGCCGGCGCCGACGTCCACTCCCTCGGCAACCCGGAGGCCGTGCGGCCCACCCACCTGGCCCTCGACCTGACGCTGCGCTTCGAGTCCAGGACCATCGCCGGCGCCGCCGAGCTGACGCTCGAGGACGCCGCGCGGCCGCCCGCCCCCCACCTCGACCTCGACACGCGCGACCTGAAGGTGGCGCGCGTCAGCGACGCCGCCACCGGCCGCGCCCTCGAGTTCGCGCTCGGCGAGCCCGTGCCCCACCTCGGCCGGCGCCTGCGCGTCACCCTGGGCTCGCCCCGCCCGCGCCGGGTGCGCATCGAGTACGAGACCAGCCCCGGCGCCAGCGCCCTGCAGTGGCTGGAGCCGCGGCAGACCACCTCGGGCAGGATGCCGTTCCTCTTCACCCAGTCCCAGGCCATCCACGCCCGCAGCTGGATCCCGTGCATGGACAGCCCCGCCGTGCGCACGACCTACGAGGCGGTGGTGCGGGCGCCGGCGGGCATGACGGCGGTCATGAGCGCCGCCCACCTCGGCCACGAGCCCGCGCAGGGCGTGTTCCGCTTCCGCATGGACCACCCCATCCCCGCCTACCTGATCGCGCTGGCCGCGGGCGAGATCGGCTTCAAGGCCCTCTCCCTCCGCACCGGCGTCTACGCCGAGCCGGCGGTGCTGGAGAAGGCGGCCTGGGAGTTCGCGGACGTGGAGAAGATGGTGCAGGCCAACGAGCGCCTGTACGGGCCCTACCGCTGGGAGCGCTGGGACACCATCGTCCTCCCGCCGAGCTTCCCCTACGGGGGGATGGAGAACCCGCGCCTGACCTTCGCCACCCCCACCCTCATCGCGGGCGACCGCAGCCTGACCAGCACCATGGCCCACGAGCTGGCCCATTCCTGGTCGGGAAACCTGGTCACCAACGCCACCTGGGGCGACTTCTGGCTCAACGAGGGCTTCACCACCTACATCGAGAACCGGCTGGTGGAGGAGCTGTACGGCCGCGAGGTGGCGGAGATGGAGGTGCTGCTCGGCCAGCGCGAGCTGCGCGAGTTCGTGAGCGACCCCCAGACGAAGCCCGGCGACACGCGCCTCTTCATCGACCTCGCGGGGCGCGACCCCGACGACGGCTCCAACGTGCTCCCCTACGAGAAGGGGGCCAGCTTCCTGCGCGTGCTGGAGGCGCGCTTCGGCCGGCCACGCCTCGACCGGTTCCTGCGCCAGTACTTCGACGCCCACGCCTTCCGGAGCATGACCACCGCGGGCTTCCTGGAGATCCTGAAGCGGGACCTGTTCGGCGGGGACGCGGCGGCCTGGAAGGCGGCCGGCGTCGAGCAGTGGGTCTACGGCGAGGGCATTCCCGACACCCTCGTGGTCCCCCCTTCCGCGCGCTTCGACAAGGCGCGGGCGGCGGCGGCGGCCTTCGCGGCCACGGGCGCGGTGGACGGCGTGCGCCCCGACTGGACGACCACCGAGCGGCTGGGCTTCCTCAACAGCCTGCCCCGCGCCCTGACCCGCGCGCAGCTCGACGCCCTGGACCGGTCCTTCCGCTTCTCGCAGAGCGGCAACGCCGAGATCCTCTTCGCGTGGCTCCTGCACGCGGTGCGCAACACCTACGAGCCCGCCTTCCCCTCCCTGGAGCGCTTCCTCACGGGCATGGGCCGGCGCAAGTTCCTGCGTCCGCTCTACCGGGCCATGCACGAGAACCCGCAGACGCAGGCGCTGGCCCGGCGGATCTACGACAGGGCGCGCCCGACCTACCACCCCATCGCCGTGGCCACCGTGGACGAGATCCTGGGCGTGCGCGGGCCGGCCGGAGGGTGACGGAGAGACGGCGGGACGGTCGGGGTGGAGGTCTGGAGACCCTCTTCCTGGACGCGGGCGGGGTGCTCGTGAACCCCAACTGGGACCGCGTGGCCGCCGTGCTGGGCGCGCACGGTGCGGAGGGGCTGACCGGCGACGCCCTGCGCGCGGCCGAGCCCTTCGCCAAGAAGGCGCTGGACACCGCGGAGCGCATCCAGGCCACCAACGACGACTCGCGCGGCTGGCTCTACATGAACCTGGTGCTCGAGCAGGCAGGCGTGCGCCGGTCCCCGGCCACGGGCGCCGCCCTGCAGGAGCTGGCCGACTACCACGCGCGCCGCAACCTCTGGGAGACGGTGCCCCTCGAGGTGAAGCCGGTGCTGGCGCAGTTCCGCGAAGCCGGCCTCAAGCTGGTGGTGGTCTCCAACGCGAACGGTACGCTGCACCACCAGCTCGAGCGGCTGGAGCTGCTCTCGGCCTTCGACGTCGTCCTCGACTCGGCGCGGGAGGGCGTCGAGAAGCCGGATCCGCGGATCTTCGAGATCGCCCTCGAACGCTCCGGCTCGCGCGCCGAGCGCACGCTGCACGTGGGCGACCTGTTCCACGTGGACGTGGTGGGCGCGCGCGCGGCCGGGCTCCAGGGCTGGCTCCTGGACGCCGGCGGCCTCTACGAGGGCTGCGACTGCCCGCGCGTGGCGTCGCTCACGGAGCTGGCGGCGCGCCTGCTCGGCGCAGCGCCGGGGCCGCTCCCCGCATAGGTCAGGCCTCCTCCATGGCCGAGGCCGCCACCGTGCGGCGCCGCGGCGCCAGCAGGAACCGGTACACGGGCCAGCCCAGGGCCACCACCGCGGTGCCCAGGAGCGCCTCCCGGGGCCGTCCGCCGCCCAGCAGGGCCAGCAGCGTCGCCATCATCAGGAGGAACACGGCGGGCGTGACCGGGTAGCCCGGGATGCGGTACGCCCCCGGCGCCGGGCGCGGGAGCCGGTAGAGGCCCGCGGCGGTGAGGGCGACGAAGAGCACGGTGATGAATATGAAGTAGGCGACGATCTGGTCGAAGGTGCCGAGGGTGACCAGGAGGCTGGCCAGCACCACCTGCAGCAGGATGGCGCGCAGCGGCGTGCCGAAGCGCGGGTGCAGGCGGCCCACCGGGCGGAAGAACAGCCCGTCGCGCGCCATGGCCCAGTACACGCGCGGGTAGGCCATGAGGACGGCGGAGAGGCTGCCCAGCAGGGCCACCGCCACGATGACGGCGAAGGCCTGGCCCCCGGCGCGCCCGAACAGCGCCTGGCCCGCCTGGGCGGCGAAGGCGGCCCCCGACGCGGCCTCCTCCAGGGGCACGAGGTACAGGAACACGGCGCTGGTGAGCACGTAGACCAGCGTCAGCGTCACCACCCCCAGGGCCAGGGCCCGCGGCAGCGATCGCGCGGGGTCCTTCACCTCGCCCCCGACCTTGGACACGTCCCAGAACCCGCCGAACGAGAAGAAGGCGGACATCAGCCCCACGGCGAGGCCCGCGCCCAGGGCCGGCGAGCCGGCGCGCCGCTCCGCGAAGGGCGCGAAGTGGGTCCAGTCGCCGGCGCCCGAGGCGAAGCCCCAGACGATGAGCAGGCCCAGCAGCGCGAGCTTGAGCCACGTGAGCCCGCGCAGGACGCCCGCCGCCGTGCGCACGCCCACGGCGTTCACGGCGCCCATGACGACGATGGCCCCCACCGCCACCGCCTTCACGCCCAGCGGCGACAGCGGCACCAGGGCGGAGGCATAGAGCGCGAAGCCGGCGGCGAAGGCGGCGGTGAGCCCGGGGTCCAGCACGAGGAGGCTCTTCCAGCCGTACAGGAAGGCCAGGCCCGGCCCCCACGCCTCGCGCAGGTACACGTAGCCGCCGCCCGCCTCCGGATGGCGCGCCGCCAGCTCGCCGTAGCAGAGCGCCCCGCAGAGGGCCATGCCTCCCATGAGCAGCCACACCGCGAGGAGCCAGAAGGGGGCGCCCAGCGCGCGCGCCATCTCCCCCGGAGTCAGGAAGATGCCCACCCCGATGACCTCTCCCACCACCAGCGCGGTGGCGGAGTCGAGGCCCAGGCGGCGCTCCAGCACGGGCCCCTCCTTGGTGGGTTCGGCCATGGATGTTATCCTCGGGGGTTTTCGCCGCTCTCCGGCGACGCAGGATACCGTGCCTCTCCGCAACGTCGCCATCATCGCCCACGTCGACCACGGCAAGACCACCCTGGTCGACGCCATGCTCCACCAGAGCGGAGCCTTCCGCGCCAACCAGCAGGTGGCGGAGCGCGTGATGGACAGCAACGACCTCGAGCGCGAGCGGGGCATCACCATCCTGGCCAAGAACACCTCCGTGCGCCACGGCGACACCAAGATCAACATCGTGGACACGCCCGGCCACAGCGACTTCGGGGGCGAGGTGGAGCGCGCGCTGAAGATGGTGGACGGCGTCCTGCTGCTGGTGGACGCCTCCGAGGGTCCCCTCCCCCAGACCCGCTACGTCCTGCGCAAGGCCCTGGAGGCGCGCCTGCCCGTGGTGGCCGTGATCAACAAGATCGACCGCGCGGACGCCCGCCCCCAGGCGGTGGTGAACGAGCTCTACGACCTGTTCATCGACCTCGACGCGGGCGAGGACCAGCTCGAGTTCCCCATCGTCTACACCAACGCCAAGGTCGGCACCGCCACCCTCGACCCCGCCGCCCCGGGGCAGGACCTGCGGCTGCTCTTCGAGGCGCTGGTCCGGCACATCCCCGCCCCCGGCGGATCGGAAGAGGCGGTGCTGCAGCTCCTCATCGCCAACCTCGACTACAGCGACTACCTCGGGCGCCTCGCCATCGGCCGCCTCTTCTCCGGGCGCATCCGCGTGGGGGAGACGGTGGCCATGTCCAAGGCGGACGGGAGCGCCCAGGCCATGCGCGTGACCAAGCTCTTCGCCTTCGACGGGCTGCGGCGGGCGGAGGTGGACGAGGCGGGCTGCGGCGAGATCGTGGCCCTGGCCGGCTTCGACGACGTGGCCATCGGCGACACCGTCACCTCCGCGGAGAGCCCGGCGCCCCTCCCCCGCCTGCACATCGACGAGCCGACCCTCTCCATGGTCTTCTCCATCAACACCTCGGCCTTCGCCGGCCGCGAAGGGAGGTGGGTGACCTCGCGCCACATCCGCGAGCGGCTGGAGAAGGAGCTGCTGACCAACGTCTCCCTGCGCGTGGAGCCCACGGACTCCGCCGACTCCTTCAAGGTGCTGGGCCGCGGCGAGCTCCACCTGGCCATCCTCATCGAGACCATGCGCCGCGAGGGGTTCGAGCTCTCCATCTCCAACCCCGAGGTGCTCACCCGCAGCGTGGACGGGCGGCGGCAGGAGCCCATCGAGCTGGTCGTGCTCGACATCCCCGAGGCCTACATGGGCGTGGTGCTGGAGAAGCTGGCCATCCGCAAGGGGCGGATGACCAAGATGGTCAACCACGGCTCGGGCCGCGTGCGCCTGGAGTTCCAGGTGCCCACCCGCGGGCTCCTCGGCATCCGCACCGAGGTCATGACGGACACGCGCGGCACCGCGGTCATGAACCGCCTGTTCGAGGGATACGCGGACTGGCTGGGCGACATCACGCGGCGGAGCACCGGGGTGCTGGTGGCGGACCGCGCCGGCGACACCACCGCCTATGCCCTGAGCAACCTGGAGGACCGCGGCGAGCTGTTCGTGGGTCCCGGCACGCCCGTCTACGAGGGCATGATCGTGGGGGAGAACGCGCGGCCGGCGGACATGGACGTCAACGTCACCAAGCCGAAGAAGCTGACCAACATGCGTGCCTCCACCGCGGACGAGGCCATCCGGCTCACCCCCCACCGCGTGCTGAACCTGGAGCAGGCGCTGGAGTTCATCAACGACGACGAGCTGGTCGAGGTCACCCCCGGCGCCATCCGCCTGCGCAAGCGCGTCCTCGCCTTCAACCAGCGGCCGAAGCGCTGGACCTCGGCCAAGCTCGAGGCCTGAGGCCGGGGCCCTCCCGCGTGCGCCCGCCGACGCTAGCCGCGGGGACGGCGGACGGCGCGGCCGAGATCGCCGAGCGCGAAGGCCTGGCCGCACGAGACGCAGGCGATGGGCTCTCCTCTTCGCCTCCCGATGACCCAGTTGCTCGCCTTGCACCAGGGGCAGGCGGCAACCAGGGGCATCCGCTCCTGGGGGCCGCCCGCCCGGGGCGGCCGGTGATCCGCCGCGGCGGGCTCCTGTCCCGGCGTCGCGTCCCTGTCCCCCGCGGCCTCCTCGCCCGCGACGGGGACGGCCGTGCCCGACAGGTCCACGCGGAAGTGCCGCCGGCAGGCGCCGCAGGTCACGCTCTCGAAGGCGTACTCGTTCGGCAGGCGGTTGTTCTTGTGGCACCACGGGCAACGGAAGAGGTGCCTCCGGGAGGCGCGGGAGGCGTGGTGGCCGCCCGGGTCGGACCCCTCGGAGGAGACCGGGAAGCCGGCGTCCTGGATCCGGCGGTACGCGGAGGTGATGTCCTTCAGCTTCTCCTCCGCCTGCGCCCGGATGCGCGGCTGTCCCTCGAACCGGTCCGGATGCCAGACCTGGATCAGCAGGCGGTAGGCGGCGGTGACGTCGTCCCGGGACGCGTACGGCGACAGGCCCAGGAGCACGTAGCAGTCGGGCAGGCTGGCCATGTGGCGGAGGCGCGCGGCGCGTCGTGCCGGTAGGGGCGCAAGTATAGTCCGGACCCGCCGCGGACGGCGGGCGGAGGGCGGCGCGGGAGGTCCCGGGCGGCTGGCCCGCGGACCTACGCGTTCACGTGGTGCAGGGCGAAGGCCGCGCCCTGCGGGTCCAGGCACTGGGCGATGACGCCCCCGGGCACTTCCATGGGACCGTTCAGGACCTGTCCCCCGCCCGCCTTCACCTTCTCCAGCGTGGCCGGCACATTGTCCACGCGGATGTAGTGCAGCCAGTGCGGCGGGAACGGCATGTCCTTCGGCTTGGTGTAGATCCCCCCGAGGTCGGGCCCGCCGGGCGCGCCGTAGATCTGGTAGGTCCCGAGGGCCTCGCCCATGTCCATGGCCTGCCGCTTCTCCCAGCCGAACAGCGCGCGGTAGAAGCCGAGGGCCGTCTCGGGGTCGGTCGAGGTGGCGAGCTCGTGCCAGCTGAACTGGCCCGGCTTCACCTCGGGCTGCTCCCGCGGGCTGGCCGCGCTGTAGACCGCGAAGACGGCGCCCTGCGGGTCGGCGACGACTCCGAACCGGCCCACGCTCGGGATGTCCGTGCCGGGCACCAGCGTCCTCGCGCCCAGGCCCGTGGCCTGCTCCACCGTCTCGTCCACATCGGCGGTAGCCACGTAGGCCAGCCAATGCGGGGGCGATCCCGCCTTGCGCGCGTCCTCGGGCAGCACCATCACGCCGCCCAGCGGGCCCTGCGAGGTCGTCCACATGTCGTAGGGGATCAGCGATCCCTCGAAGGGCTGCGTGCTCCAACCGATCACGGCGCCATAGAAGGCCTTCGCCTTCTGGGGATCGGTCGTCATCAGGTCGTGCCAGACGAACTGCCCGCGCTGGTCCTGCGCCATGCGTCCCTCCTGCTGGCCCCCGGAGTCCTCAAGTCTGTCACGGCCGGCGGGCGGAGGCCCTCTCCCGGCGCCGTTCCGGGCCGGCTACTCCCCGCGCCGGAGGGCGGGCCGGAAATGCCCGGCCACGGCGCGGGCGATGGCCCCCGGGTCGGAGCCTCCGAGGTTGGCGAAGGCCACCACGGAGAGGCGCTGCTCGGGGAAGCGGCCGATGTAGGCCTGGAAGCCCTGCCAGGCGCCGCCGTGGTCCAGCAGCGGCTGGCCCTCCACCTTCTTCACGAACCAGCCGAGACCGTAGCCGGACTCCCGCGCCTCGGCCACGCGGCCGTCCGCCAGCCGGGCAGGGGTCCACATCTGCTCGCGCAGCCGCGCGGGCAGGGGCACGTCGGTGTCCAGGGCCAGGGCCCACTTCGCCAGGTCGTTGGTGGTCAGGTAGAGCGCGCCGTCGGCGGTGGTGTTCAGGGTGGGGGCCACCCATTCCTGGTTCTTCAGGGCCCCGCCCTTGTCCAGCCGGTAGCCGTCGGCGCGGTTGGGGACGATGTCCTCCTCGCTGATGACGCGCGCCGTGCGCATCCCCAGGGGGACGAAGATCCGCTCGCGCAGCTGGTCGCCGTAGAACGCGCCGCCCGCCTTGCGCAGCACGGCCCCCAGCACGGCGTAGGCGGTGTTGCTGTAGCTCCAGCGCGTGCCGGGGGCGAAGTCGAGGGGCGGCTGCCCCGCCATCTCCACCAGCTCCGCCTCGGTGTAGTCGCGGCGGAGGTCGACGGTGTCCGTGTACTCCTTGATGCCCGAGGTGTGGGTGAGCAGGTGGCGCACGGTGACGCCCTTCCAGTGCCGCGGCGCGGGGACGTAGCGCGAGACGGGGTCGTCGAGACCCAGCTTCCCCTCGTCCGCCAGGAGCAGGGCGAGGGCGGCGGCGAACATCTTCCCCACCGACCCGGACTGGAACACGGTCTCGGGGGTGACCGGCACCTGCAGCTCCACGTTGGCCAGCCCGTAGCCGCGCGCGTGGACCACGGCGCCGTCGCCCACCACGGCCAGGGCGAAGCCGGGCATCCGCTGGCGCTCCATGGCCGCACGCACGTAGGCGTCGACGGCGGCGGCGTCGGGAGCGGCCAGCGCCGCCTGGGCAAGGACGGCGACCATGAGGGTCATGGCCCGCGATCCTACACCGCGTGGACCGGCGGACAGGGCGCGATCCGGATGGCGGTCCGGCCGTTCCCTGCCTATGCTCGCGCCATGGCCTCCGTGCGCGAGCGCCTCCTGGCCGAGGACTGGCAGGCCGTGGCCGCCGCCCTGCGCGAGGCGCCCTACGCCTTCCTGCGCGCGGAGCTGACGGCGGAGGAGTGCCGCGCCGCCGCCGGCCTCTGGGCCGACCAGGCGCGCTTTCGCGCCCACGTGGACATGGAGCGCCACCGCTTCGGCCGCGGCGCCTACCGCTACTTCGCCCGGCCGCTGCCTCCCCTGGTGCAGGCCTTGCGCGAGACCGCCTACCCGCCGCTCGCGGAGATCGCCAACGCGTGGGGCGCCCGCCTGGGCGAGGCTGGGCGCTACCCGCGCACCCTCGACGCCTTCCTGCGCCAATGCCGGCAGGCCGGCCAGGCCCGTCCCACGCCCCTCCTCCTGCGCTACGAGGCGGGCGGGTACAACGCCCTGCACCAGGACCTCTACGGCGCGGTGGCCTTTCCCCTGCAGCTCGTCGCGTTCCTCAGCCGGCCCGGCCGCGACCACGAGGGCGGCGAGTTCCTGCTCGTGCGGCAGCGGCCGCGCGCCCAGTCGGTGGGCGAGGCCATCGCGGGGGAGCAGGGCCGGCTCCTCGTCTTCGCCAACCGCTTCTGGCCGGCGGAGGGCGCGCGCGGCGCGCACCGCTCGGTGGTCCGCCACGGCGTGAGCCGCGTGCGCCGCGGCACGCGCTTCGCGCTGGGCGTCATCTTCCACGACGCGGAGTAGGGCCGGCGCGGCCGGGCCGCGCCGGCCGGGTTAGAGGCGCCCGCTCAGCAGCATGATGAGGAGGACCAGCACGATCAGGCCGACCACGCCGCTCGGCGCGTAGCCCCACCCGCGGCTGTGGGGCCAGGTGGGGATGATCCCGATCAGCACCAGCACGAGGATGACGAGGAGCAGCGTTCCCATCGGCTTGCCTTTCTCCGCTCAGCGGCGGCGGCGCGCCACTTCGCGCGCGGTGGCCTGCGCGGCGGCGGCCAGGCCGGTGACGAGCGCGGCCTTGCCCGCCACGCGGGCCACCTGGCCCGCCGTGGAGAGGGCCTTGCGCGTCTGGCGGCGCGCCATCCGGCGTGCCGCCTCCGTGCGCGCGGCCCGGGCCCCCGTCACCGCCACCGCGGCCACCCGGCCCGCGGCCTTGCCCGCCGCCACGGCGCCCCGCGCCGCCGCCTTGCCCGCGGCCCCGGCGACGCGCCGCGCGATCTTGCGGCCCGTCTTCTTCAGCTTGCGCACTCGAGTGGCCATTCGTTTTCGCCTCCCGACCCAGTATGCGAGGCCCAACGCGGGCAGGGCGGGGGCCGAGAATTTTCTTGACCGGCGCCCCGCCCGGGTGCGACGCTTCGCGCGGCGCCGGCCCAGCGCCCAACCCCGGTTGGCCATCTCCCGCATGGCCCCCGCGGGGCAAAGGGGTCTCCAGGCCTCGGGTCCTGTGTTTCGTTTCTCTGTCGGCGGTCTCGGGCGGGGGCCGGGGCCGCACGGCTTGGGAGACGAGGCACATGACGCAGAAGAAGAAGCTGAAGAGGGCCATCCGCGCGCGCGCGCGCAAGACGGGCGAGAGCTACACGGCGGCGCGCCGCCAGCTCCTGGCCTCGCGGCGGCCGTCCCCGACCCCAGCGCCCCCGGCGCCCCGGACGAGACTGCCCTCCGCCCGGCCGGCCCCCAGCCGGGGCGCGATCAGCGAGGCCGCCGTCCTGAGGAAGACCGGCCACGGCCTCGACCACTGGTTCGCCGTGCTCGACGCGCACTCGGCGAAGAGCAAGGGCCACACCGCGGCCGCGCGGCACCTGTATGCGACGCACGGCCTGCCCGGCTGGTACGCGCAGGGCATCACCGTGTCCTGGGAGAGGGCCCGCGGCCTGCGCGCCATGAACCAGTCGTGCACGGGGACCTTCCAGGTCTCCGTCTCGAAGACGGTCCCCGTGTCGGTGCGCCGCGTGGCCGCCTTCCTCACCGACGCCCGGCGGCGCAAGGCCTGGCTGGCGGGCGCGGATGCCTCGCTGCGGCAGGCCCTCGAGGCCGCCTTCCGGGGGCCGAAGGCGCGCACGATCACCGTCAAGCGCGAGGACTACGCGCGCATGCGTTATCCGTGGGACGGCGGGACGGTGGAGATCTACCTGTACGGGAAGCCCAACGGCTGCAGCGTGGTGGCCCACAGCAGCGACCTCGCCGACGGGGCGCTGGTGGAGACGCGGCGCGCCCAGTGGCGCGCCGCGCTGGGCGGGCTGGTCCCCCACCTGACGGCCTGAGCCGCGGCCGGGAGCCGGCTCAGCGCTCGTGACGGCTGAGCCGGCTCATGTACGCCGCGCCCAGCAGGGGGCCCGGGGCCAGCGTGACGAAGGCCCAGCGCCATCCCACCGCCGCCGCCACCCAGGGCAGGGCCTGGATGGAGACGACGGTCACCGCGAAGCCGATGCCGTTCTGGATGGTGAGGGCGGTGGCCGTGTACTCGGGCGGGCAGTGCCGCGCGGCCAGCGCGGAGAACTGCGGCGAGTCCGCGACCACGAAGAAGCCCCAGGTGGCGACGAAGGCCAGCAGCAGCGGCGTGGGCCAGGCCTGGGCGAAGCCGGAGAGCAGGCAGGCGGAGGCCGAGAGGAGCAGCGACCACAGGGCCACGCGGCGCTCGCCGAGGCTCCGCGACGCCCAGCCTCCCGCCGCGCAGCCCACGGCGCCCATGGCCACGAGCAGGAAGGCCACCGCGGAGGCGTGCTCCGCGAAGCGGGGCCGCAGGAAGTACAGGCACAGCGACCAGAGCGCGTACAGCTCCCACATGTGGCCGAAGTAGCCGAAGGCCGTCCAGCGGAAGGCGGGGGCCCGGAACACGCGGGCGGCGGCGCGCACGTCGAAGCGCGCGCGCTGCCGCAGGTAGGGGCCGTCCCCCGCGCCCAGGGCCACCAGGAGCCCGCCCGCGGCGGCGAGCAGCGAGGCGCTGGCGGCCAGGGGGCGCCAGCTCGTGCCCGCCCCCAGCGCCTGCACGAGGTAGGGCGAGGCGGTGCCGAGCACCAGGGCCCCCACCAGCACGCCCAGCCGCCAGCCCAGGCCGCTGCGGAACCAGGAAGCGACGATCTTCATGCCCACCGGGTACACGCCGGCCAGGCAGACGCCGTTGAGGAAGCGCAGCGCCACCGCCGCGCGGGGGCCGTCGGCCAGGAAGGCGAAGGCGAGGTTGAAGGCGGCGGCGGCCAGGGCGGAGGCCAGGAACACCAGGCGCGCGCTGAACACGTCGGCCACGTTGAAGACCGCGTACAGGAAGGTGCCGGCGATGAAGCCGAGCTGGACGCCCGTGGTCAGCCAGGCCCCGGCCCCCTCGCCCAGGTCCCAGGCCGCGCGCAGGGCGGGCACGGCGGCGGTGCCCGTGAACCAGGTCGAGCCCGCGAGGAGCACGCCGAGGGAGACGAAGACGAGCGCGCGCCGGCTGCCAGGCTCTTCCGCCATCGGCGCGGGATGATGCCACGAACGGGCGGATTGCCTGCGGCGCGGCGCGCGCACACAATCGCGGCGGGGGCGAAAGGTCGACGACCCATGATGGTGCCGGGCCTCCTCGCCGCTCCCTTCCTGCTGCTCGCCGCCGCGGCCCCCCCGCTCGCCCTGGCCCCGTGCCGCGTCCCCGGCGTCGAGCGCGAGGTGCTCTGCGGCCGGCTCGAGGTGCCGGAGCGGCGCGATCTCGCCGCCTCGCGCCGCATCTCCCTGAGCGTGGTGGTGCTCCCGGCCACGGGGCCCGGCCCCGCCCCGGACCCCGTGTACGTCCTCAGCGGCGGCCCGGGCCAGGCGGCCACGCGCGGCGCGGACCGCGCCCTCGTGGAGCACGGCGCGACGCTGAAGCAGCGCGCGGTGGTGCTGGTGGACCAGCGCGGCACGGGCGGCTCCCACCGCCTCGCCTGCCAGTGGCACCCGGAGGGCGACATGCGCCGGTACCTGTCCGGCGGATACGACCTGGAGAAGGTCCGCGCCTGCCGCGACGAGCTGGCGGCGAAGGCGGACCTCACCGCCTACACCACCCGCGACTTCGTGCGCGACCTCGAAGACGTGCGCGCGGCGCTGGGCCACGAGCGCGTCAACCTCGACGCCGGCTCCTACGGGACGCGGGTGGCCCTGGACTACATGAAGCTCTTCCCCGGGCGCGTGCGCTCCGCCGTGCTGCGCGCGGTGTCGCCCCCCGACTACCGCAACCCGCTGCCCTTCGCGCGCGCGGGCCAGGAGGCGCTCGACGCGCTCTTCGCGGCCTGCCGGAAGGACGCCGCCTGCAACAAGGCATACCCGGAGCTGCCCGCCGAGTTCGCCAAGGTCCTGGCCCGGCTGGACAAGGGGCCGGTCACGGTCGAGATCAAGAACCCGGCCACGGGCGCGGTGCAGAAGGCGGAGATCGGGCGCGAGGTCTTCGTCACGCGCATCCACCTGCTCCTCTTCGCTTCCCGCCTCGCGGCCCGCCTGCCCTCCTTCGTGCACCAGGCGGCGCAAGGCGACTTCGTGCCCTTCGCGCAGATGGCGGCCACCTTCGGCCACTACATCGTGGACCAGCTCGACGTGGGCATGCAGCTCTCCGTGATCTGCGCGGAGGACGCCTCACGCATCGCCGAGCGCGACATCGAGGAGGCCAGCGCCGGCTCCTTCCTGGGGGCCGGGCGGCCGCGGGAGGTGCTCAGGGCCTGCGCGCTGTGGCCCAAGCGGCCGCTGCCCGCCGACTTCCTGACCCCGCTGCGCGCCGACGTCCCCGTGCTCATCGTGTCGGGCACCAACGACCCCGTCACCCCGCCGCGCTTCGGCGAGCAGGCGGCGCGCGGCCTGCCGCGGGCCCGGCACGTGGTGGTGGCGGAGGGCAGCCACGTGGACGGGGCGGAGTGCCTGGACGCGCTGGTCACCGCGTTCATCGCCGCGGGCAGCGCGGACGCCCTCGACGCTTCCTGCGTGGCCGCCATCAAGCGGCCGCCCTTCGTGATCGGGGAGTGACGCCGCCGCCCGCGGCCGGCCCCTAGTCCGCGGCCAGGCGGCGCTCGTACCTGTGGCACGGCACGGGCACGGGGCCGTCCAGGCTCTCCGCGTCGTACGCGAAGGCCCCCGCGTCGCTCCACCCGCACTTGGCGTAGAAGCGGCGCGCCACGTGGTTCTCGGTGGCCACCGCCAGCCAGATCACCGCGTGCCCGGCGGCGGCCACGCGCCGCTCGGCATCGGCGATCAGCGCCTGGGCCACGCCGGTGCCGCGCGCGCCGCGGTCCACGTAGAGCTGCTCCAGCTCGTCGCCGATCACGACGGCCAGGCCGACCACCCGGCCGGCGACCTCCGCCAGGGTCGTGGTGCGGAGGCGCGGCGCCATGCGCGTCACGAACGACTCCCGCGTGCGCGACGGCCCGAGCCGGTCGGCCAGGAAGGGGTGCGCGTCCCACCAGCCCTCGTGCCAGATGCGGGCCGTGGCCTCGAGGTCCGCCTCGGTGGCCGGCCGCAACACGGCATCAACGCTGCCCATCGCCCGCTCCTTTCGTGGACCCCACCCGCCACCCGTGGGACACGGAGTCGGTCAGGGCGACGGCGAGCAGGCAGGCGATGATCAGCGCGCTGTACTCCGCACCGTTGCGGCCGGCGCCGACCACGAACCAGCCGGCCTTCCCGTGCACCATGAGGATGCCGGTTGCGATCTGCGCGCCGAACCACAGGGCCAGGGGGCGCACGGCCAGCCCCACGGCCAGGGCGAGGCCTCCCGCGATCTCGACGGCGGTGAGGAGCCACGCGATGGCCGCGCCCGCCGGCAGTCCCCAGCCCGCCAGGAAGACGCCGAAGTCGTCCACCGTGCCCAGGGCGGTCCGCGTGGTGCCGTGCACGACGAAGACGGACGCGACGGCCAGCCGCAGGAGCGTCACGCCCCAGCGCACCGGGCCGTCCGTCATGCCGCCTGGCGCTCGAGCGGCCACGACCATCCCGCCGCTTCCCGGACCTGGGCAGTGAGGCGCTCCTCGAGCACGATCCGAACCTCGGGGACCGCGCGGCACCGGAAGTCGAACGAGGAGGAGAAGAGCCCCTTCTTCCGGGTCACGCTGAGCTCGTGCCAGCGGATGAACAGGGGCGGGTGGCCCGGCCGGAGGTAGAACAGCGTGGACAGGTGGAGACCCGACTCGTCCGCCGCCACCGTGAGGTACTTGTAGCTCACGGGCCAGCGCAGGGAAGCGGACTCCAGCCGCCAGCGCCGGCCGGGGGCCTGGTCGGTCGCCCGATAGAGCGTGGCCAGGTCCCGCCAGCCTCCGAGGTGCGCGTACACGCCGCAGAACGCCAGCCACAGCGCCACGCCCAGGAGGACCAGGAGCGCGCCACCCCATTCCGCCATCGCCGCGACCGCGCTCACCGGGCGCCCCTGCCCTCCTCCGATGGACGCCGGCTCGGCACGTCTGTATTCTCCGTGGCCGGATCGGGCCGATGCAAAGGAGGACAGTCATGAGCAGTGACCGCCGTGGGTCGTTGGCGCGTCGGCCGCGGACGGCCGCGGCCGTCCTGATGTGCGCGGTGCTGCTGGGGGCCGGCGCTCCGGGCCTCGCGCAGCAGCCGGTCCAAACGCCTCAGCCGACCGTGCCCGAGGTCTTCACGCTGATGGGCAAGTTCGTGCGCGTGGCCTACAACAACCAGGGCTTCGTCACCCTGGGGTACCAGATCGCCCAGCGGTCGGTGGGCGAGGAGTGGATGATGCTCGAGGTGGGGCTCACCATGCGCTCGCCGGCCAAGGACTTCCGCCTGAAGCGCGAGCACCTCTCGATCAAGACGCCGGACGGGACGGTCATCCCCCTGGCCACCCAGAGCGAGTTCGCGAAGGCGGGCTACCTCCCCGCCCTGCAGCAGCGGGCCAAGGTCCAGCGCGACTCCATCAACTACTTCCCGGTGGACGCGAGCCGCGGCTGCAGCATGTCGTTCTTCGCGAACCTCGGCCGCGGGCCCCGCCAGCTCGCCTTCGACGAGGTGGAGCTGAGCTACACGCGCGCCTGTGTGGGACGCATCTACTTCCACGTGCCCGGCGGCATCAAGGTGGGCCAGCACTGGCTCCTCGTCAACTTCGGCGAGAGCGAGGTGCAGGTCCCCTTCCGCATCCTCACCAAGGAGGAGGAGAAGCAGTTCAACGACAGCTGGGAGGACATCAAGAAGGCGCACGAGGAGTCGTACAAGAACTAGCCGCGGGCGC
>DATBIO010000036.1:0-11024 GCA_036556965.1 Vicinamibacteria bacterium
CAGGCCCGTGCGCGTGGGGACGAAGAAGTGGCGCACCTCGTTCCCGCCCACGGACGCCTCCACCCAGGCCCGCACCACGGTGCGGCTCGGGAAGTCGCGCACGTAGAGCGAGGCGTACTCGATCACGAAGCGCTTCCCCGCGGGGACGAGGACGCCGTCGCCGTTGACCACGAAGCCCACGGGGATGGTGAAGTTGATCTGCGCCTGGAACGGCTCCCGGGTGGCGGCGGCGTCCACGTCCTTGACGAGGACGGGATCGCTGGCGGGGTTGACCACCGTGACCCTCGTCGGCCTCCTGCCGTGACCGGCGGCCCCGGCCTCCATGGGCAGGGCCGTGATGCAGGCGAGCAGGCCGAGAACGGCCGCCCCTTGCGATGTCGATGTCATGTGCCTCCTTCGCGCCCGCGGCGCCATGCAGGTTGGGGGATCCTGGCGTTACAGGCGCCGGGCCCCCGGCGGGAGTTACGCAGTAACGCCCGCCGGAGGCGGCCGCCAATGACCCCCGAGGGCCGCATGGCGCGGTCCCGGGAGGAAACCATGACCACGACTCGCCGCGTCGCCCTTGCCGGCATCGGGCTCGCCGCATGGGCGGCACCCGCCCTGGCCCAGAACCGCGTCGTCGCCCTCACCTGCTCCGGACAGCCGCTGGTCGTCTCCGCGGTTTCGAGGTCCGCGGGTGCGCCGGACCCGACGGTGGGCACGCCCTGCGCGGAGGCGCTGTCCGACATCCTCACCGCCGCCCCCACCGACCCCGAGCTGTGGTGGCAGGTCGCGAGCGTCGCCCTCAGCGACAAGGCGGGGAAGGAGCGGGTAGGCTACACGCTGATGGAATCGCTGCGTGGTCCGCAGGGCCCGCGGGGGCCCGAAGGGGCCCAGGGCATCCAGGGCGAGCCGGGCGACCGGGGGCCGCAGGGCCTGCCCGGCATGCCGGGACTGCAGGGCGATCCGGGCATCCAGGGCCCTCCGGGCGCGCCCGGCGGACTGGGCGGCTACGTGATCGTCACCGAGTCCTTCACCGGGTCGCTTCCGAGCGACCACGTGCTGTCCGTGGAGGCGGCCTGCCCCGCGGGCAAGAAGGCAGTGGGAGGTGGCGCGCGGATGCCCGGGCACGTCCTGACCATGTCCGCCACCCACCCCATCGATGACGGAAACGCCTGGCAGACGCTCTTCCGGAACTTCACCGGATCGGGCCAGGGCTACTCCGGCACCGCCTATGCCGTCTGCGCGACGGCGGCTCCCTAGGGACCGTGCTCCTTCTCCTCGCCGTGCTGGCCGTGGCCCTGCCCGCCCAGACCGGCGCTCCCGGCGCCCTCGAACCGCCCGCGGAGCTGGCGTCCTTCGTCGAGAAGGGCGCCCGCCCCCTGGCCATCGAGGCGGGCGACCTCAACGGCGACGGGCTGTCCGACTACGTGCTGGTCCTCGAGAAGGAAGAGCCGGCCATGGACGCGGACGGCTGGCCCATCGGGCAGCGCCCGCTGCTGGTGGTGGTCCGCGGCAAGGACGGCCTGCGGCTGGCCAAGCGCAACGACAAGGTCGTGTACTGCTCGACGTGCGGCGGCGTCATGGGCGACCCCTTCATGGGCATCCGCCTGGAGAAGAAGGGCTTCAGCGTCGAGCACTACGGCGGCAGCGCCTGGCGGTGGTCCAACGCCTACACGTTCGCCTACTCGCGGCGCGACGACACCTGGCAGCTCGTGCGCGTGGAGAACACGAGCTTCCACGCCATGGACCCCGGCAACCAGGAACGGAGGGTGGCCACGCCCCCCCGCGACTTCGGCAAGATCGACCTCGCCGATTTCGACCCCGACAAGTGGGAGGGCCAGGGGGCGCGGTGACCCTGGCCGGAACCGCCCCGTCCGGGGCAGGGTGGTACGATGCCCTCTCCTTCCGAGGGGCGAGCACGGACCCAGCGCGCGAGGACGCCGAGACCGCCGCGGGCTTCCTGGGAGGCGAGGCCGCGGCCATCGCCCTCGTGGACCGCTGGATCGCGGGGGCGGCCGCGCCGTTCCGCAACCGGCTGGCCACCGAGTGGCCCGACCTGCTGCAGGAGATCCGCCTCGAGGTCTTCCGGCTGCTCCAGCGGTCGAGCTGGCGCGGCGAGGCCCGGCTCAAGACCTACGTCTGGCGCGTGGCCACCCACTCCAGCCTCGACGCCGTGCGCCGGCTGCGCCGGCGGCCCGTCCACGAGCCCGCCGACGCCGAGGCGCCGCTCCCCTCGCGCGATCCCTCGCCCCTCGACCAGGCGCTCGAGGGCGACACCGGCCGCCGCCTGCTCGCCGCCCTGGCCGCGGTGCCCGAGGACTGCCGCCAGCTCTGGCAGGGCATCCTGGGCGGCCTGAGCTACCGCGAGATCAGCGGCCAGATGGGAGTGTCGGAAGGCGCGCTGCGCGTGCGGGCGCACCGCTGCCGCAAGCGGGCGCTGGAGGCGCTGGGCGGTAACCTCGCGGCCGGCCGCGCCGCCCAAGGGTAGAGGCGATGGACTGCGAGGCCACGTCGGACCGGCTCCCCTGGCTGCTGAACGGAACGCTGTCGGAGATGGAGGCCGAGAACGCGCGCGCCCACCTCTCTCTCTGCCCGCGCTGCCGCCGTGAGATGGAGGAGACGCGCCGCGCGGCCGCCGTCTTCGGGGCCCACGTGTCGACGGCCGACCTGGTGGACCTCGCCTGGGACCGGCCCGTGGCGGAAACGGCGCTGGTCCACGGCCACCTCGAGTCCTGTCGCGACTGCGCGCAGGATCTCGCCCTGGCCCGGGAGAGCCGCGCGCGCGAGGACGCGCCCGACCTTCCGTCACGCCGCGGCGCCGCCCTGCGCTTCGGCCGCTACCTCGCCCTTCCCTCCAGCCTGGCCGCCGGCCTTCTCCTCGGCCTGTGGTGGGGCGGGGACCGCGCCCCGGCCCCGGCGCCCACGCCGGACCCCCGCGTGCCCGCCCTGGTGGCCGAGGCGGCGCGGCTGCGCGAGGCCTCGGAGCGGCTGCAGGCCGACCTGGAGGAGGCACGGGCCCCGCACGTGAACGTCCCCGTGGCCGAGCTGCTGCCCGCGAACCTCGCCCGGCGCTCGAGCGACGCTCCCCCGGTCGGCGAGGTGCTCGTCCCCGCGGGCGCGCGCGTGGTCACGCTCCTCCTCGGCGGCGACGGCGTGGCCCCCCGGCCCGCCGCCCTGGAGATCCGCAACCGGCAGGGAGACGTCGTCTGGAGCGGGAGCGGCCTCCGGGCCGGCGCCCTCGGCGCCTACACCCTGACCGTGCCCACGGCGCTGCTCACCGAGGGAGAGTACGTCCTCACCCTGCGGCCGGACGGCGCGCGCGCGCGCACCTACGAGCTCCGCGTCCGCCGCGAGGGCCCGGGGGCGGGCGCGCCCGGCTAGGCCGGCCGCGGGACCGGCGCCCGGCCGGTCCTCAGCGCCACCACAGCTTCGGCGCCGCCTTCTTCTCCGGCCAGAGCTGCTCGAGGGTGTCGCCCGCGAACATCTCTCCGTTCTTCACCACGTAGCGGATGGTGTTGGTGTTGCGGATGTCGGTGAGGGGGTTCTGGTCGAGGACCACCAGGTCGGCCTTCTTCCCGGCCTCCAGGCTGCCCACGTCCTGGGCGAAGCCGACGATCTCCGCCCCGTGCAGGGTGGCCGCGCGCAGGACCTCGTGCGGCGTGAGGCCCCCCTCCGCCAGCGCCCGGAGCTCCCAGTGGTACCCGAGGCCCTGGAGCTGGCCGTGGCTGCCCACGCCCACGCGGCCGCCCGCGCGCACGATCTTGGCCGCCTGCTCCGCCAAGCGGGGGAAGACGTGCTCGTCCTTGCGGAACCACTTCACCCGCCGCGTGTTCTGGTCCAGGACCTCGGGGGGCACGAAGCGGTTCAGCTTCGCGTCGTCGTGCACCTCCTCCGTCGTGTAGAAGTAGTTCTCGGCGAAGGGGCCGCCGTAGCTCACGAGCAGGGTCGGCGTGTAGCCGGTGCCCCCGCGCGCGAAGGCCTCCACCACGTCCTCGTAGAGGGGCACGATGGGCAGGGCGTGCTCGCTGCCCGTGAAGCCGTCGGCCAGGTGGGTGAGGTCCAGCTTCAGGTCGAGGGCGCCCTCCGTGGTGGGCATCATCTGCAGCTCGCGGGCCGCCTCCGTCACGTACTGCCGCTGCTTGCGGTTGCCCACCAGGTACGACTTCAGGTTGCGCGTCCGGTAGTGGTCGCGGTAGCGCCGCAGGACGTTCTTCGCCTCCTTGGCGGACTTGAAGGCGTTGTCGGAGAAGATGCCGGGGCCGGTGGAGTGCGCGCGCGGCCCGAGGATGCTCCCCATCTCGACCATGTCCTGGTACGCGAACATGTCGTTGGTGGCCGTCTGCACGTCCAGCCCGGCGGTCACCCCGTAGGCCAGGTTGGCGAGGAAGGCCCAGTTCTGCGTGTCGAGGATCCCGCGCCGGATCTCGAACCAGTGGGCGTGCGTGTCCACGAAGCCGGGCACGATGGTCTTGCCCGCCACGTCCTCCACGCGGGCCTCCGGCGGGACGGCCAGCGTGCCCCGCCGGCCCACGCCGGCGATGCGGTCGTCCACCACCAGGACGTCGCCCTCCTCGATCACCTCGTCGCCCTTCATGGTGACGACGCGGGCGCCGCGCAGGAGCAGCGCCCCCCGGGGGCGGGCTCGCGGCGCCTCCAGCGTCACCGTGAACGACTCGTAGAGCCGTGGCTCCTCCTTCTCCTCGTCCGTCCCCTTCGCGGGGGCCTTGGCCTTGCCCCCCTTGGCCTCCTTCTTCTCCCCTTCCTCGGCCTTGGGCTTGTCGAAGGAGACCGTGTCGAGACGCTGGCGGTACACGGTGGCGCCCACCGCCCAGGCCAGGGCGCGCCCGCCGTCCGTCCAGTGGAAGTAGTCCGCCCCCACGTCGGTCACGCGCTTGGAGGGGACCGCGGGCTTGCCCACGTTCACCGTGGGCGCGGCCCCGCCCAGGCGCGGCATCGGCATCACGTACAGCTGGCTGCCCTGGGCGTGGGCCACCACCCAGTTCCCGTCGGGGCTGATCCGCACGTCGCTCGCCCCCACCGGCTTCTCGTCGGAGTAGGCGCCCGGTCCCGTGACCTTGAGGTGCTCGCGGCGGTCGGTCCCGTCGAAGCGCATGGACACCAGGCCCGCCCCGCCCTCGTCGCCTCCCGCGTAGAGGTAGATGCGGTCCGCCTCCGGCCCGAAGTGCGGCTTGCCCAGGCCCCGCGAGGGCGCCACCAGCGTGGCCTCTCCCCCCTGCGCCGGCACCCAGACCACGTCGAGGGGGAGCACGCCCGGGAAGTCGATGGGAGAGCGCACGCGCATGTAGCGCGACCCGCGCAGGGCCACCAGCCGCGTGCCGTCCCGCGACCAGGCGGGGTCGGAGTAGTAGCCCGGGGCGGTGGTCAGCCGCTGCGCGGTGCCGCTGCCGTCGGCGCGCGCCTTCCAGACGTGGCCGCCGTCCGCGGTCCACGTGACGTACGCGATCCACTGCCCGTCGGGCGACCACACGGGCTGGAAGGCGGGCTCGGAGGCCCCGCCGAAGGGGCGGGGCGCGCCCGCGGGCGCGTCCATGACGTAGAGGCGGGTGAGGGCGGAGAAGGCCACGCGCTTCCCGTCGGGCGAATAGGTGGGGTCTTGCACCAGCCGCGCGCGCACGGGCCCTTCCTCGAGACGGTAGGGGAAGCGCAGGAGGGGGCCGGCGGCCATGGTCACCTTGGCCCGGAAGGGCACGGGGCGCGCCTCCCCGCTGGCCACGCGCACGCGGTGGATCCTCCCCCCGTAGGAGAGGACGATCTCCTCGCCGCCGGGCAGGAACGCGTAGCCCGGCAGCAGGTCGCGCGTGTAGCGGCTCTCCTGGTCGTCGCGCTGCACGGGGTAGAGGACGCGCCGGTCGTCCCCGGTCACGAGGTCGCGCGCGCGCAGCTCGGTCTGCGCGTCGTGGCGGGTGCCGTAGAGCAGCGTCCGCCCGTCGGGGGAGAGCGCGGGGCGGAAGCCGCTGCCGGGGGCCTGGGTGACCACGTCCTCGTCGCCGGTGACGCGGTCGCGCCGCGCGACCTGCCACATGGGGAAGCTCGTGTTGTACTCGAAGCCGCCCATGCGCCGCGCGTAGTAGAGGAAGCGCCCGTCGGGCGAGGCCGCCACGCCCAGCGCGTTGTGCTGCTGGTTCTTCAGGGCGTCGGGCTTGGCCTTGGCCTTGGTGACCTGGAGGCCCCCGCCACCCTTGACGTGGTACATCCAGAGCTCCATCGTCGGCATGCCCGTCGTCGCGCGCGAGACCACGACGTACTGCCCGTCCGGCGTCCAGGCCGGGGAGGCGAACTCCGCCGCCTCGTCCTCGCTGAGCGCCCTGGGCTCGCTGCCGTCGGCGCGCGCCACCCAGAGGTTCTCGGAGCCCCCGCGGTCGCTCAGGAAGGCGAGGGATCGCCCGTCCGGCGAGAAGCGCGGCTGGCTGTCCATGGGCAGGCCGCCGGTCAGGCGGCGGGCCTCCCCGCCCTCGATGGGCAACGTGTACAGGTCGCCCAGGAGGTCGAAGACCAGCGTCTTGCCGTCGGGGCTGGCGTCCAGGGAGAGCCACGTCCCCTCGTCCACCTCGAAGTCGAAGCTACGCGTGGCCTTGAGCGGCAGGCCCTCGTCCTTCTTGTCCGGCTTGTCCTGGCTGGAGGCGGGAGCGGCGAGGGCGAGGGCACCGACGAGCGCGAGCAGCGTTCTGGTCACGGACCTTCCTTTCCGGTGGGTGGAGAAACGGCGACCGTTGGATGCGGCGCCCCCTGCCCTTCGTTTAGTCCGGGAGCGCGGCGCGCCGCTATCGCGTTCTTGATCGGCGGTCCGGCCGTCGGCGGGCTCCCGGGCGCGCTCAGAAGCCCCTTCCCACGCTCCAGGTGAAGAGGGTGTCCCCGTCCTCGCCGGCGTCGATCCGCCACACGACGCCCAGGCCGAGGCTCCAGTCGGCGGCGCCCAGGGTGAGGGAGGGGCCGGCGTACGTGCGATTCGCTTCGGCGCCCAGCGGCCGGCCCCAGGTCCGCACCAGCGACCCGGTGAGGGCCGCGCCGGCCAGCGCCCCGAACCGCGAATAGCAGTAGGTGAAGGCCGGGCCCACGTCCACGCGCCCTCCGCCCACGCCCGCCTCGCCGCGCAGGAGCCAGCCGCCCACCGAGGGGCAGGCGTCCGGTTGCTCACGCCGCCGGCCGCGGATGACCCCGGCGGAGACCGACCCGAGGAGGGGCCCGCCGGCCCGCACGGCGTACGTGGGGGACCACCCGGGCTGGGCGGGCGCCACCGGCTCCGGAGAGGGAGGGGCCTGGGCGCCCGCGGAGAGGGTCAGCGTGAGCAGCAGCGCCGGCGGCATCGTGAGGAGCATAGCGGATGGCCGGACGCCGAGAAGAACCTGCTGGACAGGCGTGCGGAGCGCGACATATAATGACAGCTAGACAGGCGTTTTTTAACATGCGTGAGCACCGTGAGGGTGAATCTGCGCGCATCGCGTGCGCAGAACCCTGCTGGATCGAGCACGCCGCTGCTGGCCCGGGCATGGTGTGGAACCTGAGCGTGACCGGCGCCTACATCGTGACCGACTCCATACCGGGAGTGGGTGACGAGTTCACGATCAGCTTCACGCTGCCGGGCTCCACGGGTCGGATCTCCGCGCGTGTGCGCACGATCTGGCAGAACATCCCGTCGCGCGTCAAGGGCATGGGCCAGAGCGCTCCGGTTCTTCCCCCCGGCTGCGGGGTCCGGTTCGTGGACCTGGAGCGCGGAGACCAGCACCGGATCGAGCAGCGGGTCGGGGTGACCCTCGCACTCGCGCCGGGCGTCGCTGTCCGCCCGAAGACGGGCAGCCCCCACTAGCGGCTCAGCAGCCACCGACGATCACCCCCTGAGCCATCGGATGCGTGTCCGACGACGGACAGGCGGATCTCCGGTGGACAGGGAGACGGTGAGTACATACAGTGGAGCCCGGCTAGGCATACCGCATGCCCAAGCACCTCGACGATGAGTTCGCGCGGATCGCCTGCGCGGAACCCTGCTGGATCGAGCACGACGCCGACACGTGCCCGGGCATCGTCTGGGACCTGAGCGTGATCGGCGCCTACATCGTGACCCACCCCATCCCCGCGGTCGGGGACGAGTTCACGCTCAGCTTCGCCCTCCCGGGCACCTCCGACCAGATCTGCACGCGCGTGCGCACGATCTGGCAGAACATCCCGTCGCGCGTCAAGGGCATGGGCCAGAGCGCCCCGACGCTTCCCCCCGGTTGCGGGGTCCAGTTCCTGAGCCTCGAGCCCGGGGACCAGCACCGGATCGAGCAGCGCGTGCAGGTGACCGTCGCGCTGGCGCCGGCGGTGGCCGTCCGCCCCAAGACGGACAGCAGCCTGTAACCCAGGGGTCGGGCGGCGATGCGCCCGTCGAGAGCGGCTACCATGGGGCATGGCCCCGCGGGTGGTGGATGCCTGGCGCCTGATCAAGGAAGCGGACCTCGAGAGCATCCGCCGCGACGCCGAGCGGCCCTTCCAGGTCCTGGTGGCCGCCGCGGATGCCTCCGCGGCGCGCGCCCTGGCCACGGCCCTCGCCGACGGGGAGACCCACCCCTGGGTGGTGCCCCGGTCGGCGGAGCAGGCCCACCGCGAGGCGGGCTCGGGGCTCGTGGACCTCGCCGTGCTGGTGACCGACGGGCCCGACCTCGCGGGCGAGATGCGCTCGGTGCGGGACGTCCTGAGCGAGGCGCGGGTGCCGGTGGTCACCGTCACCAGCGCCGGAGGCCGCGCGGCCTCGGTGCCGCGCGAGGGCGAGGCGGCGCGGGTGTCCGGCGTCGACGGCGCGCGGCGCGGTGAGGCGGTGGCGGAGGCGATCCTGGCCGCGTCTCCCGCGTCGCTCCGGGTGGCGCTGGCCCGCCACCTCCCGCCCCTCCGCGACCCGCTCCTCGAGCAGCTGGTGAGCGAGACCTCCCGCGCGAACGCGATGTACGCGGTGACCACGGCGGTGGCGGAGGCGGTGCCCCTGCTCAGCGTCCCCCTCAACCTCGCGGACGTCGTGGTCCTGACCAAGAACCAGCTCGTCATGAGCTACCGCATCGCGCTGGCCTGCGGGAAGCGCGGCTCGCCGCGCGACGTCCTCGGCGAGGTGGTGGGCGTGATCGGGGGCGGCTTCCTCTTCCGGCAGGCCGGGCGGCAGCTCGTCGGCCTGCTGCCCCTGGCCGGCCTGGCCATCAAGCCGGCGGTGGCCTACGCCGGCACCATGGCCATCGGCAAGGCGGTGGGCGCCTGGGCGCGCCGCGGCGAGGGCCTGTCCCGCCGTGCCGTCGGCCGCTTCTACAAACAGGCCCTGGCCCAGGGCAAGCAGGTCGCGCGCGGCCTGCTGGCCGACCGCAAGAAGCGCTGAGCGGGGCGGAGGCTCAGTCCGCGCGGCGGTCGGCCCCGCGGCGGTCAGCCGTCCCCCGGTCCGCCGCGCGGCGCTCCACCAGCCGGCGCACCACGAGGCGGGCCTTGCGGAAGGTCGCCAGCAGGACGCCGCTCAGGACGAGCCAGGCGAGCCCCACGGCCAACGCCGTCCCCGCCAGGAAGACGCCCAGGCTCACCAGCATCGGTTCTTTTCAGTATCCGCGGGCGCGGCGGTACGATGGGCGGCCCTCGGAAAGGAGCCGCCCATGACGCGCCGCGCGCTCGCCGCCGCCCTCGCCGCCTGCCTGGGCGGCGCCGCCCTCGCCGACGAGACGCACCAGCAGCACGCGCAGGGCGCGCCTCCGGACCGGCTGGGCACGGTGAGCTTCCCCACCTCCTGCCGCCCCGCCGCGCAGAAGCACTTCGAGCGCGGCGTGGCCCTGCTCCACTCCTTCTGGTACGCGGAGGCCGAGCGGACCTTCGCGCAGGCCGCCGCCGCCGACCGGCGCTGCGCGATGGCGCAGTGGGGCCTGGCCATGAGCCAGTACTACCAGTTCTGGGAGCCGCCCACCGAGGCCGCGCTGGCCAAGGGAGCGGCGGCCGCGGAGCGGGCGACGGCTCTGGGCGCCCCCACCGACCGGGAGCGCGCCTTCATCGCGGCCATCGGCGCGTTCTACAAGGACCACGCGACCGTCGACCACCGGACGCGGGCCAAGGCCTACGAGGCGGCCATGGCGGAGGTCAGCCGGCGCTTCCCCAAGGACCTCGAGGCCGCCGCCTTCTACGGCCTCGCCCTCCTGGCCACCCGCCCCCTGGACGACAAGACGCACGCGCAGGAGATCAAGGCGGGCGAGCTGCTGGAGGCCGTCTTCGCCGCGGAGCCCGACCATCCCGGGGCCGCGCACTACGTGATCCACTCCTTCGACTCGCCGGCGCTGGCCCCCCGCGCCCTCAGCGCGGCCCTGGCCTACGCGAAGATCGCCCCCGCCTCCCCGCACGCCCTGCACATGCCGTCGCACATCTTCGTGCGCCTGGGCCGCTGGGAGGACACCATCCAGTCGAACCTCGCCTCCTCCGCCGCCGCGCGTGACTACGTGGCCACCGCCGCGCCGGGCGCCACCGCCTTCGACGACCTGCACGCCCTCGACTACCTGGAGTACGCCTACCTCCAGCGCGGCCAGGAAGCGGAGGCGACGGCCGTGGTGGAGAGGGTGGCCGCCGTCACCACCGTGGACCAGGCGAACCTGGCCGCCGCCTTCGCCCTGTCCGCCGTCCCCGCGCGCTACCTGCTGGAGCGCCGGCGCTGGGCGGAAGCGGCGGCGCTGCCCCTGCGGCCGGCCACCTTCCCCTGGGACCGCTACCCGTGGGCGGAGGCCAACGTGATGTTCGCGCGCGCGGTGGGGGGGGCCCGCTCGGGCAACCTGGCCGCGGCGCGCGCCGCGGCGGAGCGGCTGCAGCAGCTCGTGGAGGCCACCCCCCCCACCCAGAAGGCATGGAAGGACGCCGTGGAGGCCCAGCGCCGCGGAGCGGGCGCGTGGGTCGCCTACGCGGAGGGCCGCCTCGGCGACGCCGTCGCCGAGATGACCCAGGCCGCCGACCTCGAGGACCAGAGCGACAAGCACCCGGTGACGCCGGGCGCCATCCTCCCCGCCCGCGAGATGCTGGGGGAGCTGCTCCTGGAGGTGAGC
>DATBIO010000037.1:0-5324 GCA_036556965.1 Vicinamibacteria bacterium
GGTTGCGGGCCAGGCGGGGATGGCCCTGGAGGGCATCCGCATGGCGGAGGAGATGGCCCGGCGCCTGGAGACGGAGCGCCGGGGCGCGCACGAGATGGAGCTGGCCCAGCAGGTGCAGCACCGCCTCCTCCCGCAGGAGGCGCCGCCCCTGCGCACGCTCGACTACGCGGGACGCTGCGTGCAGGCCCGCGCCGTGGGCGGCGACTACTACGACTTCCTCGACCTGGGGCCCGGCCGGCTGGGCATGGTGCTGGCCGACGTCTCCGGCAAGGGCCTCCCCGCCGCCCTGCTCATGGCCAGCCTCCAGGCCAGCCTGCGCAGCCGCTCGGCGCGCGACCTGGCCGACCTGCCCCTCCAACTGCACGCCGTCAACCAGCTCCTGTTCCGCTCCAGCGACCTGAGCCGCTACGCCACGCTGTTCCTCGGCGTCTACGACGACCAGACCCGCCGCCTCGTCTACGCCAACTGCGGGCACAACCCGCCGGTGGTGATGCGCGCGGAGGGAGGCCTGGAGCGGCTGTCCCCCACCGCACCCGTGCTGGGCCTGCTCCTCGAGGAGTGGGAGTGTGCCACCGGGGAGATCGAGCTGCGGCCCGGCGACCTCCTCGCCCTCTACACGGACGGCGTGACGGAGGCCTGGAGCGACACGGGCGAGGAGTTCGGCGAGCAGCGGCTGGTGGAGGCCCTTGGGCCGCCCGACGGGGCCAGCGCCGCCACGCTGATCGAGGCCGTGGTGGGAGCGGTCAGCGCCTGGAGCGGGGCCACCCAGGAGGACGACCTGACCCTGGTGGTGGCGCGGGTGGTCTGAGCGCCCTCCTCAAGGCCGCTCCACGCGGGGCACGAGGTTCCTCTTCTCCTTCTCCGTCGCGGGCAGCCGGGCCACGAGCAGCTCGTAGCGCTTCCGCGTAGCGGGCGCGAGCGTCCCGCGGCTCGCGTCGCCGAGCGGCCGCAGCACCACGGCCGCGGCGTCGCCGTCGCCCAGCTCCAGGTATTCCTCGGCCGAACGCAGCCGCAGGTCGTCGGCGCGCGCCGGGCTCCCCGCCTTCGCGTAGGACCCCGCCAGCAGGTTCACCAGGCGAGGCTCGGCCACGATGCGGTCGGGCCGGCCCTCCCGCTGCGCCCGCTCGTTGTACGTCTCCGCCGCGCGCAGCGCGTGTTCGAGCTGGAAGGTGGCGGAGGCGGGCTGCTGGGGAGAGGCGGGAGGGCGGCCCTCCTCGACGCTCGCGTAGATCACGCCCAGCGCGCGGTGGAAGTCGTAGACGCGCCGCAGCTGCGACGTGCGGTAGGCCGCGCCCTTGCCGTAGAAGAGCGCGGGCGCTTCCTGCTCCAGCAGCCGCTGCACCTCGGCCTTCCGCCCCTGCGCGATGTACAGGTCGGCCAGCTCGAGCACGGCGCGGGGGTCGGTCTCCTCGCGGTCCACGTGTGCGGCCAGCAGCAGATAGGCCTCCGCGCCCCCCTCGTCCCCGGCCGCCGCCGCGCGCCGGCCCAGCGCGCGCGCGAGGGCGCGGAAGGCCTCCCGCGGCCACATGCCCCGGGGCGCGTCGTGGGAGCGCTCGCCGCGCCGTCCCCACCAGGCATAGCGCGCGGGGTCGCGCACGCTCCCGTGCAGCCAGCGGAGGCACGTCGCCCCCTCGCCCACCGCCGGGTCGGCCGAGAGCTTGCGCAGGTCGAGGGCCACCTCGCCCTCGAGCCACTCCCCGGCCGCGTACGACTGACGGCTGAGGGTGAAGGCCACCAGCGTCAGCAGCTCCACGCGCACGGCATCGCTGCCCCACCGTTCCGCGAGGAGCTGCAGGGCGGCGTCCTGCGTGGCCGCCACGCCGCCCGCGCCGGCCCGCTCCCACAGGAAGGCCACGAGGTCCTCGGGCTGGCCGCGCCCCGCGCGCACCACGCAGCGGAGGGCCTCGCGGTCCTCGGGCTGCGCGCGCACGGCCTCCCGGCAGCGCTGGAAGGCGGCGGGGGCGTCACCCCTCTTCTCGAGGGCGGCGGCCAGGTTCCGCTCGTAGAACGAGCGGCGCTCGCCCCCCATCTCCACCGCCTGCGTCAGGTGCGCCACCGCCTCCGCGGGCTGGCCCGTCTCCGCTTCGATCTGGCCCAGGTTGTTGAGCACGCTCGCGCGCGGCTTCAGGGCGAGGGACCGGCGGTAGTAGTCCGCGCCCTTCTTCAGGATCCGCTGGCGTGTCGGCTCGTCCGTGATGCCGGTGGCCGACCTCTGGCGCTCCAGGCCCAGGTAGAAGAAGAACTGCGACTCCAGGTCCGTGGCCCCGGCCTCGTGCGCGGTGGACTGGCCGCGCAGGGCGAGGGCCTGGGCGCGCTCGAGCTCGCCTCGCTGGATCGCCTCCTCCACCTCCTCGAGCTGGCTCTGCAGGGCGGTGGGCGGCGCCGGGGCCGGGCCCGGCGGCAGGGCCTGGAGCGCCGGCGCGGCGGCGGGGGCCAGGGTCAGGACGGCGGCGATGAAGGCCCGCACGGCCGTCACTCCGGCCGCGTGACGACGGTCCCGTCGGTGGCGGGGTTGACGTCGCGCACGTACTCGTCCATGAACACGCGCAGGCCGCGCAGGGCGGCCGGGCTCAGCAGCTGCGCCACGCGGTCGTCCCAGGAGCCCACGGGGTCCAGCGGCGGGAAGGTGAAGCGGTCCACGGCGCAGCGCGACAGGCCGCGCAGGCTGCCGCTCCGCACCGGCGCCTCCGGCCGCAGGAGGATCTCGCCGTCCTTCTCCTCCGCCGCCGAGGGGGGCAGGGCCAGGAACCGGACGAGCAGCACGGACTCGCTGCGCGCGCGCAGGGCGTCCCAGGAGAGCGGGAGCACCAGCCGGCGGTCGGCGGTCAGCACCATCAGGCGCTCCTCGAGGGGTACGTGCTCGGTCAGGGGCACCGCGCGCAGGAACTCCTTCTGGAGGCGGAGCCGGAAGTCGTCCAGGTCGAACAGCGCGCGCACCACCTCCGTGAGCCGCGCCTGGAGGGCGGGCGCGTCGTTGGTGGGCTGGCTGTCCCAGTGCTCGTAGACGAGGGGCCGCGGGAAGGCGGCCAGGGAGAGCGGCTGGCCCCCGACCGTGGCCCCGAACTCGAGGAGGATGCGCGCGGCCAGCCCGCGCGGCTCGCCGACCATGGTCAGGCGCAGCTCGGCCGCGCCGGGGGTCGAGGCCGTCCAGTCCACGAACGCGAAATGCTGGCGGACCCGCGCCGCCAGCTCGGCGGCCATGGCCGTCTCCAGCTCGGCGCGGGTGGCGGGCGAGAGGTTGGCCACGAAGTCCGCCGCCTGCACGCGGAAGGCGGTGGACACCTTCGGGAGGTCGGCGGCCGCGGCGGGCCTCGCGACCGCGCAGACGGCGAGGATGAGAAGCACGCGTCGCCTCATGGCGCCTCCAGGAAGACGGTCTGCACTCCGCGCGCGGTGCCCACCGTCAGGGTGGCCCCGCCCACCACCTCGCCCCCCTGCTGCACGACGCTCACGGCGAGGGGGTCGCCCGCCTGGAACTCGGAGGTGGCGGTGATGCGCCGATCCCCGTCCCAGGCGCGGATCTGGTCCGGCCGGCGCTCCGGCGGGACCTCGAGCCGGGCCAGGTAAGCCTCGAGCTGCCCGTGCAGGGCCTCGCGGTCCTGCCGCTGGACCAGCCACTCCAGGTCGGCGCGGCCGGCGCCCACGCACACGGTCTCCTGCCGCAGGTCGGGCACCGCGTAGCGCTCGTCCTTGCGCGTCACCAGCATCTCGTAGGGCCGCTCGGGCCGGTCCCCGCGCCGGGGCAGGCGCGCGAAGACGCCCTTGCCCGGCACCATGCACACCGCGTGCAGCTCCTTCAGCTTGAGGCGGCCGGTCTTGAGCTGGACGCTGCTCCCCGGGCCCAGGCACTCGCCCGTCACCGCCTGGTACCCCGACGGCTCGCGCACCTCGAAGCGCAGGCAGTCGCGCCGCAGGTGGAGCAGGAAGGGCCGTCCCGACGTCCGGCCCACCGACTTCACGCTGAGCGGCGCCAGGTAGGGGTGCCCGCGCGGTCCCAGCACGTCCACGGTGAAGGCGGCGTCCTCGCTGGCCTCGTCGTACACCAGGTAGATGGAGGCGGTGGTGCCGAGGAGGACCGCGGCCAGGCCCACCGCGAAGACCAGGCGCTCGGTGGTGGCCGTCCGTCCCAGGACGCCCTTGGCCGCGGCCTTGGTATCGAAGCCCCACTGCCACCAGGACTGCACCAGCTTCCACAGACCCCAGAGGGTGATCGTCCCGCCGACCAGGCGCATCTCGGTGACGTACAGCCGCAGGTGGCGCTCGAACCAGAGGGTCAGGAGCACCATCAGCGCCACGAAGAGGACGAGGTTCAGGCGGTAGACGTAGGGGGGCGGCTCGGCTTGCTTGGGCTCGTCGGCTTTGCTCATCCGTCGTGGCCGGAGGGAACCTGCAGAGTTTACGCTTCACGCCTTCCCGTGCGTCCATTGGAATGCGATTGGTAGCGGATTTTGTTCTTGACTCGATCGCAGGGGGCGCGCTAGAAGAACGCCTCCCTCCCAAGGCGACGACACGATGCCCACTCCCTATCGCCCCGGGCGCGGATCCAGGCGCGCACGCAGGAAGAAGGGCGCCCCACGGGGACGAGACGGCGGCGCGCGCCGCAACGGTCCCGCCACGCGCCCGCTCCAGGTCTACGCCTTCGACCCCAGCCTCGGCCGCCGCCACGGCAACCACATGACGGTCTGGGTGTCGCACGAGGCCGGGGCGCGCCTCCGCCCGGGCCCCCGCAGCGACCGCGTCGCCGTCATCGACTACGACGCCTCCAATGACCGCTACTACCAGCCGGTGGACCTCGACGACGACGACATCCTCATCCAGAACGGGCTCCCGCCGTCGGAGTTCGACCCGCGCTTCCACCAGCAGATGGTCTTCGCGGTGGCCAGCCGGACCATCGAGGTCTTCGACACCGCGCTGGGACGCCGCGTGCGCTGGCTGCGCCAGCGCCGCCCGCTGCGCGTGTTCCCCCACGCCATGCAGGAGGCCAACGCCTACTACGACGCCCGCCAGCACGCGCTGCTCTTCGGCTACTTCTCCGCCACCAGCGGGGAGGCGGGGGCCAGCCTGCCCGGCCAGACCGTCTTCAGCTGCCTGTCCCACGACATCATCGCCCACGAGACCACCCACGCCCTCGTGCACAGCATCCGGCGCCACTACATGCAGCCGACCAACCTGGACACCCTGGCCTTCCACGAGGCGTTCGCCGACCTGGTGGCGCTGTTCCAGCACTTCACCTTCAAGGAGGCGCTGCTCGACCACGTGCTGCGCACGGCGGGGGTCCTCTTCCGGCCCGAGCTCGCCCCCACGGTGGCCCCCGCCCCCACCGC
>DATBIO010000038.1:0-9534 GCA_036556965.1 Vicinamibacteria bacterium
GACACCGTCCGCACCATGTCGGCGGCGCGCCGCACCTCGTCCACGAAGCTGTCGGGAAAGGCCACCGCGCTACTCCCTCAGCTCCACCACGGTGACGCCGGCTCCGCCCTCGCCCGCGCCGCCGGGGCGGAAGGAGGCCACGTGGGGATGCCCGTCCAGCATCTCCGCCACCGCGCGTCGCAGCTTGCCCTCGCCGTGCCCGTGGACGACGCGAAGCTGCTGGCGGTCGGCGAGGGCCGCGGTGTCGAGGGCCTTGTCCACGCGGGGCAGCGCCTCGTCCACGCGCAGGCCGACCACGTTTATCTCGCTGGCGGAGGGAGCGGACACCGGGGCGGCGGAGGCCACCACCGCGCCGGGGGCGGCCGCCGCCGGGAGCGCGATCAGCTCGGCGGGCGGCACCTTCAGGCGCTTGCCGCGCACCGCCACCTCGGCGTGGTCCCCGGCGAGCTGAAGGACCTCGCCCGTCACGCCGAGGCTCCGCAGCCGCACGCGTGCACCCACGGCCAGGGGAAGGGCGGGCGCGTCGGCCTCGCGCGGGAGGTCGAGGTCCGCGGTGGCCTCCTCCTGCGCGGCGCGGATGGCGCCGATGGCCTCCGTACGGGCCTTGGCCGCCACGTTCGCCGCCTTGCGCGTGGACGCGCGCTCGGCCTCCAGCCGCTGCACCGCCTCGCGGATGGCGTCCGCGGCCTGGCGCGCGGCCCGCTCGCCGCGCTGGGCCAGGTCGCGGCGGAAGCTCTCCAGCGCCTGGCGCTTCTGCGCGGCGAAGGCGCGCTCGTCGGCCTCCGCCCTGGCCCGCGCCGCCGCCAGGGCTTCGCGCTCCTCGGCCAGGCGCGCGGTGTCGCGCTCGAGGGCGAGGCGGCCGTCCTCCAGCTTCTTCAGCAGCGCCTCCGCCTGCGCCTCCTTGTTCTCGAGCCGGGCGCGCGCGTCGTGCACCACGGGCGCGGGCAGGCCCAGGCGCTCGGCCATCTCCAGGGCCAGCGAGCGGCCGGGGACGCCCAGGGCGAGGCGGTAGGTGGGCTCGTAGCTGGCGGGGTCGTAGCCGAAGGAGGCGGCGGCCACCCCGGCCGTGGACTGGGCGTAGCTCTTGAGCAGGCCGTGGTGCGTGGTGGCCACCACCATGGCCCCGCGCTGGCGGAAGTGGTCCACCACCGCCACTCCGAGGGCGCCGCCCTCGGTGGGGTCGGTGCCGCCGCCGATCTCGTCCAGCAGGACCAGGGTGGGCGCCTCGAGGTCGCGCGTCATCTCCACGATCGCGCGCAGGTGGGCGGAGAAGGTGGAGAGGTCGGCGGCGATGGACTGGTCGTCCCCGATGTCCGCGTAGACCCGCCGGAAGACGGGAAGCACGCTGCCCTCGGCCGCGGGCACGTGCAGCCCCGACTGCGCCATGAGGGCCAGGAGGCCGACCGTCTTCAGGGCCACCGTCTTGCCCCCCGTGTTGGGGCCGCTGATGACGAGCACGGGGGTGCCGAAGCCCACGCGCACCGTGACGGGCACCGGCTCCCGGCGGGCGCGCCGCGGGATGCCCAGCCGCTCGCTGATGGCGCTCATCAGCAGCGGGTGGCGCGCGTCCCTGAGCTCGAGGTCCAGGCTCCGCTCGGCGATGGCCGGCTCCACCGCCTTCATCTCGCGGGCCACCTGGGCCATGGCCTGGAGGGCGTCCAGCTCGCCCATCACCGCCATGGCGTCGGCGATGGCGTCCCCGCGCCGGGCCACGCGGGCGGTGAGGTCGCGCAGGACGCGGATCACCTCGCGCCGCTCCTCCTCGCCCAGGGACACGATGTCGTTGTTCAGGTCGACGGCGGGCATGGGCTCCACGAAGAGCGTGGCCCCCGACCCGGAGCTGCCGTGGATGATGCCGGGGAGGCTCCCGCGGTGCTCGGCCTTGAGGAGGAGGACGTAGCGGTCGTTGCGCGTGGTGACGAGCTTGTCCTGCAGGAGGCGCTCCGCGTCCTTCCCGCGCAGGAACGACTCCATGACCGACTGGAGCTGGGCCTTGAGGCGCGCCAGCCCGCGCCGCGTCTCCGCGAGGCGGGGCGAGGCGTCATCCGCCACCACGCCCCCGGGGAGCAGCGCGCGGCGCAGCGCGGCCACCAGGTCCGAGAAGTCGGCCACGCGCGCGGCCTTCTGCGCCAGCTCGGGGGCGCCGTCCGCGGCCGCCACCTGGCGCGCGATCTCGCCCGCGCCCTCCAGGAACGAGGCCACGTCGAGGAGGGCGAGGGGCTCGAGGTGCAGGCCCTCCACCCGCGCCGAGGGCAGGACCTCCGCCAGGTCGGGCAGGTCGTGGTACGCCTGGCCGCCCGCCTGCTGCAGGAGGCGAACGGCCTGGGTCGTCAGGGCCAGCCGGGCGCGGACGTGGCCGGGCTCCAGGGCCGGTGCGAGCTCCTGGAGCCGCGCCTTGCCGGCCGGCGAGCCCGCCTGGCGGACGAGGAGCGCGCGAATGGCGTCAAACTCCAGGGTTCGGAAAGTATTGCCGTTCAAGCGAGCCTGCCTGTGGCCCTCAGATGCCAGCTCCCCCGTCCCTTCCTAGCTGGGACCGCCTCGATACGGAACGAGTGCCGACTGTCGAGGCTTGGGGCAACAATGAGGGGTCCTGTCCCGGGCGCAGAACAAGACAGTTTAGAAGATGAGCAGAATCAACGGCTTTGTCAAGGCTCGGCTGGCGTGAGGGCCCCGGTGCGCAGGATCGAGCAGGCCAGGTAGGCGGCCCCGAAGCCGTTGTCGATGTTCACCACCGCCACGCCGGAGGCACAGGAGTTGAGCATGGCCAGCAGGGCGGCCAGCCCGTCGAAGGACGCTCCGTACCCGATGCTGGTGGGAACGGCGATGACCGGCGCCTCGACCAGCCCCCCCACCACGGAGGGCAGCGCGCCTTCCATCCCCGCCGCCACCACGATGACACGCGCGCGCCGCAGGTCCTCCGAGCGGTCCAGGAGGCGGTGGAGGCCGGCCACCCCCACGTCGTAGATCCGGTCCACGACGCCCCCGTAGAACTCGATGGTGACCGCGGCCTCCTCCGCCACGGGCACGTCCGAGGTCCCGGCGCACACCACGGCGACGCGGCCCGCAAGGGGCGTGGTCTCCGCCACCGTCACGGTGATGCAGCGCGCCACGTCGTGGAGGCGGGCCTCGGGGTGGCGGGCGGCGACGAGGCGGTGCGCCTCGGCGCCGGTGCGCGTGACCAGGGCGTTCTGGCCCCGGGCCACGACGCGGTCCACGATGGCCGCGACCTGCTCCCCCGTCTTGCCCCCGCCGAAGACGGCCTCCGGGAAGCCGCGCCGGAGGGCCCGGTGGTGGTCCACGCGGGCGAACCCGAGATCCTCGTAGGGAAGGTTTTTCAAGCGCTCCAGGGCGGCTTCCGGAGTGGTGGTGCCGTCCCGCACGGCCTGCAGGAGCGCGACGAGGTCCCTCTGGTTCAATGGATTTGACGAAAGTTCGCCATCGACTAAACTATAGAATTTGTGCTCGATCGAGCACAAACACAGGCTCGCCCGGCGGCGCGGACCTTGCAGTTCGCGCGAGGGGCGGGCTCGGTCGGGTGCCCCGTTTCCCAGAGGATTACCGTCGTCGCGCGCGGCCGGCACCTCGGTGCCGTGCCGAGGCTCGTCGTGCCTAGGAGGAGCGTCTTCGCAACATCATGAGCCCCTTGGAAGCAGCAACTCTCGGCCTCTACTTCCTCACCCTCGTCATCCTCGCGGTCTTCGGCGTACACCGTTACGTGGTGGTGTACCTGTACTACCGCCACCGGGACAAACGGGCGGTGCCCGTTCCCCTCCCGGAGGCGCTGCCCCGCGTGACCGTGCAGCTCCCGCTCTACAACGAGATGTACGTGGTGGAGCGGCTGCTGCAGTCCGTGGCCGCCATCCGGTACCCGAAGGAGCTGCTCGAGATCCAGGTCCTCGACGACTCCACCGACGAGACCCAGCAGATCGCGCGGCGCGCCACCGACCGCTACCGCGAGCAGGGCTTCGACATCCACTACCTGCACCGCGCCGACCGCACGGGCTTCAAGGCGGGCGCCCTCGACGCCGGCCTGCAGGCGGCCACCGGCGAGTTCATCCTCATCTTCGACGCCGACTTCGTGGCCCCTCCCGACATCCTGGAGAAGACGCTGGGCCACTTCCAGGACGCCCGGGTGGGGATGGTGCAGGCGCGCTGGGACCACATCAACCGGGACTACTCGCTGCTCACCCAGGTCCAGTCCATGCTCCTCGACGGCCACTTCGTGCTCGAGCACGGGGGGCGCAACCGCTCGGGGCGCTTCTTCAACTTCAACGGCACGGCGGGCGTCTGGCGCCGCTCCGTCATCGCCGACGCCGGCGGGTGGCAGCACGACACCCTCACCGAGGACCTCGACCTCAGCTACCGCGCCCAGATGAAGGGCTGGCGCTTCGTCTTCCTCCAGGACGTGGTCTCCCCGGCCGAGCTGCCCGTGGAGATGAACGCCTTCAAGAGCCAGCAGTTCCGCTGGGCCAAGGGCCAGATCCAGACCTGCCGCAAGCTGCTGCCCGCCATCTTCGCCTCCGACCTGCCGCTCTCCGTGAAGAGCGAGGCCTTCTTCCACCTGGGCGCGAACTTCGGGTACCCGCTGATGATCCTGCTCAGCCTGCTCATGTTCCCGGCCATGGTCATCCGCTACAACATGGGCTGGTACGAGATGCTGATCGTGGACGTCCCCTTGTTCATGGGGGCCACCATGAGCGTCTGCTCCTTCTACCTGACCTCGCAGCGCGAGATCTTCGGCAAGGACTGGAAGTCCCGGCTGCGCTACCTGCCCGCCGTGCTCTCCATCGGGATCGGCCTGGCCGTCAACAACGCCAAGGCCGTGTGGGAGGCCATGCGCGGCGTCCCCTCGGACTTCATGCGCACGCCGAAGTACGGCGTGGAGGGCCAGGGCGACGACTGGCGGCTCAAGCGGTACCGCGGGGAGCTGAACCTGGTGCCGTTCTTCGAGCTCGTGCTCGGCCTGTACTTCACGTTCATGGCCGTCTACGCGGCCAGCAACGGCATCTTCGGCACCCTGCCCTTCATCCTCCTCTTCCAGTTCGGCTTCCTCTACGTGGCCTGCCTGTCCCTCTTCCAGGACCTCGGACGGCTGGAGGTGGTGCAGCAGCAGGAGGCGTAGGAGGCCGGGGGCGAGCGCGGTGGACGAGCCCTCGAACCCGCCCGCGCTGCCCCCCTCGCTGGCGCGCGTGCGCCGTGCCATCGAGGCCACCGCCGAGGCGTGCCTCGTCCTGCGGGCGGCGGGGGAGCCCGTGGGCCCCGCGGGCACCGTTCTCGGCGGCGTCCCCCGGATGGGCCAGGAGTGGCCGCGCTCGCCCGAGCGGCCGATGGCCTTCGTGGGCGCGCTGGACTTCGCGGAGCTGGCCCGCGTCGCTCCGGGCGTGCTGCCCTGGCTGCCCGAGGCCGGACGCCTCCTCTTCTTCTACGACGAAGACGAGCAGCGCTGGGGCTTCGACCCCGAGGACAGGGAGTGGTCGCGCCTCGTGTTCGTGGAGGGCGGGGAGGAGGCCCCGGCCACGCCGCCGGCCGCTATCGCTCCCCATCCCTCGCGGCGCGTGCGGCCCGTGCGCGCGGCGTCCTTTGCCGCGCCCATGGACGCGCGCGTGCCCGCCCTGGAGCCGGCGGAGTGGGAGGCGTACTCGGCCCTCCACGCCGCGCACCAGCAGGAGATCCACGGCCACGAGTGGCTGCGTCACCAGGTGGGGGGCAACCCCGACTGGATCCAGGACGACGCGCGCCACGAGGCCGCGCTGGTCGCCCACGGCATCCGTGCCGACGGCCCGGAGGCCTATGCCACGGACGAGGCCCGGCGGCTCGAGGGCGAGGCCGCGGAGTGGCGGCTCCTCTGGCAGGTCTCCAGCGACGAGGAGCTGGGCTTCACCTGGGGCGACGTCGGCCACCTCTACGTGCTGGTGCGCGCCGACGACCTGGCGCGGCGTGACTTCGCCCGCGCGCAGGTCGTCCTGCAGTGCACGTGATCCCCCGGCCGCGGCGCCGCGCGTGAGGCGGCCGCTCTGGATCCACCGCGGCGCGGCCGCCGTGCAGGCCGATCCGGTGCTGGCGGGCGATCGGCTGGTGGTGTGCGGGGTGGACGCCTCGGTGTGCGCGCTCGACCCGGACACGGGGGCCGAGGCCTGGAGGCGCGCGCTGGCGGGGACGGCGGCCAGCGCCGCCGTGGCCGGCGACACGGTGTACGCGGCCGTGCACTTCACGCGCGTCGGCAAGCCCGGGTACCTGGCCGCCCTGGACCTGGCTGCGGGCGCCGAGCGCTGGACGCTCGAGGCCACGGGCCAGCTGCAGGCCCCCCCCGAGGTGGCGGACGGCGTGCTCTACCAGGCGGCCGTCGCCCGCGGCCGCACCGACGTCGTCGCCCTCGACCTCGGGACCCGCCGCGAGATCTGGCGCACGCCGCTGGCCGACGTGGTCGGCGCGCGGCCCACGGCCGCCGGGGACGTGGTGCTGGTGTCGTGCTACGACCGTTGCGTCCACGCCCTGGACCGCGCCACCGGCGCCGTCCGGTGGAGCGCGGGCACCGGCAACTTCATCGCCGCGCCGCCCGCGGCGTTCGGGGGCGCCGTCTTCGTCGGCAGCTACGACCGTTCCTTCCACTGCTTCGACCTCGCCGACGGCGCGCCTCGGTGGCGGCACCCCACGGGAGGCTCCATCTACACGGAAGCCGCCTTCGACGAAGACCGCGTCCTCTTCGGTAGCTGGGACGGCCACGTGTATGCGCTCGACGCCGCCTCGGGCCGGCTCCGCTGGCGCTTCGAGGCGGGCGCCGAGGTCCTCTCCTCGCCCGCGGTCGGCTCCGCCGCGGTGTTCGTGGGGTGTGAGTCCGGCACGCTGTTCGCCCTGGATCGGGAAACGGGAAGCCGGCTCTGGGCCTTCGAGGGCGACGCGGCGGCCAACCCCGCGATCAAGACGCGCCCTGCCCTCGGCGGCGACCGCGTCTTCGTGGGCCGCATGGACGGCCAGGTCCTCGCCTTCTCCGCTGCACCCTAGACCCCGCCGCGTCGGCGTCCAATCAATTTGACAGCGAGTGTGTCTTTGTGGAACGCTCCGCGCCCACGACTATGCGGGATCCGTTCTCACCCGGCGGATCAGCCGCGTGGCCGCGTCATGCGGCGCTGGTTGCCGTCATGCTCGCGGCCGGCCTGACCGGGGCCTCGGGGCAGGTGAGCCGGGAGCACACCTACCCGGCGGGCTGGAGCCTCGTCTCGGTTCCCCTCCGCCCGGTCGATCCCGATCCCGCCGCCGTCTTCGCGGCCCTGCCCGCGCCCCTGCGCGTCTACGACTACCTGGGCGGCCACGTGGTCGGGCTGGGCGAGCCCGGGCTGCGCAACGTGACCCCGGGCCGCTCGTTCTGGCTGCTGCTTCAGGCCCCGGTGACGGTGACGGTGAGCGGCGCGCTCACCAACCTCGGCGCGCCCTTCCGGCTGCCGCTCCTGCCCGGCTGGAACGGCATCGCCACCCCGTGGCTGGGAGCGGTGGAATGGAGCGATGCGCGCGTCTCCGTGGCGCGCGGCAGCGAGGTGCGCACGCTGGCCGAGGCCGTCGCCGCCGGGTGGATCGTGGGCACGCTGGGCGACTTCGACCCGGCGGGCGGCGTCTTCGCGTCCGTCGAGCCCAACGCCACGCCCCCGGGGCTGATGCAGCCGTGGCGCGGCTACGCCCTCTATTCGCACGTGGTCGCGGAGCTCGTGCTGGCCCCGCCGCCGCCCGACACCACGCCGCCCACCCTGGACTTCACCGGGCTGCCCGAGGGCGCGGCCATCACCGCTCCCACCGAGATCGTGGGCTCGGTGGGCGACGAGACCCTGGTCGAGTGGCGGCTGGAGGTGGCCCCCGCGGGCACGGGAGCGTTCACGCTGCTGGCCCGCGGCGAGAGCCCGGTGGTGGACGCCACCCTGGCCACCCTGGACCCCACCCTCCTCCTGAACGGCCTCTACGAGCTGCGCCTGGTGGCCACGGACGCCGCCGGCCAGTCCAGCTTCGTCACGCGGAACGTGGTGGTGAAGGAGAACCTGAAGGTCGGCCACTTCACGGTCGCCTTCCGCGACCTCGAGGTGCCGGTGGCGGGCCTGCCCATCACCGTGATCCGCACCTACGACAGCCGCGACAAGGGCCGGGGCGACTTCGGCATCGGCTGGCGGGTGGGCCTCAGCAGCCTGCGCCTCTCCGAGAACGGCAAGCTCGGCCTGAACTGGGAGAGCACGCGCACGGGCGTCATCATCCCGAACTACTGCCTCCAGCCCAGCCGGGCGCACGTGGTGACGGTCACCCTGCCCGAGGGGCGTGTGCTCGAGTTCGAGCCCGTGCTCACGCCGTCCTGCCAGCAGGTGCTGCCCGTGCAGCAGACGACGGTGACGTTCCGGCCGCTGCCGGGCTCGGTGGGCACGCTGGCCGCGCTCGACTCCGCGGACGCCTTCGTGCTCGGGGGCCAGCCGGGGCCCGTGCAGCTCGTCTCCATCGACACCATCGAGATCCTCGACCCCACCCTCTACCGCCTGACCCTGCCCGAGGGCGAGTCCTACGTCATCCACCAGCAGCTCGGCGTGCAGAGCCTGACCGACCGCAACGGCAACACCCTCACCGTGGGCGCGGGCGGCATCGTGCACTCCAGCGGCAAGGGCGTGGCCTTCGCCCGCGATGGCCTGGGCCGCATCACCTCCATCACCGACCCCGCCGGGAACGCCATGACGTACGCCTACGACGCGGCGGGCGACCTCGTGACCTTCACCGACCGGGAGGGCCACGACACCACCTACGAGTACGACCCCACCCACCGCCTGACCGAGATCCGCGACCCCACGGGGGCGCGCGCCCTGCGCAACGAGTACGACGAGAACGGCCGCCTGGTGCGCCACATCGACGCCGAGGGGCGGGTCACCGAGTTCACGCACAGCATCGGCACGCGGCAGGAGCTGATCACCGACCGCCTGGGCCGGGTGCGGCTGCTCGAGTACGACGCGCGCGGCAACGTGGTGCGCGAGACCGACCAGAACGGCAAGGTCACGGAGCGCACCTTCGACGCGCGCGGAAACCGCCTGACCGAGCGCAACCCGCTGGGGGAGACGCGCACCTTCACCTACGACGCGCAGGACAACCTCACCAGCGAGACGGACGCGCTGGGGAAGGTCACCACCTACACCTACAACGCGCGCGGGCAGCGGCTCACCGCCACCGACGCCCGCGGCAACCTCACCACCTTCGCCTACGACGCGCGGGGCAACGTGGCCTCGGTGACGGACGCCCTCGACCGCGTCACCGTCTACACCTATGCCCCCTCGGGCAGCCTGCTCACGGAGACCGATCCCCTGGGCTGCCTCACGCGGTACGAGTACGACACCGTCGGCAACCTGACCAGGGAGATCGACGCCCTCGGGCGGGAGACGAGCTACACCTACGACGCCAACGGCAACCGCCTCACGGACACGCGCACGCGCACGGTGGGCGGGGTGCCGGAGACGCTGGTGGTCACGCGCACCTACGACCGCCTGGACCGGGTCACCGAGGTCCGCCAGCCCGACGGCA
>DATBIO010000039.1:0-15458 GCA_036556965.1 Vicinamibacteria bacterium
GCGGAGCCGGATTCACTCCGGCGCAGCGAGCGGAGGGGTCCTAGGGGAGGGCGCGACGCAGCGCCCTCCCCTGACAATCGAATGATCCAGGCTTTTCACGTCTACAAGCAGTACGACCGCGAGAACCACGCCCTCACGGACATCACCCTCCACATCCCCAAGGGCGAGTTCTCCTTCCTCACCGGGCCCTCGGGGGCGGGCAAGACCAGCTTCCTGAAGCTGGTCTTCCGGGAGGAGCTGCCCTCGCAGGGGCAAATCCTGGTGGGGGGACGCAACATCACGGCCATCCCCGACAAGCAGATCCCCGCCCTGCGCCGCTCCATCGGCGTGGTCTTCCAGGACTTCAAGCTGCTCAAGCGGAAGACCATCCTGGAGAACGTGGCCTTCGTGCTGCGGATCATGGCCGTGCCGGCCAAGGAGCAGAAGCGGCGCGCCTTCGCCGCCCTGCGCGCGGTGGGGCTGCACCACAAGATGCACGCCTATCCCCTGCAGCTCTCGGGGGGCGAGCAGCAGCGCGTGGCCATCGCGCGTGCCCTGATCAACGAGCCCATGCTCCTCCTGGCGGACGAGCCCACCGGCAACCTGGACCCGGAGATGGCGCAGGAGATCATGGCCCTCTTCCAGGACGTCAACGCGCGTGGCACCACCGTGCTGGTGGCCACCCACGACCGCGAGATGATCCAGCGCATGGGGAAGCGCGTGATCACGCTGGAGAAGGGGCGCGTGGTCGGGGACTAGTACGGAGCCGGCGCGGGCCTAGGCGCGGAGCATGGCGCCCACCCTCGCCACCACCGCCTCCAGGGCCACCTCGTTCTCGGCGCCTTCAGGGACTATCAGGTCGGCGTAGCGCTTGGAGGGCTCCACGAACTCGAGGTGCATGGGCCGCACCGAGGTCAGGTACTGCTTCTCCACCGACTCGAAGACGCGCCCGCGCTCGGTGAGGTCGCGCCGGAGGCGCCGCAGGATGCGCACGTCGGAGTCGGTGTCGATGAACAGCTTGATGTCCATCAGGCGGCGCAGCGGCTCCTCGGCCAGGATGAGGATGCCCTCGAGCAGGACCACGGGGCGCGGCGGCAGGGGGTCGGGGAGCACCCGGCGCGCATAGGTCGCGTGGTCGTAGGTCAGGTGGGGCACGGGCCGGCCCGCCTTCAGGTCGCGCAGGTCCTGCACGAGCAGCGAGCTGTCGAAGGCGTCGGGGTGGTCGTAGTTGATGGCGGTGCGCGCCTCCGCGGACAGCCGGCTGCCGTCCTTGTAGTAGGCGTCCTGGGCCACGGTGACGCAGCGCTCGGGGCCGATGCGCTGGAGCAGGCGCGCCGCGAACGAGGTCTTGCCGGAGCCCGTTCCTCCCGCCACGCCGATGAGGATGGCCATGAGCACCCGATTATAATCAGCGCGCCATGCGGGGCACGCTCCGCGCCGTCGCGTACTTCCTCCAGGAGGCGGCCCAGAGCCTGTGGCGCAGCCGTCTCATCGGCGCCCTCTCCGTGGGCACCATCGCCATCAGCCTCTTCCTGCTGGGGGCCTTCCTGGCCGTGGCCAGCAACCTGGCCGAGGTGGTGGACCGCTGGACGCGCAAGGTCCAGGTGACGATCTACCTCCGCGACGGCGTGGACCCCCGCGACCGCGACGCGCTCGTGGAGCGTCTGCGCCAGGACCCCGCGGTGGAGATGGTGGAGGCCACCAGCCGCGACGAGGCCCTGGCGCGCTTCCGCGCCATGTTCCGCGACCTCGCCGCCCTCCCCGAGGACCTGGGCACGAACCCCTTCCCCGCCTCGCTGGAGGCCACCCTCAAGCCCGGCCACCACGGGGAGGCCGAGCTGCGGCGCCTCCACGACGCCTTCCGCGCCGAGCGCGGGGTGGAGGAGGTGCAGTACGACCTGCTCTGGATCCAGCGCCTGGGCACCGCGGTGCGCCTGGTGCGCGGCCTGGCCGCGGTGATGGGCTTCGTGCTCCTGCTCGCCGGCGTCTTCACCATCTCGAACGTCATCCGGCTGACCGTCTACGCGCGGCAGGACGAGCTGGACATCATGCGGCTGGTGGGAGCCACGCCCTCCTACGTCAAGGGCCCCTTCGTGATGGAGGGCATGATCCAGGGCGCGCTGGGCGGCCTGCTCGCCGTCGGCCTGCTGTGGGTCGCCTTCCAGGCGGTGGCGCGGGACGTGGTGGCCGCCTCCGACCTGCTGGGGCGGGCGGTGGTGTTCCTGCCCGCCACGCTGTGCGCGGCCCTGGTGCTGGCCGGCATGGCCATGGGCGTGGTCGGCAGCCTCGTCAGCCTGGGCCGTTCCCAGGTGTGAGCCGTTGACGGCGGTGTGACGGAGGGATAGCGTTCCTGCAGCATCTTCCCCGGGACCAAGGTTGCCGCCGCCTCTCCCCCCGCCCGTCTCCCGCTCCAAGGAGGTCACGATGCGCGCCCGCTCGAAGGTCGCCGTGTGGAGTCTCGCCCTCGCCGCGCTGGCCTCGGCCGCCGGCGCCCAGGAGATCACCGCCACCATCACCGGCACCGTGGCCGACGAGACGGGCGCGGTGCTGCCGGGCACCGTGGTCACGGTGAGGAACACGGGCACCGGCTTCAGCAAGGAGCTGGTGGCCAACGGCGAGGGCGTCTACACCGCCCCCCTGCTCCCCACCGGCACCTACGACGTGACCTTCTCCCTCACCGGCTTCCAGACGGCCAGCGCGCGCGGGCTCCGCCTGCACGTCAACGACCGGATCCAGGTGGACATGGTCCTGAAGCCCGGGGCCGTGTCGGAGACGGTGGAGGTGACGGCGGCGGCCGACCTCATCCAGCCCACGCCGGCCATCCAGAGCCTGATGGGCCCCACCCAGGTGCAGGAGCTGCCCCTCAACAACCGCAACTTCGTCCAGCTCGCCACCCTGGTGCCCGGCGTGACCAGCAACCTGGCGGACGAGGTGGGTATCGGGCTCACCAGCCTGACCAGCATCTCCATCAACGGCGCGCGCCGCAACGGCGTCAACTGGCTGGTGGACGGGGCCTCCAACGTGGACGTGGGCTCCAACATCACCCTCCTCTCCACCCCCACCCTGGAGTCCATCGAGGAGTTCAAGATCATCACCAGCAGCTACGCCGCGGAGTGGCCGCGCAGCGGCGGCGGCATCATCAACGTCGTCACCAAGTCCGGCACCAACGACTTCCGCGCCTCCGCCTACGAGTTCTTCCGCAACGACGCCCTCAACGCCAACTCGTTCTTCCGCAAGCAGGTGGGCTGCCGCACGGACGGCACCTGCTCCGACACCGCGGCCGACCGCGACATCCGCGAGAACCCCCCGCGCCTGCGCTACAACAACTTCGGCTTCACGGTGGGCGGGCCCATCAAGAAGGACAGGCTCTTCTTCTTCTACTCGCAGGAGTGGCGCCAGATCTCGCGCGCTCCCACCGCGGCCAGCGCGTCCGTCCCCGACCCCGCCTTCCTGAGCGACCCCACCAACCCCAACTACGTGGCCCCGGCCCTGCGCGACCCCAACGCGGTGCGCCTGCTGGAGATGTGGCCGGCGCCCAACGCGGGCACCAACCGCTTCGTGACCACGCGGGCCAACGAGCAGGACACGCGGCAGGAGGTGGCGCGCCTGGACTGGCAGATCTCGCCCCGCTGGCGCTGGATGGGCCGCTACACCCACGACCTCAGCGAGACCACGGAGCCGGGCGGCCTCTTCTTCAACACCCAGATCCCGGACGTGGCCACCACCCTCACCGACGTGCCCGGCCAGGTGTTCGTCACCCAGCTGACCACCACCGTCACCCCCAACGTCTTCAACGAGCTGTCCGTGCAGTACTCGAGCAACGCCATCAGCTCGACCTACGGGGAGGAGGCGCGCAACCAGCGCTCGGACTACGGCATCACCATCCCCGAGCTGTTCCCGGAGAACCGCAACTCGCTGGTGCCCACGGTGGACGTCCCGGGCGTGCTCTCCCTGGCCGGAGCTCCCCAGCTCTTCGACAACGAGTACCGGAACATCACCATCGCCGACAACCTGAGCTGGCAGCGGGGCGCGCACCAGATCAAGGGCGGCTTCCTCTTCGCCTTCGAGCAGAAGAACGAGATCTCGGGCAGCGCCACCCAGGGCACCTACGCCTACGCCGCGGGCGGGGGCTTCACCGCCTTCCAGAACTTCATCCGCGGAAACCGCGACGGCGCCTGCGGGGCCGCCTGCACCTACCTGGAGCCGGAGCGCGAGATCGCCTCGCGCCTCAACTTCAACCGCTACGAGTTCTACCTGCAGGACTCGTGGCGGGCCACCGACCGCCTGCGCGTGGACTTCGGCCTCCGCTACACCCTGCAGCCGCCGGTCACGGACGACAACGACCTGCTCAGCAACTTCGTGCCCGACCGCTTCGACCCCGCCCGCGCCCCTGCCCTGAACGCCACCGGCAGCGTGGTGGTGGGGACGGGCGACCCCCTGAACGGCATCGTGGTGGCGGGGAGCACCTCGCCCCACGGCCGCGGCATCTACGAGACGGACACGAACAACGTCCAGCCGCGGGTGGGCTTCTCCTACGACCTCCGCGGCGACGGCCGGACGCTGCTGCGCGGCGGCTACGGCATCTACTACGACCAGTCGCTGATCGGCATCTTCCTGCAGAACGCCTTCGTCAACCCGCCCATCAACACCAACCCGCAGGTGCTCAACCCGCAGCTCTCCAACCCCGCCTCCGGGTCCACCCCCACCACGCGCGCGGTGCAGGGCCTCATCGGCACCAGCGACCCCTTCATCATCCCGCGCACGCAGCAGTGGAACATCGGCGTGCAGCGGCAGCTCTACCAGCGTGGCGTCATCGACGTCGGCTACGCGGGCTCCAAGGGCAGCGACCTGATCCAGCCCGTGGACATCAACCAGGCCCAGCCCGCGGACGTGGTGCGCACGGGCGTGCTCAACGCGGCGCGGCCCTTCACCGGCTACGGCACCATCAACTTCCGCCAGACCACGGCCCACAGCGACTACCACGGGCTGCTCGTGAACTTCCGGCACGACGCGGGGCGCGCCGGGCTGCTGAGCCTGAGCTACACGCTCAGCCGCAACCGGGCCACCGCCACCAACGACCGTGACGCCGTCGACCTGCCCCAGAACCCGCTCGACCTGGAGGCGGAGTACGCGGTGGCGCGCACCGACCGCACCCACGTCTTCAGCGCCAACTACGTCTACGAGCTGCCCTTCTTCCGCGACGCCACCGGCTTCCTGAAGCAGGTGCTGGGAGGCTGGCAGGTCTCCGGCATCACCTCCATCTGGTCGGGGCCGCCCATCTCCCGCGTGGTGAACGGCACCACCAACGGCGGGCGCCGCGGCATCCGCGTGGACCAGGTGGGCGATCCCTTCGCCAACCTGCCCGCCAACGTGCCGGGCGGCGTCTACTGGTTCAACCCGGCCGCCTTCGCCCCCCCCGCGGACGGGGAGTACGGCGACACCGGGCGCGCCATCTTCCGCCTGCCCGGCGTGCACCAGTGGGACGTCACCCTCTCCAAGAACTGGTACCCGGGCGGCAAGACGCGGCTGCAGTTCCGCGCCGACTTCATCAACGCCTTCAACCACACGCAGCTCAACCCGGACAACATCCAGAACGTGTGCACGGTGGCTGTCACCGCCACCAGCTGCGCGGCCTCCACCGGGTCCTTCGGCCAGATCACCACCACCCGGTCTCCCCGCGAGATCCAGCTGGGGCTGAAGTTCTACTGGAACTAGGACGGGCGCGGCCCGTGCGCGCGCACGGGCAACTCTCGCCCGGCGTCAGTGATGTCGGATATCCACGCTTCCTCCGGCCGCCGAGGCGCCCGCATCGCGAGGCGCGCCGAGCGACGCGTACTCGTCGTACGCGAGCGAAGGCGCAACGATGCGAGGCGGGATGTCCTCGGCGGTCGGCGAGCTAGAAGTGGTAGACCTTGCCCTGCGTGAAGAACTTGACCTCGGAGCGCTTGAGCGCCTTCACCTGCTGGCGGATGGTCCTCAGGTGCTTCGGCTTCCCCCCGTAGAGGTAGACGGGGACCTTCGCCTTGAGCTTGCGGAGCTCGAGGTCGAGGGTGGCGGGGGTGAGGTGGCCGGAGACGTGGGCCAGGTCCTGCAGCTCGTTGGGGAACGACGTCTCCGTGATCACGGCCTTGAGCTTGCGCGTCGCGTTCACGATCTCCCAGAAGCGCTGGGTGGGCCCGGTGTCGGAGCTGAAGGCGATGGCGCCGTCCTTGTCCTCCACCACGTAGCCCGCGGTGGGCACGATGTGGGAGACGGGGATGGCGCGGATGGTGAGGCCGTTCACGGTGAAGGGCTTCTCCGGCGACACCTCGATCAGCTTGAGCACCGGCGTCATGTCGTTGGGGAGGCTCGTGAAGTCCGGCCAGGTGAGGTTGTTGAAGAGGTGGTTCTTCATGGAGGCCACCACCTCGGGGATCGCGTAGATGCGCAGGGAGAAGCCGGGGGAGCCGAAGTTGTTGTCGATCAGGAAGGGCAGCGTGCAGGTGTGATCGAGGTGCGAGTGCGAGATGAGGATGTCCTTGACCTTGACCTGCTGCTTGAGCGACAGCGCGCCCGACACCCAGCCCGCGTCCATGGCCACCGTGTCGTTGAGGAGGAGCGAGGTCATCCCGTGGCCGGGGATGTTCCCACCATAGCAGCCCAGGACCTTCAGCTTCATGTCGAGCGCGGCATCTCGGTGGCTGCGGGTGGCTCCAAGTACTTCATCCCATGGCGCTTGCCCGAAGGGATGAGGCGCGCTGGGACGGTAGCACGCGTATTCTTCGAGTGTCAAGTGTGCGGCATCACGGCCGTCTGTTTCACACAAGAGGCGGTGTGCGCCGCGGAAACGCGCGCGAGTAATAGGGTCCGGCGTGCTTGACAGCGCCGAAGCCGGTCCCCTACACTGCCGCTACGCGAGAAAGGAGGTGGTCCAGTGGACAGTTGCCATAAACCGCGCGAGGTGGCTGACGCTTAGGTTCGTCCTGGCGTAGCGCATCAACAGGCACTTCAACTGGATAGCCTCCGCCGGACCGGATCGGTCCCGCGACCCTGGCTGGGGGCCCGCTAGGCCGTACGACGGACCTGGCGAATCCAAACAGCTTCACCGACCCCGGAGGATGGGACACATCCTCCGGGGTTTTTGCCTTTCTGGCTCGCTGTGAGCGGCATCACTCGCGGGCCGCCGCAGGCTCGCCCGGGGCGGTGTGCGCCCGCTCACTTCACGGGGTCCTCCATGGGGCCACCCTGGAGAGTCGCAGCCTAGGCCCGCCGTCGGGCCGCCAGGGAGGTTCCTCATGACACGCCGCGCTTTCGCCGTCCTTCTCGCATTCGTCGCACCCGCTCTCGTCCTCACCGCCTGCGGCGGTGGCCCCTCGTCGCCCTCGCAGGACGGCGCCGTCCTCCAGGGCACCGTGGTCGGCGGCGCCACCGCGGCCGCGGCCTCGGCCCGCGGTGCCGCCGGCGCCGCCGCCGACGTCATCACCGTGACCCTCCAGGAGAACCCCGCCGTCACCACCACCGTGGGCGCGGACGGCCGCTTCAGCCTCCGCGGCCTGCCCCCGGGCGCCTTCACCCTCGTCTTCACCAGCGGCGGCGTCACCCTGGGCACCGTCACGTTCCGCGAGGTGAAGGTCAACCAGGAGATCACCGTCACCGTCCGCATCGACGGGACCACCGTCGTCGTGCTCGAAGAGCGCCGCGACGGCATCGGCCACGGCGACCTCGAGATCGAGGGCCTGGTGCAGTCGGTGGTCACCCTGAACCCGCTGGCGGACAGCGTGTTCCTCATCGACGGCCACAGCGTGGTGGCCCGTCCCGGGCAGACCTCCATCCGCGAGGGCAACCGGGCGCGCACGGTGGCGGACGTCACCGCGGGCCGGCGCGTCCACGTCAAGGGCGTCTGGCTCCCCACCACGAGCGGGCCGCAGATGGTGCTCGCGCACGAGATCAAGCTCCAGGACGCCGACGATGACGACGACGACGACGACGACGGGGACGACGACGACGGCGACTCCGGAAAGAACGCCTGCGCGCCGGGAACCAAGGCCGAGGTGGAGGGCCTGATCACGGGCCTGGGCGCGAGCAGCATCACGGTGTCGCAGCAGGGGAAGGGCAGCTTCCTGTGCAGCGTCTCCGCGGGCACGCGCATCCGCAAGGGCAACACGAGCTACACGTTGGCCGACCTGCGCACGGGCTGGCGCGTCCACGTCAGCGGGACCCACCAGGGCCTGGCCGCGACGCTCTGCCAGGTGAACGCGTCCGAGATCAAGGTCCAGAACAACTGAGGGCCGGGCGGGGGCTCGCCCTGGCGGGCCCCCGCCGTCCGTTCAGCCCTTCGCGCGGCCGCCGACGATCATCCGGTAGATCCACAGCAGCAGCACCGCGCCGAGGATCGAGGTGATCCAGCCCGCCTCGTAGCCGGCCCCGCCCCACAGCGCGCGGCCGACGAAGGTGCCGACCATGGCGCCCGCGATGCCGATGAGGGGAGTGACGATGCAGCCGCCGGGGTCCTTGCCCGGCATGATGAACTTGGCCAGCAGCCCCACGATCAGCCCGAAGACGGCCTGTCCGATCAGGTGGAACATGGGAGCCTCCTCGGCCCAGCCTACTCCGCCCGCGCCGCTCCCAGCGGCTTGCGCGCGTAGTGGTAGAGCGAGTATCCCAGCGCGGCGAAGGCCGCCAGGGCCAGGAGGTTGTAGTTGTCCAGGCCCAGCTTCGGCCCGAAGGTGATGGCGTTGGCGGGCAGCCAGCCCCAGCCCTCCATCAGCTTGATGACGATGGCCAGGAGCCCGACGATGCCCCCGGCGGCGATGAGGCCGCTGGCGAAGAGCGCGCCCGGGCTGGCCTCGCCCTCCTCCGTCTGCTGGGTCCCGCGCTCGGCCAGCGACTTGACCAGCCCCCCGCAGAAGATGGCGGCGGTGGTGCCGATGGAGAGGTAGGAGCCCACCGCGAAGCTCAGCGAGCGGATGCCCAGCAGCTCCACGGCGATCACCAGCATCACCCCCAGCAGCACCAGGCCCCACGGCAGCTTGCGCGTGAGGATGCCGTTGATGACCACCGACATCAGCCGGGCCTGGGGCGCGGGAGCGGCCTGGGAGCCGATGCCCTGGATCCACTGGCGCTCCACCTGGCCCGTCTGCGGGTTCAGCAGGTACTTGCCCTCGGGCACGGTGCGCGAGCCGATGGAGTTCAGCAGCACGTAGCTCTGGTCCTGGTAGGGGAAGGCCTCGTTCTCCACCACCACCCCCTCGGGCAGCGCCGCGCGGTCGATGGCGAAGGCGACGGGCTCGTACTTCTCGAGCCCCTTGTTCATGGCGATGAGGGTGGCCCCGATGACGAAGGCGGAGGCGGTCACGCCGGCGAAGAGGCCCATCTGCTGGTACGAGGGGGTGGCGCCGACCAGGAAGCCGGTCTTGAGGTCCTGGGAGGTGGCGCCGGCGTTGGCGGCGGCGATGCACACCACGCCGCCCACGGAGAGGGCGAGCACGGCGTAGGCGGGCGCCGTCCAGCCCGCGGCCAGGAAGAGCGCGCAGGTGGCCATCAGGGTGGCGATGGTCATGCCGGAGACGGGGTTGGCGGAGGTGCCGATGAGGCCGCAGATGCGGCTGGACACGGTCACGAACAGGAACCCGAAGATCACCACCAGCACGGAGGCCACGATGTTGTGGAAGGCGCCGGTGGGGGCCCCGGGCACGGGCTTGAAGGTGAGGAGGGACCACAGCAGCAGCACGATGATGGCGGCGCCGCCGAGCACGAGGGTCATGGGCAGGTCGCGGTCGATGCGCGAGCCGGCCACCCCCGTGGCCCCCGAGTCCGGGCCCCCGTTCTTCTTCCGCATCTCCGCGGCGCCCGAGCGCAGCGCGGCCACGATGGTGGGCATGGTCTTCATCAGGGTGATGAGGCCGGCCGCGGCCACCGCCCCCGCGCCGATGTAGCGGATGTAGTAGTTCCAGAGCTGGTCCGAGGTCATCTGGGCGATGGGCACCGGGCTCGGGTAGATGGCGGTGGGCACCAGCGAGCCGAAGAACTTGATGGCGGGCATCATGAGCAGCCACGAGAAGACGCCGCCCGCGAAGATGGTCCCCGCCACCCGCGGCCCGATGATGTAGCCCACGCCGAGGTACTCCGAGGTGATGGCCGCGCGCAGGGAGGCCCCCGGCATCCAGCCGGGGTTGTAGGTCGGCACCTCGCGGATGACCGCGAAGGCGTTGCTGTTCTGGAACAGCGTGTAGACGCCGCCCAGGCCCAGTCCCATGAACACGCGGCCGGCGAAGGAGCCGCCCTTCTCGCCCGCCACCAGCACGTCCGCGCAGGCCGCGCCCTCCGGGTAGAGGAGGTTGCCGTGCTCCTTCACGATGAGCTGGCGCCGCAGGGGGATCATGAAGAGCACGCCCAGCCAGCCCCCGATGAGGGCGAGGAGGAAGATGCGCGAGTACTCCAGGGGGAAGCCGAGGAAGATGAGGGCGGGCAGGGTGAAGATCACGCCCGCGGCCACCGACTCGCCCGCGGAGCCCGTGGTCTGCACGATGTTGTTCTCGAGGATGGTGGCCCGGCCCAGCGCGCGCAGGAGGCTGATGGAGAGCACGGCGATGGGGATGGAGGCGGAGACGGTGAGGCCCGCGCGCAGGCCCACGTAGACGGTCACCGCGCCGAAGATGATGCCGAAGAGCATGCCGAGGACGACCGCGCGCACGGTGAACTCGGGGATGAGGGTGGCGGCGGGGACGTAGGGCTTGAACTCGGCGGGCGCGGGGGCGGCCTTCTCGTGAGCAGCCATGCTTCCTCCCTGGGGAGAGCGGCGACGTTGGACGAGTGGACGGCCCGGTGCGGTGGGGTGGCGGGGATCGTATCCACCGCCTACCGCCCCGTCAACGGCGGACCTATACTCGATCCATGGCGGCGTGCGCGCGGGCCTGGGCCGCCCTGGGCCTGGTCCTCCTGGCCGTCCCCCTGTGGGCGCAGGGGGCGGACCGCTACGAGGCGCAGTACGGCACGCCGGTGGACGTGTCCCTGGACGATATCCTGGGCAGCGTGGGCGGCTACGAGCTGAAGGCGGTGCGCACCACCGGCCAGCTCAGCATGAGCGACTCGGGCCGGGGCTACGTCCTGCGCAGCCGCTTCGCGGGCTCGGCCCGCATCGTGCCCGTGAACGACATCTCCTACCAGTTCGAGCAGGAGGCGCGCCAGTGGGTCGGGCGCGACGTCCAGATCACGGGCGTGGTGGGGTCCAACACCGGCAGCCAGCCCGACACCGACGCGCGCGCCTCCACGGGCACGAGCGGGGAGACGCGCGTGGTCATCACCTTCTGGGGCTACCTCGGACCGGAAGAGAAGGTGGACGAGAAGAAGCTGGAGGGGGCGCCCGTCTCCACCCTGGAGTGGCTGCTCACGAACCCGGGCAAGCGCGACGGCCAGCTCGTGCGCGTCGTGGGGAAGTTCCGCGGGCACAACCTCTACGGCGACCTGCCCACGGCCAGCCGGCGGCAGGGCGGGGACTGGGTCATCAAGGACGACGTGTACGCGGTCTGGGTCGCGGGCAAGAAGCCCAAGGGCAAGGGGTGGGAGCTCGACGCGAACCTCAAGCGCGACACCTCCAAGTGGATCGAGGTCGTGGGCAAGCCGGTGACCCGGCGCGGCGTGGTCTACATCGAGGCCGTCCACGTGGCCCTGAGCAAGCCGCCTTCCGCCACCGCGGACGCGGCGGCGCCGCCGCCCCCGCCCCCGCGGCCCAGGGTGCCGCCGGCGGTCGTCTTCGCCCTGCCCCTCGACGGCGAGTCCGACGTGTCGCCCGACACCCAGCGCTTCTACGTCCAGTTCAACAAGGACATGGACGAGGCGAGCTTCGAGGGCCGGGTGGAGCTGCGCTACGTGGGCGGCCAGCGTCCGGGCGAGCGCCTGTTCGACGCGGTGCGCCTGGACTACGACCCCGGGCGCCGTGTCCTCATCGTGGACCCGGGGGACGTGCTCTCCTACGGCCGCGAGCTGGAGCTGCTCCTGCTGCCCGGCATCGTGGACCTCGACGGGCTCGAGCTGGTGCCGTCGGCCCCGCCCGAGGTCGAGGGCGCGGTGGCCGTGCTGCGCTGGTACATCGCGGGGTAGCGGCCTTACCCTTCCGCATGCGGCTCGCCGCGCTCGCGGGCGTGACCCTGGCGGCGGCGGCCAGCCACGCCGCAGGCCAGGTTCAGGTCCACTCCGGCGCCGGGCTGGAGGGGAAGTACGGCGAGGCCGAGGCGGTCGAGCTCGAGGACCTGGCCCTCAGCGGCGGGCGCTACGACCGGTCCGTCGTGCGCACGCGCGGCGTGCTCGACCTCGCCAACGAAGCCCGCAACCACTACCGCCTCCGCTTCCGCGGACACGAGGTCCTCATCCTGCCCGTGGGGGGCTCCGTGGACATGCGCATGATGATGGGCCGCCAGCTCTCCGTGACCGGCCTCGTGCGCGAGCTGCCCTACAAGCAGGACACGATCCCCGGCTGCGGCCCCGAGAGCCTGTGCCTCGATCCCGGCCTGCCCGTGCTCCCCGACCTCGCCGACCACCCCGGCTATCCGCGCCTGTCCATCAGCGTGTGGAGCGCCAGCGACCTCGGCGAGCCCGCGGCCCAGGAGCGCGAGGCGCCCGCGGTCACCCTCGAGTCCCTGCTGAGCAAGCCCGGCGCGCGCGACGGCCAGACCGTGCGCGTGACGGGCGCCTTCCGCGGCCACAACCTGTTCGGCGACCTTCCCAAGGCCAGCCGGCGCCGCTCGGGCGACTGGGTCATCAAGCACGAGGCCTTCGCGGCGTGGGTGGTGGGCATGGACCCCAAGGGCAGCGGCTGGTCGCTCGACGGCGACCTGCGCGAGGACACGGGCAAGTGGATCGAGGTCCTGGCCCGGCCCGCCACGCGCGACGGCGTCGTCTACTTGCAGGCCCTGCGGCTGGTACTGGGCCGCGAGCCGGCCCCGGTGGTGGCGGCGGCCAAGCCCAAGGCCGCGGCGCCCGCGCGTCCCGCCGCGCGGCCAGTGGTGGTCTTCGCCTTCCCCGTCGACACCGACCCCGTGCCCCCCGACACCACGCGGTTCATGGTCCAGTTCAGCAAGGACATGGACGCGGCCAGCTTCGAGGGCCGCGTGCAGCTGCGTTACGGCGGGCGCCCGCGCCCGGGCGACAAGCCCTTCGACGCCGTGCGCGTGGACTACGACTCGGGCCGGCGCGCGCTGCTCGTGGACCCGGGCGCGGTGCTGCGCGCGGGCCGGCAGCTCGAGCTGTGGCTGCTGCCCGGCATCGTGGACGTCCAGGGGCTGGAGCTGGCGGCGAGCGCGCCCAGCGGCGTGGACGGGGCCGTGGCCGTGCTGCGCTGGACGATCGCCGGATAGCCTCCGTTTCGACCTGGGCGACTAACGCAGCAGCGCGGCCACCTTGCCCTCCGCCTCGTCGTGGAGCCCCGGCGGCGCGCCGAAGAAGGTGGCCGCCGTGCGCCCCTGTCCGTCGAACAGGAACAGCGTAGGCACCGCGCTGATGTCACCGAAAGAGCGCGCCACCTCCGGCGACCCCATGGCCCAGCGGATGGGCGCGCCGATCTCGCCCGCCATGCGCCGGACGTCGGCCTCGTCGGACTCCACCGCGATGGCCAGCACCACCAGGCGGTCGCCGTGCTTCCGCTGGAGGTCGCCCAGCCAGGCGAGCGTGCCGCGGCAGGGAGGGCACCAGGTCGCCCAGAACTCCACGAGCACCGGGCGGCCGGCCAGGGATTCCTTGGTCACCGGCTTGCCCTCGAGGTCGGTGAGGGCGAGCTTGGGAAGGGAGGCGATGTCGGTGTCCTGCGCGGGCACGGCCTGCGCGCGCGCCACGTCCATCCTGCCGGCCAGGATCAGCTCGATCATGCGGGCCAGGTCCGCGCGGAAGCGCTCGTGGCTCTCCGCGTTCTTGAACGGCGTGTAGCGGCCCTCGCCGCCGCCCTCGCCCTTGCCGTAGAAGCCGAAGTCCTTGGGCTTGGCCACGAGCACGTCGTCCACGAAGATGGCCGGGTACCGCGTGACGCCGAAGCGCCGCGCGAGCTCGGAGTCGCCGTAGTTCTCGGTCACGAACCGCGCCTTGCCGCCGAACGACTGGGCCACGCTGTGTGCCAGCAGACCTGCTGGATCGGAGATGTTTCAGGTGTAGGGCCAGCGGACGAGGGTCACGGTGACGGTGGGGGCGGGCCGCGCCGCGCGGGCGGGCGCCGCCTGCAGGGCCGCGAAGTAGCGGGGCAGCACGTCGTTCGCCACGGCGGCCGCCACCGCCACGTTGCCGTCCTGGGCGTGCTCCGCGAGGTCGAACTGCGCGAGCTGGAGCATGAGGCGGCCGATGCTGTGGTCGGTGCCGGGCGCGTCCAGGCGCGCGGCCAGGGGCTCGAGCTGCTCCGCGACGGCCGCGGGCGTGGGCGTCGCTGCCGGGCCCGGCTTGAGGGGGGCGAATCGGCGCGCGGCCTCAAGGTAGCGCAGGAGCGCGCCGTAGCGGAGGCCGGCGGCGTCCAGCTCGCGCGCTTCCTTGAGCGCGGCGTTCGCGCCGATGAAGTCGCGGTGCTTGTCGAGGGAGGCCGGCGGCCGGTAGGCGGCCAGGAGCGCGTCCTGGAGGTCGTCCAGCTCAGGCGCCAGCGCGCGCAGCGGCGGCGGCGCGCCCTTCTCCGGCTCGTGCAGCTTGCGGGCGAAGGCGGTGAACTGGCGCTGGGCCTGCGCCGCGCCCAGGTAGTAGAGCCCGCTGTCCGGCGTGGTGCTGCGGCCGTAGTCCAGGCTCGCGTCGTAGTAGATCTTGACCTGGGGCAGGGCGGCCTCGGCCATGGCCCGCACCGCCGCGGGCTTCAATTCCTCCAGCGCCTTGGCGTCGGCCGCTGCGCGCTGCGGCTTCAGCTCGCCGCCCATACGCTTCCACTCGGCCTCGAAGGCCGCCTGGTCCTTGCGCTGCTCGGCCGTCCGCTGGCCGATGTAGGTGGTGGCGGAGAGGTTCTCGTTCACGAAGGCCAGGCGCTGGAGGGCGAGCAGGCGGTGGCCTTGCTTCAGGGCCTGCTCCGCGCGGCCCAGCACGGTCTCCGCGCCGGGCTTGATCTGCGTCCAGAGCTCGTCGGTGGCGGTGTTGGTCCGGATGTACTCCGCCCAGCGCGCCAGCTCCGCGGCGATGGGGTCGGGCGGAGGAGTCGTGGCCCCGGCGGCGCTGGTGAGGGCGACGAGCGCGAAGGCAGCTCGCGCGGCGGCGCGCATGGCGGCTCCTTGAGGTCCGCGCGCGCCGCCCCCGGTGCGCCACGGACGGCTCAAGCATGCCACGGGCGGGCATCGAACGGATTGAACGGGGGTCCGGGGGGACGAGGAACCGGGTCGGATTCCGGCTCGGTTATTTCTTCTCGGAGAGTATCTGCTTGAGCCGCTCGGCCAGGGCGTCGTTCTTGGCCAGGATCTGCTCGGCGTTCCGCTGGCGGCGCGCCACCAGCGCGTCGCGCAGCCCGCGGTCGGCCAGGGCGAGGATGGCGGCGGCCAGGTGGCCGGCGTTGG
>DATBIO010000040.1:0-33419 GCA_036556965.1 Vicinamibacteria bacterium
GGGGCTCCGTGCGCATCCACCAGGCCGAGTTCGAGCACCCCACGCAAGCCAGCCGCGCCCGGCTCAACGTGTACGAGCTGCGGCCGGAGGACGGGCCCGACGTCGCGGGGATGCGCCCGCCCCGCGCCGGGTTCCTGGTGACCGAGGACCGCGTGGGCACGGTGACGGTGGTGGCCACGCTGGGCTTCTTCCCGGCGCGGGAGGAGGCGATGGCGGCGGCCGACGCCCGCGCGCGCGAGCTCCTGGCCCAGTCCTACCGCCTCCTCTCCCCGGCGGCTTGAGGGACGGTCGAGGGCGACTCCTCCTCGGCGCCCTCCTCGCCGTCCTCGTGGCCGGGAGCATCCTGGGCTTCCAGCAGCGCCGGGTCGCCACCGTCCGCTTCGATCGCTTCACCCTCCCCGCCTTCGACGCCTACGCGTACGTGGCCATGGCCGAGGAGCCCGCGGTCTTCACGCTGGCCCCCTGGGGCTACCGGCTCCTCACGCCCGCCGCCGCCCGCGCGCTGCCCGGCCACTCCGCGGGCGGCTACCGTTACCTGACCGCCGCCGCCCTGCTGGCGGCCTCGGTGCTCCTCTTCGTGCTGCTGCGGCGCCTGGGCGCGGACACGCTGCCCGCGCTGCTGGGCGTGGCCGTCTTCGCGGTGTCGGCCCCGGCGAAGGAGGCGCTCGCCCTCCGCTTCCTGGTCGAGCCGGTGACGGTGGCGCTCTTCGTGGCCTTCCTCCTGGCCCTGGAGACCGGCGCGGGCACGGGACGGCTGGCCCTCCTCCTCGCCCTGGGCACGCTCTCCAAGGAGGCGTTCCTGGCCTTCGCGCCCGCGGTGGCCTTCGCGCGCTGGCGCGGGCTGGGCGCGCGCCGCGCCCTCGCCACCGCCCTGCTCGCCGCCGCGCCCGCGGTGGCCGGCGCGGTGGCCCTGCGCCGGCTCTGGCAGCCGCACCTGGCCCTGGCCCCGGCGCCGCCGGGGATGGAGGCCCTCCGCGTGGTGCTCGGGGCCTGGCGCGACTGGCTGCCCGCGCTGGCCCTCTTCGGCCTGACTCCCGTGGCCCTGCTCGCCGTGCTCACCCCCGGCGGCCGCGCGCTGCTCGGCCGCCACGGATACGCGCTGGCGGTGGCCCTGCTGCTGCCCTTCGCCGCCGGCGTCTACGTGAGCCGGGGGGAGGCGAGCCACTTCTTCACCGCCGACGTCCACCGCCTCCTGATCTACGCGGTGCCGCTGCTGGTGGCCCTCGCCTCCTGCGTGCCGCGCTGGCTCTCGCCCGAGGCGGTGGCCCCGCGCGCGCCCCACCCCGCCGCGGAGATCGCCGCCTTCGTGGCCGCGGCAGCGGTGGCCGGCGCGCCCCTCCTCCTCGTCGACCCGTACCGGCGGCTCGACCTCGGCGGCCCGCGCGACGGGCCGTACGTGATGGGATTCTGCCGCGAGACCCTGCGCGCCGCGCGGCGCCTGGCGCGGGGGGAGGAGGTGGCCTTCGACGCGTCCCGCCAGCGCTTCGCCTGGGGCGTGTCCGACCCGAGCGAGCTGCACCGGCTGCGCTGGTTCCTGCGGGAGGGATGGGGGGAGCGCGCGCACTACGGCCAGGGCGACATGGTGATGGCGCAGGGCCGCGCCGAGCTGGTGCTGCCCGCGCGTCCCCCGCGGGACCTGGCCGTGGACCTCTCCTTCGACGTCCCGCGCCCGCTCACCGTCTTCTTCTCCATGGAGGGCCGCGCCCTCGACCAGGCCTCCCTGGTGGCCGGCCCCCAGGAGGTCAGCCTGCGCCTGCCCGCGGCGGCCCAGCGCCGCGGCGACAACCTGCTCGTGCTGGCCGCCGATCCCGGGCTGCGGCTGCGCGCCCTCCGCTACCGGCCGCTCTGAGTCAGGCCTCGCCGCCCGCGGCGGCGTGGGCGAACCCGCGGCGCGTGGAGGAGGCGAAGGCGGCCAGCTCGGCCACCAGCGGGTCGCCCATGGCCTCCAGGCGCGGGAGGGACTCGGCCAGGCGCAGCCCCGAGCGCAGCAGGAGCCGGTAGGCCTCCTTCAGCGCGCGCACCGAGCCCGCCGGCACCCTCGCGCGGCGCAGGCCGACCACGTTGAGCCCCCGCGCGCGCGCGGGCATGCCGTCGGTGAGGACGAAGGGAAGGCAGTCCTGCACGACCTTGGCATTGCCCCCCACCATGGCCAGGCGGCCCACGCGGCAGAACTGGTGCACGACCACGCCCCCGGAGAGGAAGGCCCCCGGGCCGATGGCCACGTGCCCGGCCAGGGCCACGTTGTTGGCGACGACGGCCCCGTCTCCCACCACGCAGTCGTGCGCGACGTGGACGTAGGCCATCAGGAAGCACCCGGAGCCGACCACCGTGGCCTGCCCGGGCCGCGAGGCGCGGTGGATGGTCACGCCCTCGCGGATGCGGTTGCCGTCGCCGATGTGCACCGCGGAGTCGGCGCCCGTGAAGGCGAGGTCCTGGGGCTCCCCTCCCAGCACGGCGCCTTCGTGCACCACGTTGCCCGCGCCCAGGGTGGTGAAGCGCTTGAGCACGGCATGCGCGCGCACCTCGGTGCCGCGGCCCACCCGCACCCCGTCCTCCACCACGGCGAAGGGGCCGATGCTCACGCCCTCTTCCAGGACGGCCTCGCGTCCGACGATCGCCGTCGCGTGCACGCTCACGGCGGGCGAGTGTAACCGCCCCCGCCCGCCCCGGCACAACGTGCTCCAATGGGACCGTGGGACGGCTGTACACCGTGGGCCACTCCACCCGCACCTCCGAGGAGCTGCTCGCGCTCCTGGGCGGGGCCGGCGTGCGGCGCCTGGTGGACGTACGCCGGCAGCCGGGCTCGCGGCGGCACCCGCGGTTCGCGCAGGCGGCCCTGCGCCAGGCCCTGGCCCGGGCGGACATCGCGTATGCGCACGAGCCGGACCTCGGCGGGCGCCGCGACCCCCGGGCGGGGTCTCCCAACACCGCCTGGCGCCACGCGGCCTTCCGGGGCTACGCCGACCACATGGCGACCCCGGCCTTCCAGGAGGCCCTGGACCGCACGCTGCGCGCGGCGGCGGAGGCGCCCAGCGCGGTCCTCTGCGCGGAGGCCCTGCCGGAGCGCTGCCACCGCCAGCTCATCGCGGACGCCGCCGTGCTCGCGGGCTTCGAGGTCGTGCACCTGATCGGCCCGGCCGCCTCCCGTCCGCACGGCCTGCACCGCGCCGCCCACCGCCGTCCCGACGGCACCGTGGTCTACCCGTCGCCGGGGGAGCAGGCCGTCCTGTTTCCGGGCTCCGGCCCGCGGGCGCTATGATCGGGGCCATGCAGGCGCGGGGTTGATGACGGAGGCGGTCCTGGCCCCGATCACCCTGGCCCTGGCCTTCTCCGCGGCCCTCCCGCCCGGGGTCCCCGACCTGTCGGGCTACGAGAGGATCACGGGCGGCACCGCCTTCCGCAACTCCAGCGTCTCGATCAGCTACGAGCTCTACGTCAACCCCCGCTACGGCAGCCGCTACGAGGTCATCCGCTATCGGGTGGCGGGGGCGGGCGCGGAAGTGCCCGGAGGCGACTACCCCTCCGCCGAGCGCCTGCAGTGGCAGGCGGGGGAAAAGGACCTGCGCCGGTGGGAGTGTCAGGAAGCGGCGGCCGTGGCCCGCTGCCGGTGGCGCGAGCTTTCCAAGGGCTCGGTCGAGTACGACCGCGAGACGGGGGTGATCCTGTGGCTGCTGGGCCTGCACCGGCGGCTGCTCGAGGAGCGCGACCGGGGCAACCTCGCGCAGTGACGCCGGGGCGCGGGGACGCCCCGGCGCCGCGTCACCCTACTTGCGAAGCAGCTCCCTGCCCTCGGCGTCGGTGAACTTGTTGGTGGCGATCATGACCAGGTCGTAGAGCGCCCACAGGCCGCAGCCGCCCAGGGTCAGCAGCTGGGCCACGGCGGAGCCGGTCTTCCCGGTGTAGAAGCGATGGCCGCCGAAGCCACCCAGGAAGATGCAGAGCAACAGCGTCGTCAGCCAGTCCTTCTGTCCATTGGCCACGGTGTCCTCCTCGCTGCCGCGCAAGGCGGCATCGGTTGATTGCCTGGGAAGGGGCGGGCGAAACCTAGCCGGAACGGCCAGGCCTGTCAACGCCGGCGCCTAGGACGAGGCGGAGGGCGTGGGCGGGGCCACGGACAGGCCCTCCCGGGCCACGCGCGCGAGGACGAAGCCGGGGTCGAGGGCCAGCGCGCGATCCCAGCGCGCGGCCGCGGCGGACGCGTCGTCGAGGGCGCGATAGGCCAGGCCCTCGACCAGCAGGCGGAACCGCGGCTCCCCCAGCGCGTCGGCCTCCGCCGGCTGCGCATCGAGGGCCACGGCCATGAAGGGGCTGCCCGCCCGTTCCAGGGAGGCGAGGGTGCGGCGCGGGTCGATGCGGACCAGGCCGTCGAACGCGTCCAGGCAGCGCTCCCACTCCCCGAGCTTGGCCAGCAGCAGCGCGCGGTGCAGGCGGATGGGCCACGCCTCCGCGGCCGCGACGGCGGGCTGTCGCCGGAGATAGCGGTCGTAGAGGCGGACCGTCCTGCGGTACCGGCCCCGGCGGCTCCAGGACGCGCCCTTGCGCAGGGCCTCCCCGGCGTCCGACGGCGCGAAGATCGTGCGCGCGCGGGCGCGCGCGTGGGACATCCCGGCTCGCGCACGCTGGCGCGCGTCCACCAGCAACTGGCGGGCCCGCGCGGGCGCGGGGGGACCGGGCGGCGCCAGCTCGACCATTTCCGCCTCCAGCTCGGGCACGGCGTCCCGCCAGTCCGTCTTGCGCACGGCGTCCATGCCGCGCGTGTACTCCACGAACTCGTTGTGCAGCTTCGTCCCCGCGAAGGGCTGGCGCAGGGCCTGCACCACGCTGGAGTAGTCGGCGTCCCACCGCCAGCGGTACTTGCGGATGAGCCGCTTGCGCGTCGCGTCCTGCAGGACGTTGACGGCCAGGATGGGCGGCTCGATGACCTCGAGCTGGAAGGCGATGGGGTGCCGCAGCTTCGCGCCGTGGCGCCGGCGCAGGGAATCCCACCAACGGGTGATCCGGTCGAGGGTGAAGACGTTGTAGGCCATGATGGAGACGCAGGTGTTCATCTCGATCCGGGGCAGGGTGGCCAGGGTGGCGATGGACTCCTCCAGGCGGGGGGTGCCCGAGGGCCCGTGGCGGATGTACTCCTGCGCCTTGCCCACCCCATCCACGCTGATGGAGATGTCGACCTTGCTGGCGTGGGCGAGCAGGCCGAGCACCTCCTCGTTCACCAGCGAGCCGTTGGTGACCATGAAGACGCGCATGCGCTGGAGCATGCCCCGCCCGTGCAGGTAGCGCAGGACGGCGGGCACGTCCGCGTTGAGCATGGGCTCGCCGCCCTTGAAGCGGATCTGCTCCAGGTGGCCGAGGTCGAGCTCGCTCAGGTGGCGCACCATGGCCTCGGGATCGGAGTTGAACACCTGCTGGTGGGAGATCCGGTAGTGGGGCACCTTCCGCTCGTCGAGCTGGGCCACCAGGTGGGCCCAGCGGCTGCTGAAGTCGACGTTGCAGTGGGTGCAGGCCAGGTTGCACACGCTGCTGCTGTTGAGCTCGAGCTCGGTGATGCCCTTGCGCCACTCGCCGTTGAGGGTGGCGCGCGCCTGCATGAAGGAGTGGCGCACGCTCCAGCCGGTGGCCTTCTCCCGCTGGTAGCACTTGCCGCAGCCGGGGGGCATGTCGCCGCGGGCCACCTGCTCCTGCATTTCCTGCCAGGCCTCGCCCTCCAGCAGGTCGCGCAGGCGGGTCTCGCGCAGGTTGCCCAGCCGCCCGTCGAACACGCAGCAGGGGCGGACGCCCTTGTCGGGATCGACCACGGCCGAGGTGAAGGGGGCCGTGCAGAACGGCATCGTGCCCGGAGGGGGAAGCTTCATCGTTCGTCCCGTCGCGTGGTCCCGGCAGTCCGTCTGGAGGGTGGCTGAGCGGGGCAGTCTAGCACCCTTGGCGCGGGGGGTCAGGCGGGCTGGCCGACGGCCGCCTCCCGCCGGAAGGTGAAGGTCTCGCGGTCGGTGGTGTCCACCACCACGTGGTCGCCCTCCCGGATCCGCCCCGCCAGCACCTCCAGGGACAGCGGGTTCTCGATGAGGCGCTGGATGGTGCGCTTGAGGGGACGGGCGCCGAACACGGGGTCGTAGCCCTTGTCGGCCAGGGTCTTGCGCGCCTCCTCGCTCAGGTCGATGGTGACCTTGCGCTCGCCCAGGCGGCGGCGCAGCTCGCGGAGCTGGATCTCCACGATCTGCACGATCTGCTCGTGGCCCAGCGCACGGAAGACCACGATCTCGTCGATGCGGTTGAGGAACTCGGGACGGAACGTCTTGCGCAGCGCCTCCATCAGCTCGTCCTTCACGTCGTCCGCGGAGAGGCCGCGCCGGGCCATGTCCTGGACCAGGTCGCTGGCCACGTTGGAGGTCATGATGAGCAGGGTGTTGCGGAAGTCCACCGTCCGCCCCTTGCCGTCGGTGAGGCGTCCGTCCTCCAGCACCTGCAGGAGCACGTTGAAGACGTCGTGGTGCGCCTTCTCGATCTCGTCGAAGAGGACCACGGCGTAGGGGCGGCGGCGGATGGCCTCCGTCAGCTGCCCGCCCTCGTCGTAGCCCACGTAGCCGGGAGGGGCGCCGATGAGCCGCGCCACCGTGTGCTTCTCCATGTACTCCGACATGTCGATGCGCACGGTGGCCTTCTCGTCGTCGAAGAGGAACTCGGCCAGGGCGCGCGCCAGCTCCGTCTTGCCCACGCCGGTGGGGCCCATGAAGAGGAAGGAGCCGATGGGCCGGCGCGCGTCGCCCAGCCCGGCGCGCGAGCGCCGCACGGCGTTGGCGACGGTGGCCAGGGCCTCGTCCTGGCCCACCACGCGCTGGCGGAGGCGGTCCTCCATGCGGAGGAGCTTCTCCACCTCGGCCTCCAGCATGCGCGTGACGGGGATGCCCGTCCACTTGGACACCACCTCCGCCACGTCCTCCGCGTCCACCTCCTCCTTCAGGAACCTGGGGCCGGACGCGGCCGCCGTGGCCTTCTCCGCCTCCGCCAGCTGCTTCTCCAGCTGGGGGAGGGTGCCGTAGCGCAGCTCGGCCGCCTTCTGCAGGTCGCCGCGGCGGGTGGCCAGCTCGGTCTCCGTCTTCACCTGCTCGATCCGCTGCTTGACCTGCTTGACCTCCTCCAGGACCTTCTTCTCGCGCTGCCACTCGGCCTTCATGGCCGACGCGCGCTCCTTCAGCTCGCCGAGCTCGCGCTCCAGCTTGGACCGCCGCTCCCGCGAGGGCTTGTCCGTCTCCTTGGCCAGGGCCTGGCGCTCGATCTCGAGCTGCACCACCCGGCGCTCGACCTCGTCGATCTCCACGGGCAGGCTGTCGATCTCGATGCGCAGGCGGCTGGCCGCCTCGTCCATGAGGTCGATGGCCTTGTCGGGCAGGAAGCGGTCGCCGATGTAGCGGTGGGAGAGGGTGGCCGCCGCCACCAGGGCGGAGTCGGTGATGCGCACCCCGTGGTGCACCTCGTACTTCTCCTTCAGGCCGCGCAGGATGGCGATGGTCTGCTCCACGGTGGGCTCGCCCACGTAGACGGGCTGGAAGCGCCGCTCCAGGGCCGCGTCCTTCTCGATGTGCTTCTGGTACTCGTTGAGGGTGGTGGCTCCCACGCAGCGCAGCTCCCCCCGTGCCAGCATGGGCTTGAGCATGTTGGAGGCGTCCATGGAGCCCTCCGCCGCCCCCGCCCCCACCACCGTGTGCAGCTCGTCGATGAAGAGGACGATCTCGCCCTCCGACTCCTGCACCTCCTTCAGCACCGCCTTCAGGCGGTCCTCGAACTCTCCGCGGTACTTCGCTCCCGCGATGAGGGCGCCCAGGTCGAGGGCCACCATCCGCTTGTTCTTCAGCGACTCCGGCACGTCCCCCGTCACGATGCGCTGGGCCAGCCCCTCCACGATGGCGGTCTTGCCCACGCCCGGCTCGCCGATGAGGACGGGGTTGTTCTTGGTGCGCCGGGAGAGGACCTGCACCACGCGCCGCACCTCCTCGTCGCGGCCGATGACGGGGTCGAGCTTGCCCTTCCGCGCGCGGTCGGTGAGGTCGCGGCCGTAGCGCTCCAGCGCCTGGTAGCGGTCCTCCGCGTTGGGGTCGTCGACGCGCTGGGTGCCCCGGATCTCGCGCAGCGCGGCCAGCACCCGGTCGCGCGTGACCCCTTGGCGCTTCAGGGCCTCGCCCGCCGCCGTCCTGGCGTCGAGGAGCGCGAGCAGCATGTGCTCGGTGGAGACGTAGTCGTCCCGGAGCGCCTCCGCCTCGCGCAGGGCCTGCTTGAGGACGGCGTCCAGCCGGGGCGAGATCGTCGTGCTCGCTCCCTGCGTGCGGGGCAGCGCGTCCTGCGCGCGCCGCATGTCCTGGGCCACCGCCCCCACGGCGGCTCCGAGCTTGCCGAGCACGGAGGGCACCACGCCCCCTTCCTGCCCGGCGAGGGCCAGAAGGAGGTGCTCGGGCGTGACCTCGGGATGGTCGGCCTTCTCCGCTTCCGTCTGGGCGGTCCCCAGCGCCTCCTGGGCCTTCACGGTGAACTGGTCGAGCCGCATGGTGCTACTCCCCTGCGAACACGCTAGCCTCTGGAGAGAGCGCCGTCAATGCCGTGGAGGAGCCCAACCCTCTGGCCAATGGACTGAAAACAAAGCCTTTCCGCTGCCGGGACCAGGGCTCCGGCGGTCACTCCGCGCGGCGCAGCACGAAGCACTTCAGGTAGTACGTCTCCGGGACGCCGAGCAGCACGGGGTGGTCGCGCGCCTGGCGCCGTTTCTCGACCACGGTCACGGTGGCCCCGGCGTCCGCGGCCGCGTCGGCCACGATGGCCTCGAAGTCCGGCTCGTGCACGTGGTACGAGCACGAGCAGGTGACGAGGAAGCCCCCCGGGCGCAGCAGCCTCAGCGCGCGAAGGTTGATGTCCTTGTAGCCGCGCACGGCCTTCTCCACCGCGCCCTTGCTCTTGGCGAAGGCCGGGGGATCCAGCACCACGGTGTCGAAGCGCTCGCCGGCGTGCTCGAGCTCGCGCAGCAGGTCGAAGACGTTGGCCTCGCGCGCGGTGACGTTGGCCAGGCCGTTGCGCGCCGCGTTGGCGCGTACGCGCTCCACGGCCTCCCCGGACACGTCCACCGCCAGCACCTCCTCGCAGGCGCGCGCCAGGTGGAGCCCGAAGCCCCCGTTGTAGCTGAAGGCGTCCAGGGCGCGCCCGCGGGCGTAGCGGAGCGCGGCCAGGTGGTTCTCCCGCTGGTCGAGGAAGAGGCCGGTCTTCTGCCCGTGGCGCAGGTCGGCCTCGAAGACCACGTCGCCCTCGCGGACGGCCACGCGCTCGGGCACCGCGCCGTGGAGCACCCCCACCGTCTGCTCGAGTCCCTCCAGCTGCCGCACGCGGGGGTCGTTGCGCTCCACCACGCCCTCCGGGGACAGCAGATCCCTCAGGGCCTGCACCAGCTCCGCCTTGCGCGCCTCCGCCGCCTGCGAGAGCGTCTGCACGACCAGGAAGGGGCCGTAGCGGTCCACCACGATGGAAGGCAGGAGGTCGCCCTCGCCGTGGACGAGCCGGTAGGCCTCGGCGTCGCCGGCCACCGTCTCGCGCCAGCGCAGCGCCCTCTCCAGGCGCTGGCGGATGAAGCCCTCGGGCAGGCTGTCCCCCCGCTCCAGCACGCGCAGCGCGATCTCGGAGCGCTCGGAGTAGAAGGCGAAGGCCAGCGGCTTCCCGCGTGGTCCCAGCACGCGCACCACGTCGCCGCCCCGGGCGCGGTCCGTGCGCGCGACGTCGGAGCGGAAGACCCAGGGGTGCCCGCGCGCGATGCGCGCCTCGCCCTTGCGGCTGACCTCGGCGGTGGGGAGGCCGCTCACGACTCTTGGGAGGGGATGGGCTGCGGCCGGGCCGGCTCCGCGGCCAGGCACGGGAACACGCGCAGCGCGCCGAGCATGGTCGGATTGTACGGCCCCGGGCGGGAGCCCCTCTGATACAGTGCGGCCGATGCAGGTTGGGGGGTCGATGGATGATTGACCATCTGGCGCGGACCGACCCCGAGGTGGCGGAGGCCATCCGCGAGGAGACGCGCCGCCAGGGCGCGCAGCTCGAGCTGATCGCCTCCGAGAACTTCGTGTCGGAGGCGGTGCTCGAGGCCCTGGGCACCGTGCTCACCAACAAGTACGCGGAGGGCTACCCGGGCAAGCGCTACTACGGCGGCTGCGAGCACGTGGACGTGATCGAGCGCCTGGCCATCGAGCGCCTCAAGACCCTGTTCGGCTGCGACCACGCCAACGTGCAGCCGCACTCCGGGGCGCAGGCCAACACCTCCGTGTACATGACCGTCTGCCAGCCCGGGGACACCATCCTCGGCATGAACCTGTCCCACGGCGGCCACCTCACCCACGGGCACCCCCTCAACTTCTCCGGGCTCATGTACAAGGTGGTGGCCTACGGCGTGCGCAAGGAGGACGAGCGCATCGACTACGACGCGCTGCGCGACCTCGCGCGCGAGCACCGGCCCCGGGTGCTGGTGGTGGGGGCGTCCGCCTATCCCCGTACCCTCGACTTCGCCGCCGTGCGCCGCGCCGCCGACGAGTGCGGGGCGGTGGTCATGGCGGACATCGCCCACGTCGCCGGCCTGGTGGCGGCGGGGCTGCACCCGAGCCCCATCCCCTACGCGGAGTTCGTGACCTCCACCACCCACAAGACGCTGCGCGGGCCGCGCGGCGGCCTCGTGATGTGCCAGGAGAAATGGGCCAAGGACCTGGACCGGCGGGTCTTCCCCGGGATCCAGGGCGGTCCCCTCATGCACGTGGTCGCGGCCAAGGCGGTGGCCTTCAAGGAGGCGCTGGGCGAGGAGTTCAAGGCCTACCAGGGGCAGATCGTCAGGAACGCGGCCGCCCTGGCCGCCACCCTCATGGACGAGGGCTGGCGGCTCGTCTCCGGCGGCACCGACAACCACCTCATGCTGGTGGACGTGTTCGCGCGCGGCATCACGGGGAAGGTGGCGGAGGGCGCCCTCGACCGCGCGGGCATCACCGTCAACAAGAACACCATCCCCTTCGACCAGAACTCGCCCATGGTGGCTTCCGGCGTGCGCATCGGCACCCCCGCCCTCACCACGCGCGGAATGAAGGAGGCGGAGATGGAGGCGGTGGGCCGCCTCATCGCGCGGGCCCTGGCCAGCGTGGACGACGAGAGCGGCCTGGCCGGGGTGAAGCGGGACGTCGGTCGGCTCTGTGCGCGGTTCCCGCTCTACGCCGGACGCCTGGAGGCCTACGACCGGGCCCTCGCCCGGCCCTGAGCGTCCGGTCCCGGGGAGCGCGGCGGGGCCGCGTACAATGCCCCGATGCCCACGGCCTCCGCATTCTTCGCTGCCGGCGGCGCCCTGTCGCGGGCGCTTCCCGGCTACGAGGAGCGCCCGGCCCAGGGGCGCTTCGCGGAAGCGGTGGCCGCCACCCTCGGTGACGGCGGCCTGCTCCTGGCCGAGGCGGGGACGGGCACGGGGAAGACGCTGGCCTACCTGCTCCCCGCCGTGGAGCTGGGCCGCCGGGTGGTGGTCTCCACGGGCACCAAGAACCTCCAGGAGCAGCTCCTGGACAAGGACATCCCCATCCTGGCCCGGGCGCTGGGCCGCGAGCTGAAGGTCGCGGTCATGAAGGGCCGCGGCAACTACCTCTGCCTGCTGCGCTACCGCTCGTTCGGGGAGGCGGGCAGCTTCCGCCGCCTGGAGGAGATCCCGCTCTTCCGCGCGGTGGAGGCCTGGGCCCCGCGCACCGAGACCGGCGACCGCGCCGAGATCGACGACCTGCCGGACAGCGTGGACTTCTGGCGCGAGGTCTCCGCGGCCAGCGAGAACTGCATCGGCCAGGGCTGTCCCGAGTTCGAGGCCTGCTGGGTCACCCGCATGCGCCAGCGCGCGCTGGAGGCGGACCTGGTGGTGGTGAACCACCACCTGCTCTGCGCCGACCTCGCGGTGAGGGAGTCCAGCTACGGCGAGGTCATCCCGGAGTACGACACCGTGATCCTCGACGAGGCCCACCTCCTGGAGGACGTGGCCGCGCAGTACTTCGGCATGCAGGTGTCGGCCCACCGCCTGGACGATCTCTGCCGCGACGTCGAGCGCGAGCTCCGCGCCGCGCGCCTCGACGCGCGCGAGGTCCTGGCGGAGGTCGAGGGCGTGCGGCTGCGCACGGAGCGGCTGTTCCGCCTGCTCGCGCGCCAGGGCGGCCGGCGCCTGGGGACCCAGTGGGCGCAGGGCGCGGAGGGCGAGGAGTCGGGAGCGCTGGTGGAGCGGCTGGAGGGGCTGCGCACGGCCATCCTCGCGGTGCCGGACAAGCCGGAGCCGCTCCTGTCCCTGGCCGGGCGCGCGCAGGCCCTGGGAGCGCAGGTGGCCTTCCTGCGCGCGGCCGAGGACGACGGCCACGTGTACTTCGTGGAGGCGCGCGGCCGCCAGGCCGTGCTCAAGGCCCTCCCCATCCACGTGGCCCCGCTGCTGCGCGAGCTGCTCTTCGACCGCGTGCGCGCGGCCGTGCTCACCTCCGCCACCCTGGCCGTGGACGGAGGGTTTGCCTACCTGAAGGAGCGCCTGGGCCTCGAACCCGCGCACGAGCTGCTCCTGCCCTCGCCCTTCCACTACGAGGAGCAGGCCGTGCTCTACGTGCCGCGGCGGATGCCGGAGCCACGCTCGCCCAGCTTCGTGGACCGCGTGGCGGCGGAGGTGGCGCGCCTGCTCGACATCAGCCGCGGGCGCGCCTTCGTTCTCTTCACCTCCTACGCCCACATGGGCGCGGTGGCGGAGCGCCTGGCCGGCCAGGTGCCCTACCCCCTCTTCGTGCAGGGCGAGGCGCCCAAGCCCACCCTCCTCGAGATGTTCCGCAGCACGGACGGCGCCGTGCTCCTCGCCACCTCGTCCTTCTGGCAGGGCGTGGATGTGGCGGGGGAGCAGCTCTCCTGCGTGATCGTGGACAAGCTGCCCTTCGCCTCGCCCGCCGATCCCCTGGTGGCGGCGCGCATCGAGCGGCTGCGGCGCCACGGCGGCGACCCCTTCTCGGAGTACCAGGTGCCCGTCGCGGTGCTCAGCCTGAAGCAGGGCCTGGGGCGCCTCATCCGCAGCGGCAGCGATCGCGGCATCCTGGCCGTGCTGGACAGCCGGCTGGTGGAGAAGGGCTACGGCCGCCGCTTCATCTCCAGCCTGCCTCCCGCGCGCCTGGTGCACGGGCTGGACGACGTGAGGGCGTTCTTCTGACGGCGGCCGTCCTCCTGGCCGCGCTCCTGGCGGCCGCGCCCGCGGCGCGCGGGCAGGGGCCTGCCACGCGCGTGGTCTACGGCGGGGACACCACCTTCCCTCCCTTCGAATGGCTCGACGCCTCGGGCCACCCCCGCGGCTTCAACGTCGAGCTCATCCGCGCCCTGGGGCGGGAGGCGGGAGTGGAGGTCGAGGTGCGCCTGGGCGGCTGGGCGGAGACCATGGGCCGCCTCGACCGCGGCGAGGTCGACCTCATGAGCCTGGCGCGCTCGCAGGAGCGCGAGCTCGCGTACGACTTCTTCGCCCAGACCTGGACCCTGCACCAGGCCGTGCTCTTCCATCCCGGGCGCGCGGCCTACCCCCAGCGCCTGGACCTGCTGGCGGACGAGGTGGTGGCCATCGAGCGGCGCTCGCTGCTGCACGAGCTGATCGAGGACCTGCCGGAGATCCAGAGGCCGGTGCTGATCTTCGCGCGGGACCAGTACGAGTCGGTGCGCCTGATGGAGAGCGGCCGGGTCACGGCCATGGCCGGGAACGCCCTCAGCCTGCGCTTCAGCGCCGCCGAGCTGGGGGTGCACGACCTCGTCACCGTGCCCATGAAGGCGATGTCCTACCACCTGGCCGCGCGCAAGGGCCGCCGGGCGGACCTGGCCTGGATCGACCCCGCCATGGAGCGGCTGCGCGCGAGCGGCCGGTTCGACCGCCTGGTGGCCCAGCACCTGGTCCGCGCGCCCGACCGCACCTGGCGCGACTACGCGCTGATCTTCGGCGGGCTCCTGGGGGCCATCGTGGCCGTGGTGGTGGGAGCGGTGGTGTGGAACCGGTCGCTGCGCCGCCAGGTGCACGCGCGGACGCAGGAGCTGGGGGCCATGACGGAGGCGCTGCGCAACAGCGAGCAGGCGGCGGTGGAGGCCTCGCGCCTGAAGTCCGAGTTCCTGGCCAACATGAGCCACGAGATCCGCACGCCCATGAACGGCGTGCTGGGCATGACCGAGCTGCTGATGGCCAGCCCCCTGACCGACGAGCAGCGGGAGAGCGTGGACGTGATCGCCGGCTCCGGGCGCGCCCTGCTCGAGATCATCAACGACATCCTGGACCTCTCGCGCATCGAGGCGGGGCGCCTCGAGCTGGAGGAGACGGTCTTCGACCCGCGGGCCCTGGCCCGCGACGTGGCGCGCGCGCTGGGTCGGGCCGCCCAGGCCAAGGGCCTCGCCCTGCGCCTCGACGTGGCCGAAGGCGCCCCCGGCGCCGTCCGCGGCGACGCCTTCCGCCTGCGCCAGGCCCTCACCAACCTGCTCGGCAACGCGGTCAAGTTCACCGAGCGCGGCCGCGTGGACCTGCGCCTGACCCACGCCCCGGCGGGGGAGGGCCGCGCCCGGCTGCGCTTCGAGGTGCAGGACACGGGCGTCGGCATCCCCGCCGCCGCCCAGGCCCGGCTCTTCGAGCCCTTCAGCCAGGCGGACAGCTCCACCACGCGGCGCTACGGCGGGTCCGGCCTGGGCCTGGCCATCAGCCGGCGCCTCGCGGAGCTGATGCAGGGCGGGCTCGGCTTCGCCAGCACGGAGGGCGCGGGCAGCACGTTCTGGCTCGAGGTCCCGCTGCCCGTGGAGGCGGGGGAGCCCGCCCCCGCGGCGCCGCAGGAGCCGGCGGTCCTCACCGCGCCGCGCAGCGGGCGCGTGCTGGTGGTCGAGGACAACCTCGTGAACCAGCGCGTGGCCCAGCGCCTGCTGGAGTCCCTCGGGCTGGAGGTGGACGTGGCCGACGGCGGGCGCCAGGCCCTGGCCCTGAGCGCGCACGCGAGCTACGACGCCATCTTCATGGACGCGCACATGCCCGACCTCGACGGCCTCCAGACCACCGCCCTCATCCGGCGCGCGGAGGCGGGCGGCCGCCGCACGCCCATCATCGCCCTCACCGCGCGCGCCATGGAGGGCGACCGCGACCGCTGCCTGGCCGCGGGCATGGACGACTACCTGAGCAAGCCGGTGACCGTGGATGACCTGCGCCGGGTGGTCGGGCGCTGGGTGCCCGCGGGCCACGCGGCGTCGCCTCCCTTCGCGCTCGATCCGCTGCGCCTGGAGGACCTCCGGAGCCTCGGCGACGACTCCTTCGTGCGCGACCTGCTGCGGTCGTGGCTCGACCACACCGCGGACGACCTGGACCGTCTCGACGCCGCCCTCCGCCGCGGCGACGCCGCCGCCCTGCGCACGGTGGCCCACCGCCTGAAGGGGGGCAGCGGCAGCGTCGGCGCCCAGGCCATGGCCGAGCTCTGCGACCGCCTGGAAGCGGTCAATGGCGGCACGGGGCCCTCCGAGGAGGCCACCGTGGCCGCCCTGCGCGCGCGCTACGACGAGACGCGCCGGCAGCTCGCGGACTGGCTGAGGGAACCGGCGCTCTGAGGACGAGGCCTCAGGCCGCCAGCGGCGGCCGCTCCCGCAGGCGCAGGGCCAGGGCCCCCGCGCCCACCACGAGCAGGGTGCCGCCCACGGTGAACGCGTCGGGGAGACGCCTCCACAGGAGCCAGTCGAACCCGGCCGCGAAGACCACGGAGGCGTAGATGAAGGGGCCGACGCGCGCGGCCGGGGCATGGGAGTAGGCGCGGGTGAGCAGCAGCTGGCCCGCCGTGGCGCAGGCCCCCGCCGCGAACAGGGCCAGCCAGGCCGCCGTGGTCGGCGTGCGCCAGGCCAGCGGCAGCGGCGCGGCGGAGACGACGGTGGACACCGCCGCGAAGTAGAAGACGATGCGGCGCGCGGGCTCGGTCTGCGTCAGGCGCCGCACCCCCACCTGGGCCACCGAGGCGAAGACGGCGGCGAGCACGCCGGCGAGGGCGGCGGGGGAGACGATGGCCGCCCCCGGCCGCAGGATCAGCACGATGCCCAGGAAGCCGAGGAGCAGGGCCGGCCAGAGGCCGCGGGGCACGGGCTCGCCCAGCCAGGCCTTCTCCACGAAGGGCATGAAGAGCGGCAGCGAGTAGTTGAGCAGCACGGCGTCGGCGAGCCGCATGTGGGCGATGGCGTAGAAGAAGCAGTACATGGCGAGGAGGCCCGCGATCCCGCGCAGGAGGTGCCCGCGCAGGTGCGCGGTGCGCAGCCCGCGCCGGCCCATCGGCCACAGCCAGGGCAGGAGGACGAGCAGCCCGAAGGCGTTGCGGAAGAAGACCACCACCACGTTGGGGACGGTGAGGGAGGCGGCCTTCACCGCCGCCCCCATGGCCGCGAAGAGCAGGGCGGAGGCCACCATGAAGAGGGCGGCGCGCGGCAGGTCGTCCTGGGCTGGCCTCACGGCGTTGTAGATTAACGAAATGTTCGAGGTCGCCTACGAGACCACCTTCTGCTCCACCCACCGGCTCACCGACGAGGGCCGGCCCATCGAGCCCAACCACGGCCACGACTGGCGCGTCGAGGTGGTGGCCGCGGGCGAGGCCCTCGACCGCATCGGGGTGGTGATCGACTTCGAGGTGCTCAAGAAGGCGGTCTCGGACGTCGCCCGCACCTTCCACTACAAGGACATGAACGAGCACCCCGGGCTCGCCGGCCAGAGCCCGTCCGCCGAGGTGGTGGCGCGGTACTTCTTCCAGGAGGTGAAGAAGGGCCTGGGCGACGACGGCGAGGCCCTGCGCCGCGTGCGCGTGTGGGAAGCGCCGGGCTGCAGCGCGAGCTTCAGCGGCTAGCCGGCGCGCGCGAAGGCGGCCTTCTTCACTCCCATCTCGGCGAGGATGGCCGCGGCCGTGGCCTGGCCGGTGGCGCAGCCGCCCTCCATGAAGCCCTGCGCTTCCACCGAGCAGTGCTCGCCCGCGAAATGGAGCCGGCCGACGGGCTCGCCCTCCGCTCCGCAGATGGTCGTCCACTGGCCCACCAGGTAGCCGGCGTAGCTGCCCTTCGTCCACGGGTGCGACGGCCAGTGGAAGCGCACCTCGGGCATCCCCTCCCGCGCCGCGCGCACGCCCGGCCACACGGCCTCCAGCTCCGCCGCCATCTTGGCCGCCTGCTCGGCCGCGGAGCCCTGGCCGATCTCCAGGCCGTGGTCGCCGCCGGTGTAGTTCGTGAGGACGCCGCCCCGCCCCGCCTGCTTCCGGCTCGTCTCCCAGGTGGACTGGAAGGGCAGGTCGGCGATGACGCTGCCGTTGCTGCGGTGGGTGGCGCGCCAGACGCGGTCCTTGAAGCCCACCATCAGCTTGGCGTTGGCGCCGTAGCCCAGCTCGGCGATGGCCTTGCGCTTGGGGGGAGGCAGGGGGACGTGGAAGGCCACCTCGCGCAACAGGGTGAAGGGAAGGGCGAGCACCACCCAGGGCGCGTCCACCACCTGGCTGACCCCGCCGCGGCGCACGCTGAGGCGGAAGGCCCCGTCCGACCGCGCGGCCACGGACTCCAGCACGCTGTTCGTCTCGATGCGGCCCTCGAGGCGGCGGGCGAGGGCGGTGGTCACGAGGTCGTTGCCTCCGCGCACGTGGAAGCGCTCGTCGCTCTCGCCGAAGACGCGGAAGGGCGGGGCCTCGCCCCCGATCATCTGCACGAAGTTCAGGGAGGACTGGCGATCGGTCTCGATGCCGTACTCCGCGGTGTAGGCCACGCTCAGCAGGCGCCGGAACCAGCCCCGGACGCCTGCCGTGTCGAGCCACTCCTCGATGGAGACGCGGTCCAGCGCCTCCGCCCCGCCGGGGACGCGGTAGGTGATCTCGTCGCCCAGGGTGGCGCGCGCGGACTCGAGGGCGGCGGCCAGGGGCCGGAAGGCCTCCACGATCTCCGCCTCGCCGCGGCGCTGCCCCTCCACGAAGAAGGTGTCGGTGGCGATGCCGTCCTCCTCCTGCGAGAGGTCGTCCAGGGCGAGACCGAGCTCGCCGCACAGCGCGCGCAGGTGCTCGTGGCCGGTGTCGATGAGCTCGCCGCCGAGCTCCACCACCTGTTCTTCCGGGAAGTGGCCCCGCAGGGAGAACATGCGCCCGCCCACCCGGTTCTGCGCCTCGAGGACGCGCACGGGCACCCCCGACTGGTCCAGGCGCCAGGCCGCGCACAGGCCCGCGATGCCCGCCCCCACCACCACCACCGGCTCGCCCCGGCCGCCCGCGCGCGGGGCGCGCGCGGCGCAGCCCAGGGCGAGGCCCGCCGCCGCCGTGCCCGTGGCCTGGAGGAAGGCGCGCCGCGACCGCGCGGCCTCGTGCCACCTCTCCACCACCTCCGCGGGCGACTGCCCGGAGCGCCGCGATGCCTGGGCCAGGCGCAACGAGCGCCGCATCACCCGGAAGAGCGGAGTGCGCATACGGCCTCCTGTCTGGAAGGCCGGTAGTCTATACGCGATGCCGGAGCGGCCCCTCGCCGTGGTCTGCCTGAGCGGCGGCATGGACTCCTGCGTCACCGCGGCCCTCGCCGCGCAGTCCCACCGCCTGGCCGTGCTCCACGCCGACTACGGCCAGCGCACGGAGGCGCGGGAGAGGTCGTGCTTCCTGGCCCTGGCCCGGCACTTCTCGGCCGAGCGCACGCTGGTGGTGGAGGTCCCGGCCTTGCGCGCCATCGGGGGCAGCAGCCTCACCGATCCCTCCCTGCCCGTGCGCGAGGGCGCCCCCCAGGCGGGCGTGATCCCCAGCTCCTACGTCCCCTTCCGCAACGCCCACCTGCTGGCGGCGGCGGTGTCGTGGGCCGAGGTCATCGGGGCGGAGGCGGTGTTCGTGGGGGCGGTGGAGGAAGACTCCTCGGGCTACCCCGACTGCCGGCCGGAGTTCTACCGGGCCTTCGAGGAGGCGGCGCGGCTCGGCACCCGGCCGGAGACGGCCATCCGGCTGGTGACCCCCGTGATCGGAATGGGCAAGGCCGAGATCGTGCGCGCGGGCGCGCGCCTGGGCGCACCCTTCGCCCTCACCTGGTCGTGCTACCAGGCCGAGGACGAGGCCTGCGGGCGCTGCGAGTCGTGCGTGCTGCGGCGCCGCGCCTTTGCGGCGGCCGGCGTCGCCGACCCGCTGCCGTACCGGCCGTGAGCGTGGCAGAATGGCTCGGATCGGGACGCTGCGCCGCGTCCCCGGAGGTGGATTGAGATGAAGCGTTTGCTGGTGGCGGGGGCCGTCTTCGCCTCTCTCTCGTTCGCGGGGGGAGAGGTCGCGGCGCAGACGGGCACCGCGCGCGGGAAAGTGGTGGACGACAAGGGCCAGCCCGTTCCCGAGGCCCAGATCACGATCGAGTACCAGGGCGGGGTGACGCGCAGGATCGACGTGAAGTCGAACAAGAAGGGCGAGTTCACGCAGGTCGGCCTGGCCCCGGGCGTCTACAAGGTGACCGCCACCAAGGACGGCTACCAGGGCATGTTCGTGGAGGCCCGCATCAGCCTGGGCGACCCGACCTACCTGCCCGAGCTGAAGCTGGTGCCGCGCGCCGCGGGCGCGGCCGCCGCCGGCGGCGAGGGGGCGGCCAAGCTCCAGGCCGACTTCAAGGCCGCGGCGGAGCTGATGCGGGGGGGCAAGGCCGCGGAGGCGGAGGCCGCCTTCAAGGCCCTGGCCGTCTCCAACCCCAACATCCCCGAGGTCCACTACAACATCGGGTACCTGGCCGGGCTGCGCCAGGACTGGCCCGCGGCGGAGGCCGGCTATCTCAAGGCGCTCGAGCTCAAGCCGTCGTACGGCGAGGCCTACGTGGCCCTCTCCAAGGTCTACCGGGACAGCGGCCGGCCCGACAAGGCGCAGGAGGTGATGGCCAAGGCGGCGGCGAGCAGCCAGGGCGACGCCAAGGTGCAGTACAGCCTGGGGGTGGAGCACCTGAACTCCGGGCGCTCCGAGGAGGCGACGGCCGCCTTCCAGAAGGTGATCGAGATCGACCCCGCCTACGCCGACGCCTACTTCCACCTCGGGACGCTGGCGGTGGGCCAGAACAAGATCGCCGACGCGGTGGCGCACCTGGAGAAGTTCCTCTCCATGAACCCCACCAACGCCCAGAACGTGGCCACCGCCCAGGGCCTCCTGCAGGCGCTCAAGCCCAAGAAGTGATCGAAGCCCGCGTGGCCGCCGTCCGGGACCGCATCGGTCGGGCGGCGGCGCGCGCAGGCCGCCGCGCGGAGGACGTCACCCTCGTGGCCGTGAGCAAGACGCATCCGCCGGAGGCGGTGCGGGCGGCCTTCGCCGCCGGCCTGCGCGATTTCGGCGAGAGCCGCGTCCAGGAGGCGGAGGTCAAGGTGCCCGCCCTGGCGGACCTGCGGGACCGCGGGCTGCGCTGGCACCTCGTCGGACACCTGCAGTCCAACAAGACGGCCAAGGCGGCGGCCCTCTTCGACTGCATCCACTCGCTGGACGACCCCAAGCTGGGACCGCGGCTGGAGAAGTCGGCCGCGCAGTCCCGGCGCCTGCTCACCGCCCTCGTGCAGGTGGACCTGGCGGGCGAGGAGGGCAAGCACGGCGTGCCGGAGGGCCGGGTGCTCGGGGTGCTCGACATGCTGCGCGGCAGCAAGTCGCTGCGCGTGGAGGGTCTCATGGTGCTGCCCCCCCTCACGCGCGACCCCGAGGACGCGCGCCCCTACTTCCGCAGGCTGCGCGCCCTGCGCGACCGTGCCCTGGCGGAGAACCTCCTGCTGGGGGGGCACCTCTCCATGGGCATGAGCCACGACCTCGAGGTGGCGGTGGAAGAGGGGGCGACGCTGGTGCGCGTGGGCACCGCCCTCTTCGGCGCGCGCGGCAAGGAGCACTGACCGGTGTTCGTCTTCGCCAACGTGCTCCTCGGCCTGGCCCGCGTGCTGGACATGGTCCTGCAGGTCTATTTCTGGATGCTCATCGGACGCGCCATCATCTCGTGGGTGAACGCGGATCCCCGCAACCCGATCGTGCGCTTCCTCCGCTCCGTCACCGACCCCCCCGTGGAGCTGATCCGCCGCCTGCTGCCCGCGCGCCTGCGCCACTACCCGCTGGACATCGCCTTCCTCGCCCTCATGGGCCTCGTCCTCTTCGCCCAGGTGGCGGTGGTGCAGACGCTGCACGACGTCGGCCTGCGCCTGCGCCAGCCCTCCCCCGCCGCGGAGGCCGCGCCGCGCTGATCCCCTTGTCCCGCGCGGGCCGCCGTGCGACCCTTCTCGCGGCCGCATGCCTGGAAGAGGGCGCCCGAAGTGAGGACTTCCTCTCCGGACCGGCGGGACTCACCCCCGCGGGCCCGGAACGCGGCGACGCGTCCGAGCGCGGACGCCGGTCGCCGCCTCCCGAAGGGAGGCGCTTGAAATGAAGATCTCGCCCATGGACATCCAGCGGCAGGACTTCAACCAGCGGGTGAAGGGCTACGACCGCGAGGAGGTGCGCACCTACCTGACCATCGTGGCGGAGGAGGTGGCCGCCCTCCAGCGCGAGCGCGACTCCCTGGAGCAGGAGACGGGCAGCCTGCGCGCGCTCCTGGACGAGCACCGGCAGCGCGAGACCATCCTCAAGAACACCCTGGTCACCGCACAGCGCCTGTCCGAGGAGCTGAAGGAGAACGCCCGCAAGCAGGCGGAGAGCACGGTGCGCGAGGCGGAGGTGCAGGCCGACCGCCTGCTCGAGATGGCGCAGAGCCGGGCCCACGAGGTGGAGCGCGGCATCGTGGACCTGCGCGTGCAGAGAACGGGGCTGCGCACGGACATCCGCGCCCTCATCACCCGGCTGACCCACCTCCTCGACTTCCAGGAAGAGCTGGAGCGCGACGACAACCTCCGCTTCCTGAAGCGGCGCGAGGAGGCCTGACCGGGGACCTGGACGTCCGCCCCGCGCCGGGCGGGGCCAGCCTGCGCGTGCGCGTGACGCCCGGCGTCCGCCAGGACGCGCTGGGCGGCGTGCGCGACGGCGTCCTGCTCGTGCGCCTGGCGGCGCCGCCCGTGGAGGGCCGGGCCAACGCCGCCCTCCTCCGCTACCTCGGCCGCCTCCTCGGCGTTCCCCCCTCCGCCCTGGCCGTGGCGCGCGGAGCGGCGGCGCGCGAGAAGCTGCTGCGCGTGTCCGGCCTGGACGCGGCCACGGTCCGCGCCCGCGTGGACGCCGCCCTCTAGGCAGGGGCGGGCGGGTATCATGGCGGTCCTGCCCATGGAGCCCGCCGACTTCCTGCTGCACGACATCGGTCTGCTCGCCACCCTGCGGGGCCCCGTGCCCCGGCGGGGGCCCGCCCTCCGCGACCTCGGCCTCGTGGAAGGGGCGGCGGTGGCCGCGCGCGACGGCCGCATCGTGGCCGCGGGACCGGAGGCCGAGGTGCGCGGCGCGGTGCGCCTGACCCCGGAGGCGGCGGTCCTGGACGCGGGGGGCGCGGCCGTGCTCCCCGGCTTCGTGGACGCCCACACCCACGTCTGCTTCGCGGGCGACCGCGACGACGAGGTGCGGCGCCGTCTGGCCGGCGAGAGCTACCGCGAGATCGCCGCCGCCGGGGGCGGGATCGTGAGGACGGTGGCGGCCACGCGCGCCGCCAGCCGCGGGGAGCTCGCGGGCGGCCTGCGCGCCCGCCTGGACGAGATGCTGCTCTGCGGCACCACCACCGCCGAGGTGAAGAGCGGCTACGGACTGAGCACGGAGGCGGAAGTCCGCTCCCTGGAGGCGATCGCGGCGGCCGCGCGCGCGCACCCGGTCACGGTGGTGCCCACCTTCCTGGGCGCGCACGAGGTGCCGGTGGAGCACCGCCCCGACCGCGCGGCCTACGTCCGGCTGCTGGTGGAAGAGATGATCCCCGAGGTGGCGCGCCGCGGCCTGGCCCGCTTCTGCGACGTCTTCTGCGAGGAGGGGGTCTTCACGGTGGAGGAGAGCCGCGCCGTCCTGCTGGCGGCGCGCGACCACGGCCTGGCCCTGCGCGTCCACGCCGACGAGCTGGCGGGGACGGGAGGAGCCGAGCTGGCGGCGGAGCTGGGCGCACGCTCCGCCGACCACCTGTTGTTCGTCTCCGAGGCGGGCATGCGCGCCCTGGCCGCGGCCGGCGTGGCCGCGGTGGTGCTGCCCGCCGCCGCCTTCTACCTGCGCCTGGGGCGCTTCGCCCCCGCGCGCGCCCTCGTCGAGCACGGGGCCCCCCTGGTGGTGGCCAGCGACGCCAACCCCGGGGGGGGGCTCTCGCCCTCCCTGCCTTTCGCCATGGCCGTGGCCTGCTTCGCCATGGGGCTGGCCCTGGAGGAGGCCATCGCCGCCGCCACCCTCAACGCCGCGTGGTCGCTGGAGGAGCACGCCCACGCGGGGAGCGTGGAGCCGGGGAAGCGCTGCGACCTGGTGGTCCTGCGCGGGCCGCGGCTGTTGGACCTCGTGCGCGTGGGAGTGCCCGCGGTGCGCACGGTGATCAAGGACGGACGGGTGGTGGTGCGCGAGGGATGCCTGGCGGCGGAGGAGGCGGCGTGAGCGCGGTGGTGGCGGTCCAGAACCTGGTCAAGGTCTATCCGGGCACGCGCAAGACGCCGCCCGTGCGCGCCCTGGAGGGCGTCTCCTTCAGCGTGGAGCAGGGCGAGTTCTTCGGTCTCCTCGGCCCCAACGGGGCAGGCAAGAGCACGACCCTGGGCTGCATCACCACGCTCGTCCGTCCCACCGGCGGGCTGGTGACGGTGGACGGGGTGGACGTGGTGGGCCGGCCGAGCGAAGCCAAGCGCCGCATCGCCGTGGTCCCGCAGACGCGCAACCTCGACCGTGACCTCCGCGTGCGCGAGATCCTCACCTACCACGGCCGCTACTTCGGCCTGCCCGCAGGCGAGCGGGAGGAGCGCGCGGACCGTCTCCTCGAGGGGATGCAGCTCCAGGAGAAGGCGCAGGCCCGCCCGGACACCCTCTCCGGCGGGCTGCAGCAGCGCCTGATGATCGCGCGCGCGCTCATGCACGACCCCGTGGTCCTGCTCCTCGACGAGCCCACCATCGGCCTGGACCCGCAGGCCCGCCGGCTCATCTGGGAGACGCTGGAGGCCCTGCACCGCAAGGGCCTGACCCTCATCCTGACCACGCACTACATGGAGGAGGCGGACCGGCTGTGCCAGCGCGTGGCCATCATCGACCACGGGCGCATCCTCACCGTGGACACCCCCGCCGCCCTCAAGGCAACGCTGCCCGGCCGCATCCTGGACCTGTCCGTGCGCGCGGCGGCGCCGGTGGGCCCTCGCCTGGATGGCCTGCCCGGCGTGCTCCGCCTGGAGACGCTCCAGCGGGACGGCGGAGACGACGGCACGGAGCGCCTGCGGCTCTTCGTGGACCCCGCGGACGGCCTGCTCGACCGCGTGCTGCACGCCGTCCGCGACGGCGGGGGCGACCTCCGCCACGTCAGCCTGACCGCGCCCAGCCTGGAGGACGTCTACATCAGCCTCACCGGGAAGGAGCGCCTCGAGTGACGGCCTTCCTGGCCCTGCTGCGCCGCGACATGCTGGTGGCGGGGCGGCACGCCATCCCCCTGCTGGGGGCCACCCTCACCCAGCCCATCCTGGTGGTGCTCGTGTTCGGCAACATCCTGCCGCGGCTGGGGCTGGTCACCCCGGAGTTCCGCACCGTCATGGTCCCCGGCCTCATGTCCATCACCATGCTCATGGCCGGCGTGCAGGGCGTGCTCATGCCCCTGGCCGCCGACCTCTCGGGCACGCGCGAGGTGGACGAGCGCCTGCTCGCGCCCATCGGCGTCTTCGGCGTCGCCCTGCAGAAGGTCGTGGCGGGGGCGGTGCACGCCGGCCTGGCCGGCCTGGTGGCCCTTCCCGCCATGATGCTGCTCATGCACCAGGTGGGAGGCATGAGCGTCCATCCCCGCTGGGGCGTGCTCCTGCCGCTGGTGGCGGCGAGCGGGCTCCTCTCCGCGTCCTTCGGCCTGACCCTGGGCAGCCACGTGCAGCCGCGCTACGCGGGCCTCCTGTTCGCGGTGGTCATCGGCCCCCTCATGCTCTTCGGCTGCGCCTACTATCCGTGGGCGGCCCTGGACGTGCTGGGTCCCTTGCAGTACGTCTTCCTGCTCAACCCCCTCGTCTTCATGAGCGAGGCCATGCGCCTGGCCGTGACGCCGGACGTGCCGCACATGCCCCTCGTCATCCTCCTGCCGGGCCTGTTCGGCTTCTTCGCCCTCCTCCTGGCCCTGGGCGCGCGCGCCTTCCGCCGGCGGACGATCGTCTAGGGCGCGGACCGGCCGCGCTCAGAACCGGATGCCCAGCCCCGCGTAGCCGCGCCAGTAGCTCAGCTCGCCGAAGTCGAAGTCGATGAGGTCGTCGATCTCGTCGTCGTCGCCGCCGAAGTTGCGGTAGTAGCGGATGTCGCCGCGGATGGCCAGGCGGTCGCCCAGGCCGAGGATGAGCCCGCCGCCGGCGTTGCCCCCGAAGTCCGTCTCGCCCACGTCGAACAGCTCGCCGGCGTCGCCCACGTCCCACTTCATGATCCCGGCCCCCGCGGAGACGTACAGCCGCGAGCCGCCCCCGAAACGGCCGCCCAGGATGAGGTTGCCCATGAGCGTGGTCAGGTTGTTCTCCGGGACGAGAAGGGCCTCGTCCCCCTCGCCGAAGAAGTCGGGGTTGTGGGCGAAGTCGATCTCGAAGCCCAGCGGACCGTCGCCCAGGAAGGCCAGTCCCGCCCCCCAGCTCAGGACGGTGTCGTCGTCGATGGTGAATGGTTGTCCGGTGTCGCCGCTGAAGGTCACCCCGACGTTGGGGGTGAGCAACACCTCCGCCGGCGCCGCCGCGGGCAGCCCCAGGCAGGCCGCGGCCAAGACCACGTTACGGATGAGCACTGTGTCCTCCTCTCCAGGAAGCAACGATGAGTCCGGGGACGCCGGCGCGTCCCCCGCGCCGGCAGGGATGCGCCCGCTCAGAAGCGGACGCGCAGGCCTCCGTACACCTTGGCCTGGTCGATCTCCACGATATCGTAGCGGACGGCGGCGAAGAGCCCGAGGTCGCCGTCGAGCACGTAGTCGATGCCGCCCAGGAGATGGAGGCCAAACTCGGTGTCCGTTTCGCTGTCCACTTCCACGTCGCCCACCTCCACCTCCGTCTCGAAGAAGTGCGCGCCGACCCCGGCCCCCACCCAGAAGGTGAGGTCGTCGCCGCCGAGGTCCACCAGCAGGTTGAGCCCCAGGTTCAGGTCCTGCTCGCTGATCTCCCCGCCGGGGAAGTCCTCGCCGTTCTTCCAGAAGCCGACCTCGGGCTCGATGATCAGGCGCCGTCCCAGCGGGAAGCGCAGGTTGATGGTGGACCATAGCGTCGCGTCGCGGTCCTCGGGATCCACGACGCCCAGCCCCAGCCCCAGGGCGGGCCGGCTGGCCGCCGCGGCGGGCGAGGGGGCGGCCAGGGCGGCGGTGGCGAGCAGAGGGATGATGATGAAGCGCTTCATGGCGTGTCCTCCTTGCATGCGCGTCTCCACCTTCCACATTCGCGCGCGCCGCGCGGCCTGTCAAAGACGCGCCCCCGCGCATGTGAGCCCGCTCACGTGGCGTCCTTGAACACGCCCCCGGAGGACGGCCGGGCCCGCGCCCTCGAGCCGGCGGTGGTGATACCGGCGCTGGCCGCCAAGATGCTCATCCACCTCGCCGCCGCCACGCGCTACGGCTACTTCCGTGACGAGCTCTACTACCTGGCCTGCGCGGACCGGCTGGCCTGGGGTTACGTGGACCACCCGCCGCTCTCCATCGCCGTGCTCGCCCTGGTGCGCGCCGTCCTGGGGGACTCGCTGCCCGCGCTGCGCCTGGTGCCCGCCCTGGCCGGCGCGCTGGCCATCGTCTTCACGGTGGCGGTGGCGGCCCGGATGGGCGCGGGCCGGCTGGGCCAGGCCCTGGCCGCCGCCGCCATGCTCGCCGCGCCGATGTTCGCGGGCATCGCCGGCTTCTACTCGATGAACAGCCTGGACCTCGTGTTCTGGACGTGCGGCGCCTGGCTCGTGGTCCGCGCCCTGGACGGCGAGCCGCGCGCCTGGCCGCTGCTCGGCCTCGTGCTCGGTCTGGGCCTGCTCAACAAGGTCAGCCTGTTGTGGTTCGGGGGCGGCCTGGCCGCGGGCCTCCTCCTGACCCCGGCGCGCCACCACCTCCGGACACGGGGGCCATGGGTGGCCGCCGCCCTAGCCCTCGCCCTCTTCAGCCCCCACCTGCTCTGGCAGATGGGAAACGGCTGGCCCACGCTGGAGTTCATGCGCAACGCCACCGCCTTCAAGATGGCCACGCGCGGCGTGGGCGCCTTCACGGCGGACATGGCGCTGGTCATGAACCCGGCCACCCTGCCCCTCTGGCTGGGCGGGCTCGCCTTCCTGCTCGTGGGACGCGAGGGCGCGCGCTGGCGGGCCCTCGGCGTGTGGTTCGTGGCCATCTTCCTGGTCCTGGCCCTCCCGGGCACCAGCCGCACGCAGTACATCTCCCCGGCCTTTCCCCCGCTCTTCGCGGCGGGCGCGGTGGCGCTCGAGTCCTTCGCCGCGCGCCGCCGCGCGTGGCGCTGGCTGCCCCGCGTGCTCCTGGCCGTGCTCCTGGCGAGCGGCGCCCTGTTCGCCCCCCTGGCCGCGGCGCTCTTCCCGGTCGAGACCTACATCGCCTACGCACGGGCCCTCGGCCTCGCCCCGGCCAGCGAGGAGAGGAAGTCGGTCGGCGAGCTGCCGCAGCACTTCGCGGACATGTTCGGGTGGGAGGAGATGGCCCAGGCGGTGGCCGAGGTGCACGGCCGCCTCTCCCCGCAGGAGCAGGCCACGGCCGTGGTCTTCGCCCAGAACTACGGAGAGGCGGGCGCCCTCGAGCACTTCGGCCGCGACCTCGGCCTCCCTCCCGTGATCTCGGGCCACAACAGCTACTGGCTTTGGGGTCCGCGGGGCGGGGGGCAGGGTCCGGTCATCATCCTGGGCGGCGACGCCCCCGATCACCGCGCGGCCTTCGCCTCCGTGGAGGAGGCGGGACGCACCGCGTGCCGGTACTGCATGCCCTACGAGCGCGACCTGCCCATCTTCGTGGCCCGCGGCCTGCGCCGGCCGCTGGCGGAGGTCTGGCCCCGGGTGAAGCACTACGACTGAGCCTCGTGCTAAGGTGCGTGCCTCCGAGGAGGTGCAATGTTCCGCGCATCCGTCGCGGCGGGCGCCAGCCTGATGGCGGCGTCGACGGCCGTGTCCGCGCTCGGTCCCCCGCCTCCGGCGCTGCGGAGCAAGCGCTCGCCCCGCGTGGAAGCCCCGGTGGTGCGCGCCGCCGTGGCCACGGGCGTGAACACGCCCGCGGCACCGCCCGGGGGATTCAGCCCCCAGGTGCGTCTGGGGCACACCGCGGGCGACCAGTGGGAGCCCGCCCTGGCCGCCGACCACTTCGGCAACGTGTACGTGCTCTATCCGCAGTACGGCGGGGTCCCGGGCTGCGCGACGTGCCCCAGTCCGACCATGATCCTGCAGAAGAGCGCGGACGGGGGCGCGTCCTGGGGCGCTCCGCGGCTCATCGCCCCTCCCGGAACCGGGCAGTGGGACGCGCAGATCACCGTCGATCCCGTGGACGGCCGCACGGTGTTCGCGGCCTGGCTGCAGAACGGCAAGAGCGACACGGTGGTGGCCCGCTCGGACGACTTCGGCGACAGCTGGACGGTCGTGGTGGCCGACCGCACCAACGCGGGAACGGACAAGCCCATCCTGGCCGTGCGCGGGGACGACGTGTACGTCGGGTTCAACCACGCCACCAAGATCTGGGTCGCGGCGTCTCACGACGGGGGACGGACCTTCACCGCCGTGAACGTCAACCCGAACGGCAAGCTGGGCTGGGCCCTGGCTTCCGGCGGGGTCGTCGATCCCGCCGGCAACGCCTTCTTCGCCTGGGCGGGCTACGAGCGGAACGGGGGCGCCAAGGGCAAGGTCAACCTCTTCGTCAGCGGCTCGCTGGACGGCGGCGCCACCTGGTCGAACCGCGTGGTGGACGTCTCCGCCGCGCCTCCCGACTGCTCCGCCTTCGACTGCGCCTGGGCCTACCTGGGGGCGCAGATGGCGCTCGGCGTCGACGCGGGCGGCGTGCTCTACGTGCTGTGGAACGCGGGGACGGTGGACCGCGGCCCGGAGCGCGTCTTCTTCTCGCGCTCGGCGGACGCGGGCGCGACGTGGTCTGCGCGGCGCGACGTCTCGGCCGCGGCCGCGGGCACGCCCCACGCCTTTCCCGCCGTGGCCGCGGCCGCGGTGGGTGACGTGCGCATCGCGTGGATGGACGCGCGCACCGGAGCATGGAACGTGCATGCGCGGAGGTCCTCCGACGGCGGGGAGACGTGGTCGGCGGAGTCCGACCTCTCCACCTTCGTGCCGGGCTTCCCCTACATCCAGCCCGAGGGCTTCCGCTTCCCCTTCGGGGACTACTTCGAGCTGGACGTGGACGGACGCGGGGCCGCGCATGCCGTTTGGGGAGAGGGATTCAGCTACGAGACGCCCGGCTCCATCTGGTACGCGCGGGGCGGCTGACCGGGGGCTCGTTGCGGGCGCGCCCGAGGCGAGGGGCGCCCGGACCGGAGAAGAAGCAGCGGCCGCAGCGCGTGCTGCGGCCGCCGTGGAGCCCGGCGCGAAGGGCTAGAGCTCCTCGCCCGTGCCCCGGTCCTTGTCCCGGTCGCGGTCCTTGTCGCGACCCAGGTCGGACTTGCCCGACACCGGGACGTCCCGGCTGCCGCCGCTCACGTCGTCGCGGCCCGTGCCGTAGCTGCTGCCCGTGTCCTGGCTGCCCGTCGAGCCGGGGTTGCCCAGGTCCGAGCGCCCGCTCTGCGAGCCCACGTTGCCCGAGCCGCCCTGCGGCATGTTCATGTCCTTGTCCTTCTTCAGGCCGTCCTTCTGCTGCATGAGTCCCTCCCAGAGTTCTTGGCCGAACGATGCTCTGCCGTCAGCGAGTGCAGGGAGCATGCCAGGGCATGACATCCGTAAGTCGCTGAGCCTCATCGCAGCGGGCGGGTCGGCGCTGATACGCTGTGGCACAATGCGCCGCGCCCCTTGCATGCCATGAGCGTGATCGAGAGCCACGTCGATACGGAGGCCGCCGAGTTCCGCGAGAACCGCGCCCACATGGACGGCCTGGAGGAGGAGCTGCGCGCGCGGCTGGCCCAGGTGCGGGCGGGGGGTGGGGAGGAGGCGGTACGGCGCGCGCGCGAGCAGGGGAAGCTCCTCGCGCGTGAGCGTGTCGAGGCGCTGCTCGATCCCGGCACTCCCTTCCTCGAGATCGGCGCCCTCGCCGGGTGGGGCCTCTACGAGGGGGCGGCGCCCGCGGCGGGCATGGTGACGGGCATCGGGCGCGTGCGCGGGCGCGAGGTGATGGTGGTCGCCAACGACCCCACCGTGAAGGGCGGCACCTACTTCCCCATCACGGTGAAGAAGCACCTGCGCGCCCAGGAGATCGCGGAGGAGAACCGGCTGCCGTGCGTGTACCTCGTGGACTCCGGCGGGGCCTTCCTGCCCCTCCAGGACCAGGTCTTCCCCGACCGCGACCACTTCGGCCGCATCTTCTACAACGAGGCGCGGCTGAGCGCGGCCGGCATCCCGCAGGTGAGCGTGGTCCTCGGCTCCTGCACCGCGGGCGGGGCCTACGTGCCCGCCATGAGCGACGAGGCGGTCATCGTGAAGGACCGCGGCACCATCTTCCTGGGCGGACCGCCCCTGGTGAAGGCGGCCACCGGCGAGGAGGTCACGGCGGAGGAGCTGGGCGGGGCCGACGTGCACACGCGCATCAGCGGGGTGGCCGACCACTACGCCCTCGACGAAGCGCACGCCCTCGAGCTGGCGCGCGAGATCGCGGACGGCTTCACCGGGCGCAAGGAGCCCCCCTGGGACGTCGCCCCCCCCGAGGACCCCGCCCACGACCCGCGCGAGATCGGCGGCATCGTCCCCCGCAGCGTGCGCAAGGCCTACGACGTGCACGAGGTCATCGCGCGCGTGGTGGACGGCAGCCGCTTCCACGAGTTCAAGACGCGCTACGGCCCCACGCTGGTGTGCGGGCTCGCGCGCATCATGGGCTACCCGGTGGGCATCCTGGCCAACAACGGCGTGCTCTTCTCGGAGAGCGCGCTCAAGGCCACCCACTTCATCGTGATGTGCTGCCAGCGGCGGGTCCCCCTGGTGTTCCTCCAGAACATCACCGGCTTCATGGTGGGCAAGCAGTACGAGCAGGGGGGCATCGCCAAGGACGGGGCCAAGATGGTGCACGCGGTGGCCAACGCCCAGGTGCCCAAGTTCACGGTCATCATGGGAGGGAGCTTCGGGGCCGGGAACTACGGCATGTGCGGGCGCGCCTACCAGCCGCGCCAGCTCTGGATGTGGCCCAACGCGCGCATCTCGGTGATGGGAGGAGAGCAGGCCGCGTCCGTGCTGGGCCAGGTCAAGATCGAGCAGCGGGCGCGCCAGGGCCGGCCCCTGAGCGCGGAGGAGGTGGAGGCGGTGCGGGCCCCCATCCTGGCCAAGTACGAGGAGGAGGGGAGCCCCTACCATTCGACGGGGCGGCTGTGGGACGACGGCATCATCGCCCCCGGCGACACCCGCACCGTGCTGGCCCTGGGCCTCTCCGCCGCCCTCAACGCCCCCATCGGCCCGCCGCGCTTCGGCGTATTCCGGATGTGAGGGCATGACCCTGGAACGCCTCCAGCTCGAGCTCGACGGACGGGTGGCGCGCGTGTGGCTGAACCGCCCCGACCAGCGCAACGCCTTCGACGGCCTCATGGTGACGGAGCTGCGCAAGACCCTCTTCGACCTGCGCACGGTGGACGCCGTGCGCGTGATCGTGCTGGGAGGACGGGGGCCCGCCTTCTGCGCGGGGGCGGACCTGGAATGGATGCGCGCCATGGCCTCCTTCTCGCGCGACGAGAACCTGCGCGAGGCCCAGGCCCTGGCCGACCTCTTCTTCACCGTGTACGAGTCGCCCAAGCCGGTGGTGGCGCGCGTGCACGGGGCGGCCCTCGGCGGAGGAGCGGGGCTGGTGGCGGCCTGCGACGTGCCGGTGGCCGCCCTGGGCACGCAGTTCGGCTTCACCGAGGTCCGCCTCGGGATCGTGCCCGCCGTCATCAGCCCCTACGTGGTGAGCAAGATCGGCGAGTCGGCGGCACGGGAGCTCTTCCTCACCGGCGAGCGCTTCGAGGCCGTGCGCGCGGCGGAGATCGGGCTGGTGCGCGCGGCGGTGCCGGAGAGCGACCTCGACGCCGTGGTCGACGGCCGCGTGCACGAGCTGCTCAAGGCCGGCCCGCGCGCGGTGGCGGAAGCCAAGGCCCTCATCCGCGAGGTGGCGTGGCGGCGGGTGGAGGACGTGCAGCGCTACACGGTGGAGCGCATCGCCGACGTGCGCGTCTCCGCGGAGGGCCAGGAGGGGATGCGCGCCTTCCTGGAGAAGCGCAAGCCGGGCTGGGTCCCCTAAGGGGACGGCGCGGGCGGCCCGGGGGCCCGCGCCGGGGCCAGCGGCCCTCCGCGCGCCGCCCGTCTACCCGATGCGCAAGAAGGTGAACGTCCCCATCGGCGCGGCGGCGCCCGCGGCGCCCAGCGGCGGCGTGCCGATGCGCACGATCGGCTCCCGGGGCATGGTGGGGGCGTCCGGCGAGTTGAAGTCCTCCCCGGAATCCGTGCCCGCGTCCCACGGGACGAGCGGCACCACGCGCTCCTCGGTCCAGCGGCCGTTCTCGAAGAGCGGCAGCGAGTCCACGCCCACGAACCAGTCCGGGCTCGGGGCCACCATGGTGACCAGCGTGACCAGGGGAAAGCCCTGCGAGACCTCGAACTCGAGGCTGATGGAGCTGGGGGAGCCCCGGGGAGCCTCGCCGCGCAGGAGGTGCTCGGCGGTGCCGGCGGCGCGGGCGGCATCGACCTCCAGGTCCAGAGGCGACTGCCGGCCGCGCTCGGCCATGAGGCGGATGCCCTCGCTGGCCAGGCCGCCCGCCTCCCAGAAGCGCACGGCCGACCCGTGGGTGCCTCCGATGAGAGGGGAGAAGTGAGGGTCGGCCGGCACCGCGTGCGTCTGGGCGCTCCAGGTGGCGTCGAAGGTCACGCGATAGCGCGCCGTGGCGGGCGCCGGCGGGGCGGCCGGCCCGGCCGCCTCCGGCGGACCCGTCGGCGAGTCCATCGAAACGCACCCGGGGACGAGGAGCGCCAGGCCGAGGGCGAGGCAACCCAGCTTCATGGACCCAACTCCGTCATCATCGTGCATCGGCGGGGCGGCGCCGGCTATTCCCGATAGAATCCGGGAGCCCGATGTTCCGCAAGATCCTCATCGCCAACCGCGGCGAGATCGCGGTCCGGGTGGCCCGCACCTGCCGCGCCATGGGGATCCCCACCGTGGCCGTGTACTCCGAGGCGGACCGGGGCGCGCTGCACGTGCGCGAGGCGGACGAGGCGGCGGCGATCGGCCCCGCCGAGGCGGCCCGG